>VGHO01000001.1 GCA_016868175.1 Betaproteobacteria bacterium
CGCGCTACGCCTACGTTACCCTGAAGGGCCGCACCGAGGCCCCGGTGATGAAGCTCTTTCGCCGCTTTGTTGACGAGAACCTGCGTGACGCCTGACACCCCGCCTTCCTGCCGGACACCTCGCCCTGCCGGACACCTCGCCCTGCCGGACACCTCGCCCTGCCGGACACACCGCCCCGCCTGACACACCGCCCCGCCTGACACCCCACCCCTCCGGACGGGATGCGCGCGCTTTGGCGCTATGCTCGGAGTTGTCCAGAACCGATAACTGTGAACGCAAAGGCCCTGCTCCCATGCTTCGAACCGCTCTGAGGCGTGACTGCCTTCGCACTCTTGCCAGGCCGCTGCTAGTTGCGCTGCTGGCGGGTACCCACGGTGGAGTCGTCGCGCAGGCCGGATCGGGCGCTGCGCAGGCAACGCCGTCGACGCTGTCCACGAAGTCGCTGCGGATCATCGTGCCCTATGCAGCCGGTGGTCCGATCGACCTGAGCGTGCGGGTGCTGGCCGATCGGGTGAGAGGGTCGTTTCCGGGCGTTGTGGTCGAGAACCGGCCGGGTGCGGGCGGAAACATCGGCGCGCTTGCAGTGGCGAGGGCAGTCCCTGATGGCGCCACGATCGGCATTGCCGCAACCGCCACGCATGCGGTCAACCCATGGCTTTTCAAGCGCATGCCGTATGACGCACGGAGCGACTTTGCGCCGATCACGCAGATCCTGCGTGTGCCCAACGTGCTTGTGATGACGACCGAAACCGCCCGAAGGCTCGGAATCGGCTCGCTCGCCGATTTTGTGAAGTACGCCAAGGCAAATCCGGCAAAGCTCAACTACGGCTCGGGAGGTCTGGGCAGCGCCGGCCATCTGGCCGGCGAGATGTTCAAGACCCGTGCAGGAATCTTTGCAGTGCACATCCCCTACCAGGGTGGCGCTCCGGCCCAGCTCGGCTTGCTCGCGGGACAGGTCGACTTCAACTTCGACAATCTCGCCACAGCTGCGGCCAACATCCGCAGTGGCAAATTGCTCGCTCTTGCCGTGACAACCCAGGGCCGAAGTCCCCTCCTGCCCGAGATCCCGGCGGTTGCCGAACTCTTCCCGGGTTTTGCCGTCGACACCTGGTGGGGGCTGGTGGCGCCTGCGGCCACCCCTGCTGGCGTGGTTCAGCAACTCCACGAGGTCTTCGTTCAGGCCCTGGCACATGAGGACACGCGGCAGCGTTTTGCAGCACTGATGGCGGAGCCCTTACCGAGCACGCCGGAGGCTTTCGGGCGATTCCTGCAGGCCGAGTTGGCGAAGTATGAGGCCGTGGTGAAGCAAAGCGGCGCAAGCGTCGATTGACCGGTCCGCATGGAAACGCCGCCGTGCCCGGAATCCGCGGCGGCCTTGGTGAGCCGGGTTCGCGCGCCGCAGCCTACTTCACGAGCAGGACCGGCGTTTTTGCCTGCGCCAGCACCCGTTGGGCCACCGAGCCGATCAGCAGGTCGCGCAAGGCGCTGCGCCCCTTGTTGCCCATCACGATCAGGTCGAAATGCTCCGAATCGGCCAACTGCACAATCTCCTGCGCCACATGCCCTGTGCGGATCTCCACAGTGTAGGCAATCGCATCCTTGTCGAGCATCTTGCGCGAGGCATCGAGATCCTTCTCCGAGAGTTTGTGCAGGTACTCGTCGACGGCCTTCGACCCCACGATGCTGCGGGCGTTGCGCAGCGCAACGTCGTCGTGAACACTGACAAGCGTCACTTTCAGCCCGGGGAAGCCGCGCATGAGTTTGCAGGCGTGCCTGAGCGCCTTCAGTGCAGTCCTGGACCCGTCGACCGGCGCAAGAATCCGCATGATTTCTTCCTTCTGGGTGGCGTTGGATGGGGTGCGTGAACGGGTTTGCATCAAGGGTTTCGCAGTAACCGGTTCGCAGTCAGGGGTTTCGGGCTAGTGAACAGGTGGAAGCGGCGCAGCGCGCCAGTGCGCTACGTTGCGTTGAGTGCTGCAAGGGGGGAGAGTCCCTGCCAGCGTGGCGAGTCCGGGTTGGCAAGACCGAGCAGATCGAGAACATGCTCGCAGGTGTGGGTAACGAGCGCGTCGATGCTCTCGGGTCGGTGGTAGAAGGCAGGAACCGGCGGAAAGACCACCGCACCCATCTCGGTAACCGCCACCATGTTGCGCAGGTGCGCGAGGTTGAGCGGCGCTTCGCGCGCAAGAAGTAGGAGCTTGCGGCGCTCCTTGAGCGTCACATCCGCTGCGCGCGTGATCAGGTTGTCGGCAAACCCGTGGGCTATCGCGGCCAGCGTCTTCATCGAGCAAGGCGCAATCACCATCCCGTCGTGCAGAAACGATCCCGAGGCGATGCACGCGCCGATGTTGCGAAACGCGTGCTGCTCACTGGCCAGAGCGACGATTTCGTCGCGCCGACCGGGGAGTTCCTGATCCACGTTGAGCCAGCCGGCCGGCGAAACGATCAGATCGACCCATACCCCCCGAAGGCGCAGCAGTTCGAGGAGGCGCAAGCCATACACAGCGCCGCTGGCCCCGGACATCGCGACGACGATGCGAATGGACATGCGGTGATTCTAATCCCCCGGGCCTGCGCATCAGGCAGCGCCGCCGCATCGACGCCGCTACGCTATCCTCGCCGCTTCGAGAGGGGTGCTTCCGGCGGCCAGGAAATGAGGTATGCGCCGAGGATCACACTGCGCGTCAAGCATTGTTCAACCCAGGGGACCGAGGCCAGGATGAAGCCGATCTATGCACGCAATATTGTTGCGACCTCCCAGCCGCTTGCGGCGCAGGCCGGGCTGCAGGCTCTCGCCAGGGGTGGTAACGCGGTGGACGCCGCCCTGGCTGCTGCAATCACGCTCACGGTGGTCGAACCCACGATGAACGGTATCGGAGGCGATCTCTTTGCGATGGTTTGGCTCGATGGCCGCCTGTGGGGACTCAATGCCTCTGGCCGTGCGCCCGCAGCATGGACCCGCGAGCACTTCGGCGCACGCTCGAGCATGCCCGAGCGCGGTTGGGGATCGGTGACCGTGCCCGGTGGAGTGTCGGCCTGGGCAGAACTTTCGAAGCGATACGGGCAGCTTGTTTTCGCCGAACTTTTCGAGGCGGCAATCCGCTACGCCGACGAGGGTTTTCCAGTGACGCCGGTGGTGGCGCGCCAATGGGCCGACTCGATCGACCCCTTGAGTGGGTACCCCGGATTTCGCGAGTCCTTCACCGTGGACGGACGTGCCCCTTCCGCGGGAGAAATCTGGCGGTTTCCCGCACAGGCCCGCACCCTCGAAAGCATTGCGCTCAGCTATGGAGAGTCGTTCTATCGGGGAGAGCTCTCCGCGGCGATGGCTGCCTTTGCGCGCAAGACGGGGGGCGCACTGGAGGAATCGGATCTGGATGCGCACCGCTGCGAATGGGTCGAGCCCCTCGCTTTCGACTATCACAGGCACCGCCTCTACGAGATCCCGCCGAACGGCCAGGGGATTGCCGCGCAGATGGCACTCGGTATTCTCGACAGGCTCGACGCTGCCGCGCATCCGCGCCTGTCTGCCGAAAGGATTCACCTGCAGATCGAAGCCATGCGACTGGCCTTCGCCGATCTCCATGCGCATGTGGCCGATCCCTCGTCGATGCGACTCGATCCCCAGTTGCTGCTCGATCCGGGCTATCTCGCGGCGCGGGCGCGGCAGGTGGATCGCAAGCGAGCCGGACACTACAGCCCTGGGCAACCGCCCTCGGGCGGCACGGTGTACCTGTGCGCTGCCGACGCCCGGGGAATGATGGTTTCGCTCATCCAGTCGAACTACAAGGGTTTCGGATCCGGCGTGGTGGCGCCGGGCGGGATCGCGCTGCACAACCGCGGCCATGCCTTCTCGTTGCAGGACGGTCACCCCAATGCGCTGGCTCCCGGCAAGCGCCCGTTCCACACCATCATTCCTGCCTTCCTTCGCGGTGAGAACGACACTGCGATGGCCTTTGGCGTGATGGGTGCAAACATGCAGGCCCAGGGCCACGTGCAGTTCACCATGTCGTTCGTGGACGACCGCTGCAGTCCGCAACAATGCTCCGACGCACCGAGATGGCGTATCCTCGACAACGGTGAGCTGATCGTTGAGGCCCACATGCCAGGCGGCGTTGTGGAGGGCTTGAGGCAACTGGGCCACGAACCGCAGGTGATGCCGGCCGATTCCCTCGAATTCGGAAGCGCGCAGGCTGTGGCGCGCCTCGGAAGCCTTTCAGAAGGCTACATCAGCGGCTCGGACCACCGCCGCGACGGACAGGCGGTTGGGTTCTGATCGATGGAGCAACGGAGCTTGCCCCGGGCAACCTCAGTCTGCTGGAACCGTTACGATTTTCTGAAGTTCGCCCGACTGGAACATCTCCTGCATGATGTCGGAGCCGCCAACGAACTCGCCATGCACATAGAGCTGGGGGATCGTTGGCCAGTTGGCAAACTCCTTCACCGCCTGACGCACTTCGTCGTCTTCGAGCACATTGACCGTGACAAGATTCTTCACCCCAACCGAGCGGAGGATCTGGACTGCGCGCCCGGAAAAACCACACTGCGGAAACTGGGCAGTACCCTTCATGAAGAGGACAACCGGGTGTTCGCTTACCGTCTGACTGATGAATTGTTTTGCGTCCATGAACGTCGCCTTTGAGAACAGAGCCCGAATTCTAGGGACTCCGGCGCTGCAGCGTCAATCGCACGCCGAAACATCCGGGGGTTTTCAGCCCCGCAGCAGGGGAACGGCCAAACACCCCACCCGGGGCAGCCCCGACAGATCGCGGAGCGTATCGCGCACCTCGAGGCCCAGCGCTTTGCCCATACGGCGCACTTCGGCAGCCTGTGTGGCCCCATGCTCCACAAAAAGCAAGCCCGGTGCCCCGATCAGGCCCTGATCTGCCCTCTGCGCAAAACCGCGCAACACTGCCCTGATCGCGCTGAGTCCATCGTCTCCGTCGCTGAGAGCGACCTGCGGCTCGAAGCGCAGGTCGCCGCGCTTCAGGTGCGGATCGGTGCTCGCGAGATAAGGCGGGTTGGCAACCACCACGCCCCATCGGGTTTGTGGCAGCCCCTCCCACCAGCTTGCCTGCAACCAGTGCACTGAACGCGGACGGTGCGCGAGCAGTCGGTGGGCGTTCGCCTCGGCGAGCGCGAGCGCACCGGCGCTGATGTCGCTACCGGACACCGCGAGGTCCGGGCGTGCATGCGCCACCGCAATCGCGATGGCGCCACTTCCGGTGCCCAGGTCGAGGACCGCGCCCGCTTCAGGTGCCCACGAGATTGCAGCCTCGACAAGCAACTCGGTTTCAGGTCGCGGAATCAGCACGCGGCTATCAACCAGCAGGCTCAGACCGAAAAATTCGCGATGTCCGACCAGATAGGCGATCGGCTCGCCGCGCCTGCGCCGCGCAAGGAGCCCCTCGAAGCGCTCCGCGAGCGCTGGTTCAAGTGGATCGCCGGCGTGTGCGATCAACCACTCGCGCGGTCGGCCGAGCACATGCTCGAGCAGCACGAGGCGCTCGAGGCGGCTGATGCGCATGCAGTGGGGGTGCGCTGCGGAGTTGCCCGATGCGGGCGCACATGGGGCGGCATCCTGCACCGATGCCCACCCTACCCGAAGCGCATCCGCGATGGAGGAGGCCGTTCCCATTCAGAAACAGAATCTGACCGGGGCGCGCACCGCCTGGGCAGGCCAGCCCCAAACCCGAATCCAGAACTGCACCATGTTGCAGTCGGGCCTTTGCGCGCGCTAATCCTGCTCAGTGTCGAGCCTGGCGAGCAGGTCGGCTTGATGGGCCGCTGCCAGCGCATCGAGGAGTTCATCGAGGTCGCCGTCCATCATCGCCCCGATGCGGTGGAGCGTCAGGTTGATCCGGTGGTCGGTGATTCGGCCTTGCGGGTAGTTGTAGGTGCGGACGCGCTCCGAGCGATCGCCAGACCCGATGAGGCTTCGGCGATGCGCCGACTCGCGGTCCTGCGCTTCCCGGTCTCGGCGGTCGCGGATCCTTGCCACGAGCACCTGCATCGCCTTGTCACGGTTGCGGTGCTGACTCCGGTCATCCTGGCACTCGGCCACGATTCCGGTGGGCAAGTGGGTAATCCGCACCGCAGATTCGGTCTTGTTGATGTGCTGACCACCTGCGCCAGAGGCCCGGAACACGTCGATACGCAGTTCGCCCGGGTCGATATGGACATCGCCAAGCTCCTCGCCCTCGGCCAGTACCGCAACAGTACACGCCGAGGTATGAATGCGACCCTGCGACTCGGTGACGGGTATACGCTGCACCCGGTGGCCGCCCGACTCGAACTTCATGCGTGCATATACCGCTTCGCCCTCGATGCGCACCACCACCTCCTTGTAGCCGCCGAGTTCGGATTCGCTCGACGACATGATTTCGCTTCGCCAACCGCAACGCTCCGCATACCGCAGGTACATGCGCAGCAGATCGGAGGCAAAGAGCGTGGACTCGTCGCCTCCGGTGCCCGCGCGGATTTCGAGAAAGACGTTGCGAGGGTCGTTAGGGTCGCGCGGCAGCATCAGGCGTTCGAGGGTAGTGACGCGCGCGGCCATCTGCGCGAGTGCGCTTTGCTCCTCCTCCCTGGCCCAGTCGCCGAGCTCAGGATCGTTGAGCATTTGCCGGGCACCCTCAAGGTCGCGAAGTGCCTTGCGCCAGGCATCGAAATGTTCGACCAACTGGCTCAGTTCCGCATGTTCGCGGTGGTACTGGCGCAAGGCCTGCGGATCGCGCAGCAGTTGCTCTCCGGAAAGAAGGCGGTTCACGTCGGCCAGCCGCTCCTGCTGCTGTTCGAGCCTGTTCAACATCGACGTTTTCATGATTCAGCGATCATCCCCCGAGCATCGCCGTTTTCCCGTTTCGGTGAGCATTCCAGGACATCGAAGCCTTCCTGCTGCAGTGAGGGTTTCCCGCACAGCAACGCCTGCATGGGTTGCGGGTTATATCCCGGAGTTCGGGGGGATGCAGCCGGCGCGATCCGGGCGCGCACCGAATCCACCCGCCAGCGGGCAGCCGCCCGGCCGGCACCCGAATTGTGAGCGGCCCATCCGCGGATGACCCACTCGCCGATGGCCTGCTCGCGGATGACCCCCCCGCGGATGGCCTGCTCTGGGTAGGCCCGGGTGTGGGCGCTACCTGTCAAACCTGATGCCGTGCGCCCGCTTGGGTAGCCAGCGCCTGTCAACCACCTGCTGCAGTGCGCTCAGCGAGCCCCCAGCGGCTTCGCCGCTCGTTGTGGACTTCGCCTCGCCCTTTCCCTCGGGGCGGGGGACGCCCCGCACGAAGCCCTGAGGCTCGGGACGTGGCTCGCCTTTTCGGAGTTCGGCCCGCGGCGCCCCGGGCCTTGCCTGGTCGTTTCCCGCGTGCGCTGCCTCGTCGGTTGCGGCGTCGTGCAGCATCTGGGTGGGACCATGCAGGAACTTGGCGGTGAGCGCTTGCGAGAGCGCATCGATCACCTCCTCGGGTTTGGCACCTCTGGCGAGCATGCGCCGCGCCCTCTCGCATTCGAGTTGACGCAGCACTTCGGCCTTGTCGTGCAACTCACGGATGGCCGGAACCGCCTTGCGCCGCGCGAGCCAGTGCATGAAGTGATCGACCCGGGTTTCGATGATCGCCTCGGCCTGTAGCGCCGCCTGCTTGCGATGCGTCATGCCCTGGCGCACCAGCTCGCCCAGGTCGTCGATGGTGTAGAGGAACACATCGCGCAACCTCGAGACTTCGGGTTCCACGTCGCGCGGTACCGCAAGGTCAACGATGAAGAGTGGCCTGTTGCGGCGCGCCTTCAGCGCCCGCTCCACCATGCCAAGACCGATGATCGGAAGCGAGCTTGCAGTGCAGCTCACCACGATGTCGAATTCATGCAGCCGCGTGGAAAGTTCCGACAGCGCCATGCTGCCGGCGGCAAAGCGCCGTGCCAGGACCTGAGCGCGTTCAACGCTGCGGTTGGCCACCAGCATGGCGCGGGGGCGGCGCGCGGCAAAGTGGGTGGCGGCAAGCTCGATCATCTCCCCGGCGCCCACAAAAAGCACCCGGGTTTCATGCAGGTGTTCGAAGATCCGCTCGGCGAGCCGTACCGCGGCAGCGGCCAGCGACACCGAGGCCGATCCGATTTCGGTTTGGGTGCGGACTTCCTTGGCCACCGCGAAGCTGCGCTGGAAGAGCTGATGCAGGTGCGGGCCGAGCGATCCAGCCTCCTGCGCAGTGCGCACCGCGTCCTTCATCTGCCCAAGGATCTGCGCTTCGCCCAGAACCATCGAGTCGAGCCCGCAGGCCACACGGAAGGCGTGGCGCACCGATTGGGTGCCCGGGAGCAGATAGGTGTGCGCCTGGATCTGGCCGGGCTTGAGCGCTCCGTGCGAGGCAACCCACTGTTGCAGGGCCTGACTGGCATCGCCGGCCTGATCGGCACGCGCAGTGGCGCAGTAGATCTCGGTGCGGTTGCAGGTGGACAGGATTGCAGATTCGGTGAGGACCTCGCCAACCCTCTGCTTGAGGTCGCGGGTTGCGTGAATCAATGCCTCGCCTGCAAACGCCACCCTTTCGCGCATTGCAAGCGGCGCGCTCTGATGGTTGAGTCCTAGCGTGAGCAGATGCATCGGCAGATGAGTGGACGTTTACGGCGCAAGTAGTTCACGCCAACTGAGGCCGTGACACAGTCAGGCGGATACGCAAGCTGCGAAAGCGCACGCAAGCACGCAAAATCCGTACTACGCAACCCCCGTCGTGTGCATGCGATCTGGCGATCGCAGAAACAGATGATAGGCCGGATTGGCGCTTTCCTCCACATGGGGATAGCCGAGCGTGGCAAGAAACGCGTCGAACGCGATGTGGTCGTCGGCCGGAACCTGCAGCCCCACGAGCACACGGCCCGAATCGGAGCCATGGTTGCGGTAGTGGAAGAGCGAAATGTTCCAGCCGGGATTCATCCGGTTGAGAAACCGGCTCAGGGCGCCGGGCCGCTCCGGGAACTCGAAGCGAAACAGGCGCTCGTTGCGGGCGAGCATCGAACTGCCACCGACCAGGTGACGGATGTGGAGCTTGGCCATCTCGTCGTCGGTGAGGTTGAGCGCGCGCAAACCGGCCGCCTCGAAGTCCTCCGCAATCCGCTGCGCTTCCTCGCGCCGTTCGATCTGGATCCCCACAAAGACATGCGCTCTGGCAACGTCGCTCATCCGGTAGTTGAACTCGGTAACGCTGCGCTCGCCAAGCAGGGCGCAGAAGCGTCGGAACGACCCCCGTTCCTCGGGAATCGTCACCGCAAAGATCGCTTCGCGCTGCTCGCCGATCTCTGCGCGTTCGGACACGAAGCGCAGGCGGTCGAAGTTCATGTTGGCCCCGCAGGCGATGGCAACCAGCGTGAGCCCCGAGCCACGCCCTGCCGCCCCGGCCCAGGCCTTCGCGCCGGCGATCGCAAGGGCACCTGCAGGCTCGAGGATCGAGCGGGTGTCCTGGAACACATCCTTGATCGCCGCGCAGATCGCGTCGCTGTCAACCCGGACCATCTCATCCACAAAGCGTTGCGCCAACGCAAAACTCTCGGCGCCCACCTGCCGCACCGCAGTCCCGTCGGAAAAGAGCCCCACTTCCCTGAGGCGAATCCTCTCCCCGGCTGCGAGTGATTGGGCCATTGCGTCGGAGTCGTCGGTCTGCACGCCAACGATCCGGATCTCCGGGCGCAACTGCTTCACATAGGCTGCGATGCCAGCGATCAGCCCGCCTCCTCCAACAGCCACGAAGATCGCATCGATCGGATCCGGGTGCTGACGCAGGATCTCCATCCCGATCGTGCCCTGGCCGGCGATCACATCCGGATCGTCGAAAGGGTGCACGAAGGTGAGCCCTTCCCGAAGCTGCAGACTCAGGGCATGCTCGTGGGCTTCGCTGTAGCTGTCGCCGTGGAGCACCACCTCGGCCCTGCGGGCACGCACCGCTTCGACCTTGACTGCGGGCGTGGTGATCGGCATCACGATCACCGCGCGGCAAGCCAGACGCTGCGCGGCAAGTGCAACGCCTTGCGCATGGTTGCCTGCAGAGGCTGCAATCACGCCGCGCTGCCGCTCACCGGGGCTGAGCAGGGCCATCTTGTTGTAGGCTCCGCGCAACTTGAAGGAGAACACCTCCTGCATGTCTTCGCGCTTGAGCAGAAGCCTGTGTCCAAGGCGCGCCGACAATTGAGGAGCCAACTCGAGTGGCGTCTCGCGCGCCACGTCGTAGACCCTCGCGTTGAGGATGCGCTTGAGGTAGTCAGCTGGCATTAGGCCGTCAGTTTAAGCGGCTAAAACGTGAGGCGAGTCCCTTGAGGCGCGGCATGGATCCTGTGAGGCGCGGCATCGATCCCGCGAGGCGTGGCATGGATCCCGTGAGGCGCGGTATGGATCCATCGAGCCGCGCGCCTGAGCGCTTGGGGCGAGGGGAAGCTTGTGAAGTGGGCGGGCAATGAACAGACCTGAACCTGCAGTGCGGCGATGAGTGCCTGGGTCGAGCAGGCCTTCGCAGCCTTGCTTGGGTGGTTTTCGCTGCCTGAGGTGGGCCTGTCGACCGTCTTTCTCGCCGCGTTCATTTCCGCCACGCTCCTTCCCATGGGCTCCGAACCGGTGGTGTTCGGGTACGTGAAGCTCAATCCCGACCAGTTCTGGACCACGATTGCGGTTGCCACGCTCGGCAACACTCTCGGCGGAGCGGTCGACTACCTGATGGGTCGCGGTGCGGTCAGCGCAGCAGCAGCGCTCGGCGCCATCGGTCGCAACGGAGGCAGACGCTATCTGGGCTGGTTTGAGCGCCTCGGCCCGAAGGTGCTCCTTTTCGCGTGGCTTCCGATCGTTGGGGATCCGCTTTGCGCGGTGGCAGGTTGGCTTAGGCTTCCCTTCTGGCCGTGCCTTTTCTGGATCGCGCTCGGAAAGTGCCTGCGCTACATCACCTTCACCTGGCTTTTGCTGGCGGTTCCCGACTCCTGGTGGCGCTCGCTCCTGCCGGCCTTTCTCGAGCGGCTCCTGCCCAAGGCGGAGTAGCTGCACCGCGACTGTGAAGTCGCCGGCGAGTCGGCGGGTTGCGGAGGGCGCGCCCATCACGGGCGGGTGCGTCAGAGGCTGCGGGTTTCAGGCTTGCGGGTTTCAGGCTTGCGGGTTGCAGGCTTGCGGGTTGTAGGCCAGAGGCGCGCATCAGAGTGCGCCCTTATCCGCCCGCATGTTGAGGACTTGCCGCGTTGCCGCGAGTCCTTATTACAATCCGTTAATGAATGCGGTCACAAGGCCATTTTCGAGCGCAGAGGCGGGCGCGGTTTCGGGTGCTGTTTCGGGCTTTGTTTCGGGTGCTGTGCCGTGGAATGCGGCTGGCTGGGCGGAAAGCGCCTTGGCGGGCGCTGTGGAAGGCAACGAGGCTTCCACGCAGCGGATTCGGCTGCGTGAGATCCCCTACAACTACACCTCGTTTTCCGACCGCGAGATCGTGATCCGACTGCTTGGCGAGCGCGGATGGGAACTTGTCGGGGTACTCCGCGAGGAGCGGCGAACCGGCCGGTCGGCGCGGATGCTCTACGAAGTGCTCGGCGACATCTGGGCGGTGGAGCGCAACCCCTATCTGCAGGACGACCTGATCGACAACCCCAAGCGTCAGACCCTGCTGGTGGAGGCGCTGCACCACCGTCTTGCCGACATCGAAAAGCGCAGGGATGCACAGTCGCCCGCGCTTGTGCAGGTCAACGAACTGCTCGCGCTGGCGCGCAAGGCGGTGGCGCTCTTCGAGCAGCAGCTTTCGCAGGCCGCAGGACTGCGTCAGCGGGTACTGCGCAGACTCGCAAAGCACACCGCGCGGCACAACATCTGTTTCGATGCGATGTCGCGGGTGTCGCACGTGACCGATGCCACCGACTGGCGTGTGGAGTACCCCTTCGTGGTTCTGGCGCCCGACAGCGAGGCCGAAGTCGCCGCGGTGGTGAAGGGCTGCTTCGACCTCGGGCTCACGATCATCCCGCGCGGCGGTGGCACCGGCTACACCGGAGGTGTGGTCCCGCTCACGCCGATGTCTGCGGTCATCAATACCGAAAAGCTCGAAGGCATCGGTGCGGTGGTTCGGGAGCGCCTCCCCGGTCTTGAGCAGGAGGTTGCGGTCATCCACGCCGAAGCCGGTGTGGTCACGCGACGCGTGACCGATGCGGCAGAGCACGCCAGTCTGGTCTTTGCGGTGGACCCCACTTCGCTCGAGGCCTCGTGCATCGGCGGCAACATCGCCATGAACGCCGGCGGCAAGAAGGCGGTGTTGTGGGGCACGGCGCTCGACAATCTCGCCTGGTGGCGCATGGTGGATCCCGAGGGCAACTGGCTCGAGGTGAGCCGCGTGGGGCACAACCTCGGCAAGATTCATGACGCACAGGAGGCGGTCTTCAACCTGCACTGGTATGCGCCAGAGCAGCTTGGCACCAATGGCCAGATGAGGGGCGATCCGCTGCGCAGCCACACCTTGCGGATTCCCGGCTCAAGCTTCCGCAAGCTTGGCCTGGGGAAGGATGTCACCGACAAGTTTCTCTCCGGCCTTCCCGGCGTGCAAAAGGAGGGCACCGACGGGCTCATCACCGCATCGAAGTGGATCCTGCACAGGATGCCCGCGCACATCCGCACCGTGTGCCTGGAGTTTTTCGGACAGGCTGCCGAAGCGGTGCCCTCGATCGTGGAGATCAAGGCCTACCTCGATACACAACCCGGCGGGGCGCTGCTCGCCGGGCTCGAGCATCTTGATGAGCGTTACCTGCGCGCGGTGGGCTACAGCACCAAGTCGCGTCGCGGGGGCCTGCCCAAGATGGTGCTGATCGGTGACATCGTGGGCGATCATGATCAGGCCGTCGCCCGCGCCACCGCCGAGGTGGTGCGCCTGGCCAACGCCCGCAGTGGCGAAGGGTTTATTGCGGTCCAGGCCACAGACCGCAAGACCTTCTGGGCCGATCGGGGGCGCACTGCGGCGATTGCGCGCCACACCAACGCGTTCAAGATCAACGAGGATGTGGTGATTCCGTTGCCGATGATGGCGCAATACACCGACGGGATCGACCGCATCAACATCGAACTGTCCACCGACAACAAGCTGGCACTCGTGCAGGCGGTGGAGGCATTTCTTTGCAGCGAACCGCGCAGCCTGCCGATCGCGCCGGGCGACGAGCCCGAGAGCACCAAGGACGCAGTGGAGGGCCTGCTTGCCCAGCGTCTCGAGGATTCGTGTCGGGTGCTCGAGGAAGCCGGCAGGCGCTGGCGTTTCCTGATGGCCTCGATGGACCTGCCCGTGGCGGACCTTCGCCCCGCACTGGCGGCGCTTGGCGTGCAAATGGGGCGGGAGACCGCGCGCGCGCCACACACCCGCCTCTTCGACCTGCTCCAGGATCGCACAATCCGGATCAGCTGGCGCAGGGAGGTTCTCGAACCGCTCGAAGGCATCCTCGGCGGCGACTACTTCGCGCCGCTTCGCGAGGCAATTGCCGGAATCCACGCCAGGATCCGCAGAAGCCGGGTCTTTGTGGCGCTGCACATGCATGCGGGCGATGGCAATGTGCACACCAACATCCCGGTGAATTCCGACGACTACGGCATGCTCCAGCAGGCCAACCGCGCCGTGGCGCGGATCATGGCGCTCGCCCGTTCGCTCAACGGCGTGATCTCGGGAGAACACGGCATCGGTATCACCAAGCTCGAGTACCTCACCGAGGAGGAACTCGCGCCCTTTGCCGCCTACAAGGCCCGCATCGACCCCGAGGGGCGCTTCAATCGTGGAAAGCTGCTGCGCCAGGCCGACCTCCGGCGCGCCTACACGCCAAGTTTCGGTTTGATGGGCGCAGAGTCGCTCATCCTGCAACAGTCCGACCTCGGATCGATCGCCCACTCGATCAAGGATTGCCTGCGCTGTGGCAAGTGCAAGCCGGTGTGCGCCACGCACGTCCCCCGTGCCAACCTGCTCTACTCGCCGCGCAACAAGATCCTCGCGACTTCCCTGCTCATCGAGGCGTTTCTCTACGAGGAGCAGACGCGGCGCGGGGTGTCGATCCGTCACTGGGAGGAGTTCTCCGATGTTGCGGATCATTGCACTGTCTGCCACAAGTGCGCCTCGCCCTGTCCGGTCGACATCGATTTCGGCGACGTGTCGATGAACATGCGCAACCTGCTGCGCAAGATGGGCCGCAAGCGTTTCAACCCGGGCAACGCCGCGGCGATGTTCTTTCTCAATGCAACCGACCCCGACACGATCCGCGCCACCCGGAGCGCGATGGTCGACGTGGGGTTCAGGGCGCAGCGACTTGCGGCCGACCTGCTCAAGCGCTTTGCCCGGCCCCAACTCCGAAGGCCGCAGGCGAGCGTTGGCCGTCCGGCGATGCGCGAGCAGGTTCTGCATTTCGTAAACCGCAAGTTGCCTGGAAATCTCCCCAAGAAAACCGCGCGCGCACTGCTCGACATTGAAGATCGGCGCTACGTTCCGATCATCCGCAACCCGCAGACCACGTCGGCCGACAGCGAGGCGGTGTTCTATTTTCCCGGGTGCGGTTCGGAGCGTCTCTTCTCGCAGGTGGGACTCGCCACCCAGGCCCTGCTCTGGGAGGTCGGTGTGCAGACCGTGCTGCCACCCGGTTACCTGTGTTGCGGCTACCCGCAAAAGGGCTCGGGCCAGTTCGACAAGGCCGAGAAGATCATCACCGACAACAGGGTTCTCTTCCACCGGGTTGCCAACACCCTCAACTACCTCGATATCCGCACAGTAGTCGTGAGTTGTGGCACCTGTTTCGACCAGCTGCAGGCCTATGCCTTCGGCGAGATTTTTCCCGGCTGCCGGATCATCGACATCCACGAGTTCCTGATGGAAAAGGGCCTGAAACTCGATTCGGCCACCGGAGTGCGCTACACCTACCACGACCCCTGCCACAGCCCGATGAAGAAGCATCAGCCCCTGAAGGTCGTCAACACCCTGATGAACGCTGAGCTCAATGGCGAGATCGGCCGCAACGATCGTTGTTGTGGCGAGGCGGGCACTTTCGCGGTTACCCGCCCCGAGATCGCAACCCAGGTGCGTTTCCGCAAGGAGCAGGAGTTGCTCAAGACGGCACAGACCTTGCGGCGACCCGCGCCCGGTCAGCCCGAGGCGGTCAAGGTGCTCAGCTCCGCCCCATCTGGAGCACTCAAAGTGGCAGGCTCGAGCCAGCCCGATGCCGTCAAGGTGCTCACCTCCTGCCCTTCCTGCCTGCAGGGCTTGAGTCGCTTCGAGGAAAGCACCGGGATCGAGGCAGACTACATCGTGGTCGAGATGGCGCGCCACCTGCTCGGGGCCAACTGGCTTGCCGAATATGTCGAAAGGGCCAACCGGGGCGGCATCGAGAGGGTGCTGGTATGAAGACAACGGCACTTTCGCGTAGCCGAACAGGCGTAGTGCAGCCGCAGGATCCGGGCACGTCGCGTGCAGCTGCGCACTCCGGAGCCAACACGCCATCGCCGCGCAGCGAAACGCCTTCTTCGGAGACCCTGGCGGCGCGTCCTCAGGGAAGTGCGCCGTCGCCGCGCAGCGAAACCCCGATCCCCGAGTCGATCGTGGCGCACCAGGCCTCGCGGATTCTCGAACTCGCCTACCCCGGGGATCGACGCTACCGCCTGAGCTTCGAGTTTCTCCGGGTGTACTCACCCTCGGCCGAAGTGCAGGGGCACGGACCGGGACAGGAAGTCTTGCAGACCGGCAAGCGCAACGTGGGCATCGTGCGGATCGAACCGGTGGGTAACTACGCCATCAAACCGGTGTTCAGCGACGGGCACGAGTCGGGGCTCTACTCGTGGGAAGTGCTGCATCGCCTTTGCCTGCAGCACGATGCCCTCTGGAACACCTACCTCAAGCGACTCGAGGCCGCCGGGGCTCGTCGTGAGCCCGACTGATGCCTGCCGCGAGCCACGCAGGTGCGACTGCACCGTTCCTGCGCATGGCTGAAAAGACACATTTCGGCTTTCAGGCGGTGGAGCCCGGCGAGAAGTCCGCGCGGGTGGCCGAGGTTTTCCGCTCGGTCGCCTCGCGGTATGACCTGATGAACGACCTGATGTCTGCGGGCCTGCATCGGCTCTGGAAACAGGTCGCGGTGTCGTGGGCGGATGTGCGTCCGGGAATGGATGTGCTCGATGTGGCGGGCGGTACCGCAGATCTTGCGCTCGCCATGGCAAGACGCGCCGGTGCCGGTGGGCGCGTCGTGCTTTCCGACATCAACGCGTCCATGCTTGCCCGGGGCAGGGAGCGGTTGATCGAGGACGGTTGCGCGCCTCACGCGGTGCAGTGCGACGCCGAAAGCCTGCCGTTTCCCGCAGAAAGCTTCGACCGGGTGACGGTGGCATTCGGGCTGCGCAACATGACGGACATGGATGCCGCGTTGCTGGAAATGACCCGGGTACTCCGCAGGGGAGGCAAGTTGCTGATCCTCGAATTCTCCAGGGTGCACCCGCAACTCGCAAAGGCCTACAACTTCTATTCCTTCCAGATCCTGCCGCGACTCGGGCGACTGGTTGCCGGCGACGCGCAGAGCTACCGTTACCTTGCCGAGTCGATCCGGATGCACCCGGATCAGGAAACGCTGGCTGCCATGATGCAGCGCGCCGGGCTGGCCGGTGTGCGTTTTTCCAACCTTAGCGCCGGGGTGGTTGCTTTACATGAGGGGCTCAAACCCGCATAGTGCGGCCTGTTGCACCTGCTTACGCCTCGATGCGAGGGGGTGGGTGTGGTCAACAGGTTCCGGAGGTTCCATGAACCCGGATACTACACATCTGCACAGGAGTACTTCACACATGAACAGCTTGGATTCGATCGAAACGTTCGAAGCCCGCGGGCGCTCCCCGCGCGATGCGTCTCTGGTCACTCCCCAATCCGGTACTGCCGGACACCGGGTGCTGCGTTGCCTTCGCAAGATGGCGTTGTCGCTCACGATGGCCTTTGCGCTCGTTGTGGCGGGTATGTTCAGCGTCGATGCCGAGGCGAGTAAACGGCTTGGAGGGGGCGGCTCCAGCGGTCAGCAGTCCTCGATTGCCACCCAGAAGCAGGCAACGCCTCCGGCAGGTTCCCCGGCTCAGCAGGCGGGTGCACCCGCAGCCGCAGGGGCGCAGGCCGCCGCGCAGTCGCAGCGCAGCCGTTGGCTCGGTCCGATCGCCGGGCTGGCAGCAGGGCTTGGGCTGGCTGCGCTGGCGTCGCATCTGGGCTTTGGCGAGGAACTGGCCAACTTCATGATGATTGCGCTCCTTGCGCTGGTGATCATGGGAATCGTTGGCTTTGTGCTTGCCCGGCGCCGTGCAGCGCAATCGCCGCAGCCAGCCTACGCCAGTGCGCCAACCAACTACGCGCAGGCGGGGCAGGAAGCCAGCGTACCGGGCCGCTGGTCGGCACCGGGACCGTTTGCGCAGCCGCAGGGAGTTGGGTTGGGCCAGGCTGGAGCAGGGTTTGGCGCGGCACCGGCAGCGCCCTCCCAGCCCTGGGGCGTTCCTGCCGACTTTGACGTTCCTGGCTTCGTTGAGAACGCAAAGCACTACTTCAAGCGTCTGCAGGCGGCCAACGATACGGCTAATCTTGCCGACCTGCGCGAGTTCACTTCGCCTGAACTCTTCGAGGAGTTTGCGGCCGAAATCCGGCAGCGCCAGAGCGAGAACTACACCGAGGTGGTGCGGCTCGATGCGGAACTTCTGGGGATCGAGACCCCGCACGGAAAGTATCTCGCCAGCGTGCGCTTCAGCGGTTTGGTGCGGGAGGGCCGCAACGCTGCGCCGCAAACCTTCGACGAGGTCTGGAACCTCAGCAAACCGGTGCAGGGTGCAGGCGGCTGGATTCTTGCAGGGATCCAGCAGATGGGAACCCCGCACTGAGCCTCTGCCCTGGCTCGGCACCCGGGGCAGCCTGAAACGCCCCGGGGAGTTTTGTGTGAACCCGTTGAATCTTCATCTCGAGCACTCGGCACTCAAGCTGCTCCGGGTGGTTTTTCGCCAGAATCCCTGGGCTGCCGAAAGGCTCTCGGCATTTTCCGGAAAGACGGTTGCTTTCGAGATCGGTGGCGAGTTGCCAGCGCTGCCACCGGCTCTTGCCGGCCTCTTTCCCCGCGCGTGGCCGCAGTTGCCCATACTCCGAATCGCCCGCGACGGCCATCTCGAGCGCGCGCCCAACGAGGTTGGCGGCCATCCGGTGCCGGTTGATGTGCGCCTCAAGCTTGTCTGGTCGGCCGCGCTCCTCGAAAAACTTCGCACCCGCGATCCGGGGCAGTTGCTCTCCCATCTGCGGATCGATGGCGATGTGTTGCTTGCCGCTGCCCTGGGCGAGGTGCTGAGCGAACTGTATATCGACCTTGGCGGTTTGCTCGCGCCGATCACGGGCGACATTCTGGCGCAGCGGATCGACTACCACGGGCGCCGGATGATGGACTCGGTTGGTTCGGTGGTGGATGGGATGCTGAGCGGGGTGCTTGGCGCCAGGCTTCGCGCCCGTTCCACAGAGCGCTAGTGTTGTGAACGCGACATCCACTGCATCGCGAGAAACCATGCCAACGCGGTGAGCGTTGGCCCGATAAACACACCGATCACGCCAAACGCAATCACGCCGCCAACCGCACCGATCAGCGTCATCACGAAGGGCATCGACGAGCCCCGGCTGATCAGCAAGGGTTTGATCACATTGTCGGCGCTCGAGATGACAGCCGCGCCCCATGCCAGCACAAACATTGCCCAGCCGGTCTCGCCCTGCTGGAAGAGCCACACGGCAGCAGGGCCCCACACCAGCACGGTCCCAAAGGGGATGAAGGCACCAAGGAAGGTGAGGAGTGCGAGCGTGAAGGCCTTCGGAACGCCGGCAAGCGCATAGCCGATCCAGCCAAGGGCACCTGAAACCAGGGCGGTGCCCACGATGCCATAGACCACCCCTTCAATCGTGCGCGCGGTGAGCCGAAGAAGTTGCGGCCCCTCCTGCGAGAGCCGCCGTGCACCGCCGTCGAGCCAGATCGTTATCCGGTGGCCGTCGCGCAGGAGAAAGAACGACAGGAACACGGCGAGCAGCAACTCGGCAACGCCACTGCTCAGACCGGTTGCCGCCTTGAGGATCAGGCCGCGATGCTGCTCGAGCAAGACAAGGAGTTGCGCAAGCAGTGCGCTGCCGTCGTTGCGGTACATGGCCCATTGTTCGGCGAGCCAGTTGCCCACCAGAGGCAGCGCAGCGAGCCAGGCGGGCGGTTCCGGAAGCCCGTTCTGCATGAGCGATCGTGCCTGGCCGAGCAGGTCGTCGGTGTAGTTGGCAAGCACCACGGTCGCTGCCGCGATCGGAGCAACCAGAATCGCAAGGAGCGCCAGCGTCATGAGGGTGGCGCTCAAGTTGGCCCCCAGGCGCAACCGCAGCACCAGGGCATCGCGCAAGGGCCAAAGGGTGATCGTAACGATGGCAGCCCAGAGCAGCGCGCTCAGGAATGGCAGCACCACGAGCGCAGCGGCAAGCATCAGGGCTAGCGCTGCAGCGATACCGAGCCAGTAGTCCGTTGATCGCTCCATGCGCTGCGTCAGGCCGATCGGAAGATGAAGTACACAGCCCCCACGAGGCAAAGGCCTGCCCAGATGTAGTCCACCCGGAAGGGTTGATGCATCACGAGCATCGAAAATGGCAAGAACACGAGCAGCGTGATCACCTCCTGCAGGATCTTGAGCTGGCCGAGGCTGAGTTGCGTGAAGCCGATGCGGTTTGCGGGCACCTGGAGGAGATATTCGAACAGCGCAATCCCCCAGCTGATGAGCGCAGCCCACCACCAGGGCTTGTGCGCGAGATGCTTCAGGTGGCCATACCATGCCCAGGTCATGAAGAGGTTGGAAAGCACCAGAAGGCTGCCGCTCACCGCCACGATCTGGAGCAGGCTCGCCTGCTCCAGCCATGCGGCAACCTTGGCGCTGCAGGCGTGGTAGCTTGACATGCGTAGACAGGGAAATCGGAAGGGATGAGTCGCGTGGTGTACGAACCGCCCCAAGTATGCCCGGGCAAGGGATGCTGATGTTGCACCCCGCACTCGAGTGGGCCGCCGCAGCGGTCGCGCTGACTGCCGTTGGTCTTGGCATCCTCGGCAGGCGCGCAACCTGGCCCTTCTGGATCCTGTCGAGCCTGCTCTACGCGGTGGTCTTCGCACAATCAAGGCTCTGGGCCGACGCTTCGCTGCAGTTCGTCTTCGTGGCGGCGGCCGTTTGGGGCTGGGTGAGCTGGGGCCGAGTCCGCTTCGCTCCGGTTCACCTCGGCAGGCGCGCGTATTGGCTCGCCTGGGTGTCGCTCGCTGTGCTCATCACCCTCATGCAGTCCGGTCTGCGCCTGGCCGGGGGCAGTTCGGTATGGGGCGACGCGGTCGTTACCTCGTCGAGTCTGCTCGCCCAGTCGTTGATGGTGCAGCAAAAAGTCGAGCACTGGCACTTCTGGCTGCTCGCCAACCTGTGCGGCGTCTGGCTATTCTGGTCGCAGCACCTCTTGGCGACGGCTGTACTTTATGCGGTGTTTGCCGCCCTCGCGCTTGCGGGATGGCGCCACTGGACTCGATGCGCGAAAGGCAGGCATGAAATTGAACAAGCCTGAAGCACTGACAAGCGGTCCAGTGAACGGGCCGGAGGCGCTGCCACCGCAGCTGCTGATCGTTGCATTTCTCGGGGGGGAGTGCACCGGCAAGACAACGCTGGCCATGCAACTTGCGCGGGCACTGGGTGCACCCTACGTGCCCGAGGCGCTTCGCGACTTCGTTGATCTGCACGGCCGATGCCCCACGCGTGAGGAGCAGCAACCGCTCCTGATGGAGCAGTGCCGCAGAATCCAGGAGGCGATCTCGGATGCGGTGCGAATCGGCCTGCAGTCAGGGCAAGCGGAGGCAGGTCACGCGCCGGCCGCCTGCGGGGGATTCCCCCGGTCGGGAATCACCCCGTCGCTCGTTCTTTGCGACCCCTCGCCGTGGATGACCGCGATCTACAGCCTCCAGTATTTTGCCGACCACACCCTCTTTGCTCCCGCTGCGCGCGCCATGCGCGAGCTTGCCCGCAGCGCCCATGCGCACTGGGTGCATCTTCACTGTGCAGGCGACCTGCCCTGGGAAGCCGACGGCCTTCAGCGCGACGGACCCGCGCAACGCGCAGCCACCGCGTCACTCCTGGTGCGCTACCCGCCAGCGGGATTTGCGCCTCCGGCTGGCGTGGCGGGTGATATGCGGGAGCGTCTTGCGATGGCGCTTTGCGCTGTGGGCGAAGTGATGACCGTTTCGGGGTTAAGCCTGTCACGCAACCGACACATGCTACGATCAGGACTTAGCTAGGGGTCCCGTAAAACCGTTGCCGGCCAGCAAGGTCGGTGGCGTCTGCCAGTGGCAGACGGGTGAGAAAAACCCTTCGAACCTGATCGAGTTAAGACTTGCGCAGGGAAGCAGGAATCACAGCCGGGCTCCTCAGCCCTTCGGCGCTCGCAAGCCGTCCTTCGGACGGTGGATTCCGCAACCTCCAGGGAAACGCTCCAACCGGTTCGAAGCCAGACACCGAGAGGAGTTCAGAGTGCGAGACGTTTGGCAAGCCTTCCCGGACCTGCACTGGGGCCGGACTGTCACTTCGCTGGCGGGGGCTGGCGCGCTGGCTCTGGCGCCCGCAGTGTTCGCCCAGCTCCCCACAACCGGGGACCCGGCGCGGGTGGAGGTGAGCGCCACGGGTCTCTCGACGCGTGCGATCACCCTCACCGGGTTTGCAGAGTTGCCCGAGAGGCTGCCGTTTTCAATCTCCACCATCGATACGCAGGTCATGCGGGACCTGGGCGCCACTTCGCTGGCAGACCTCCTGCGCAGCGAGCCTGCGGTTTCCGATGCCTACAACACGCTTGGCTATCCGGAGAACTTTGCCATCCGTGGCGTCGCCATTGATCCGCGCCTCAATTACCGCTTCGACGGCATGCCGATCCATGGTCATGTTCCGCTCGCACTTGAAAGCGCCGAGCGTGTCGTCGTGCTCAAGGGGGTTTCGGGGCTGCTTGCAGGCAGCTCCTCCCCGGGAGGGATGGTGGACGTGGCGCTCAAGCGTGCGGGCGACCAGCCGCTGAGGAGTGCCCTCTTCGCATTGTCGGAACGCGGTAGCCGCTACCTCGCCTCCGATCTTGCCGAGCGATTTGGAGCGCACCGCGAGCTCGGGGTTCGGGTGAATCTTGCCGCCGACGACCGTCGGCCGATGGCCGACAGCGCCCCGGGCGATCGGCGCTTTGCTTCGGTGTTCGTGGATTGGCGCGCGCCGGGCGGGGGTCGCCTGGAGTGGCATGCGCAACGCCACCTCTACACCCAGATTTCGGTACCCGGGGCCAATCTCCTCGAGGGCCGGATCCTGCCGCCCGTGCTGCCGCGGCGCAACATGAACGATCAGCCTTGGTCGGCCCCGTTTGAAAGCCGGGAAAACCTCTCCGGGTTGCGCTGGATCCAGCCCCTTGGAGAGCAGTGGGTGGTACGGGTTTCGGGGTTGATGCAACATGTGCGCACCCACGACCGGATTGCCTTCCCGGATGGCTGCAGTTCGGGGCCCGAGCCGATCTACCCGGGTTTTTGCGCCAACGGCAACGCCGACATCTACGACTTCCGCAGCCTCGATGAGCGGCGTAGCGCGCGCTCGGTCGAGGCCCGACTCGAGGGAAACCTGCGCACGGCCGGGCTGTTGCATGAGGTGGCGCTCGGATACCGGCAGGTGCGGCTCGAGGATCGGTTCCCCGCCGCGCAAGCGTATAACCTGGTGGGGTCGAGCAACTTTTTCCGCACGATCCCGTTGCCGCCCGACCCAGAGGCGCGGACGCCCAACACCAACCGCAACCTGAGCAGCCGCGAGTGGTCGGTGCAGGATCGTATCCGCCTGCACGATGGGCAACCCGGCTCGGTGCTTGCACAAACCTCGCTCTGGCTCGGTCTGCGCGGCACCGGGATCGACAGCGTGTCAACGCCAACCGACGGCGCTGGTGCATTGGGACTCCAGCAGTCTTTCGTCACGCCCTTTGCAGCGCTCAGCGTTGAGCCGAGGGCGGGGCAACGCTGGTACCTTTCCTACGGTGAGGGAATCGAAACCGAGGTTGTGCCCAACCGGCCGCAGGATTATGCCAACCCGGGCCAGGCACTCCCGGCGCAACGCAGCACCCAGTGGGAGGGCGGTTTTCGCAACGGCTGGAGCAGCGCCGCAGGCTTGAGGGTCGACTATGGGGTCACGGCCTTCCGGATCGACCGTCCCCGTGCAGCTGACCTGAGCGTGACCGCGCCCCAGTCGATCGGGGTCTGCGGCACTGTGTCGAGCGCAGCGTTTTGCAGGCTGGGCGGTTTGCGCACCGACCGTCATCAGGGGCTCGAGTTGACGCTCAGCGCGAGCAGCAGATCGCTGGGCCGGCTCGACCTCGCTGCCCAAAGGCTCCAGGCCGAAGTCCTCGCCTCGCCCCTCGGCGAGGAAGTGGGCTCCGCAGTGCGCAATGTTGCGCCCTGGGGCCTTCACCTGATGCATCGGTGGCCCACGGGTGTCGAGGGCCTCGAATGGCAGAACCGGATTGGCGCATCCGGACGAAAACCGGTGGTCGAACCCCTCAGCCTTCCCGTGCAGTGGCAGTGGGACAGTGCGCTGCACTGGGGCCAGGATCTGGGCGGAGCAAAGCTGCGCTGGTCCCTGTCGGCGATCAATCTGCTGGATCGCAAGTTCTGGCGCGAGGCGCCCACGCAGCCCTGGGGCGGCGTTTATCTGTTCCCTGCACCACCCAGGACTTTGCGCCTGGCGGTACAGGCGCGCTGGTAAGCTTTCGCAAATGAATTTCCCAAGCGATCCATGCATATCCTCCACGCGCGCCTGCCTTTCTCTGCCGTCCGCCTTCGCCTCGTCCTCGTGCTGACCCTCCTGGTGGCGGGGCTCCACCCTGGGCCCTCCGGTTCCGCCGAGCCCTGGCGACCGATGCATCAGGTGGAGGGGGTTGAGTCACTGCTCCTGCCCAACGGGCTCGAAGTGCTGCTCTACCCAAGCACCACCAAGGCGAGCACCACGGTCAACCTCACGGTCAAGGTTGGTTCGCGGCACGAGGGCTACGGCGAAACCGGAATGGCGCATCTGCTCGAGCATATGGTGTTCAAGGGCTCGCCGAAGTTTCCCAACGGACTGAGCGAGTTCGCCACCCGCGGTTTCCGGGTGAACGGCACCACCTCCTGGGATCGCACCAACTACTACGCAAGCTTCGCCCAGAGCAACGACAACACCGCGTGGATGATCCGCTGGCTCGGCGACATCCTGGTGAACGCCTATGTGCGCAAGTCGGACCTCGATTCCGAGATGACGGTGGTCCGCAACGAGTTCGAGCGCGGAGAAAACAATCCGGCCGGGGTGCTGTTTCAGCAGGTATTCGCCAGCGCCTACACCTGGCACAACTACGGCAAGGCAATCATCGGCGCCCGATCCGACATCGAGAATGTGTCGATCGACCGCCTGCAGGCCTTCTACCGCCATCACTACCAGCCCGACAATGCGGTACTCGTGGTGGCCGGGGTCTACGATCGCGCCAAGGTGCTTGGTTGGATCGAGGAAGCCTTCGGCGTGATTCCACGTCCCACGCGCCAGCTCGAACCCACCTACACCGTGGAGCCGGTGCAGGAAGGTCCGCGCGAGGTGCGGCTGCGACGGATCGGCGATGCGCCCATCGTGATCCTGTCGTATCACGGTCCTTCAGCGCTGCACCCCCACTTCCCGGCGTTGAGTCTGGCAAGTCACATGATCGGCGGTCCCAACAACCGTATCGACGAACGCATCGTCCGCAAGGGTGTCGCCGCCGGAGGATGGGCCTGGGCCCGATCGGCTCCGGAGCCTGCCAACGCGCTCTTTTCGCTGCAACTCAAGTCCGACCAGTCGATCGCAGACGCTGCGCGGGCGCTGATCGCGCTGGTCGAGACTGCCGGATCGGAGGGCTTCACTGCGGCGGAACTCGAGGCAGCCAAGGCCTACTTCGCCAACCAGCACGCACAGATGCTCGCCGATCCCGAGCGCGTTGCGCTGGCATTGTCGGAGTCGATTGCGCTGGGCGACTGGAGGATGCTGATGCATCAGCGCGACCGCATCGCCGCAGTGAGCCTCGCCGAAGTCAACAGGGTTGCCGGCTCCTTCTGGGTGGAGAGCAACCGCACCCTCGGCCTTTTCGAGCCGCAGACGGCTCCCCGTCGTGCGCCTGCCGAGCGACAGGTGGGCATCGCGGAGGCCATGAAGGGCTTCGTTGCCCGCGCTCCCGAGGATCAGGGGGAGCTTTTCGAGGCAAGCGCGGGCAACATCCGTGCGCGGGTAAGCTCGCTTCGCGTCGATGATTCGCTCACGCTCCAGACCTTGCGCAAGCGCAATGCGGCCAACCTTGTCGTTCTTCAGGCAAGCCTGCGCTACGGCAGCCTCGCGAGCCTGCAGGGCGAAGCCGAGGCGGGGCAACTGGCAGTGGCCATGTTGTCGCGCGGCACGAAAAACCTGTCGCGTCGGCAGTTTGCCGAGCGCATGACCGCACTCAGGGCGGTCTGGGGCATTCAGGGCGGTGCCGAAGGCCTGAGCCTGAGCCTGCGGGTGGCAGCAGAGCGCTTCGACGAGGCGCTCGGGCTCCTCGAGCAGGCCTTGCTCGCACCTGCGATGGAAGAGGCCGAACTCCGGGAGCTCAAGACCGCGCTCATTGCTTCGCTCGAGTCCTCGCGTCAGGACCCTCAGGCGCTTGCTTCACGGCGTATCGCCCGTGTCTTTGCAGACTATCCGCCGAGCGACCCACGGCATGTTGCCGAACTCGATGAGTCGATGCGCAGGATCCAGGCTCTTTCACTTGCGCAAGTGCAGGCCTTCTGGGATCGCTTCATCCGACCCGGGCCGGCGGTCTTCACCGTGATTGGCGATCTCGATGCGCCGCAACTTGCCGCGCGTCTGGGATCTTTCTGGAGCCGCTGGAAGTCTGAGCGCCCAACACAGGTCGTCTACGAGCGTATCGCCCGCGACGCCGCCCCGGTGCCACCGCTGCGCGACAACATCGTCACGCCCGACAAGCCCAACGCAGTGTGGCTTGCACGCTGCCGTTTTCCCCTGTCCGACGATCGGCGCGAGTACCGGGCATTGCAACTTGGCATGCGCATGCTTGCGGGGAACGGCTCCTCGAGCGGCAGGCTCTGGGATCGCGTGCGCGAAAAGGAGGGGCTGAGCTATGGCGTTGGCGGTTCGCTCTCGGGCGGCGACCGTGACGAGGCTGCCTCGCTCGGGTTCTACGCGATCTTCGCGGCACCCAACCGCGAGCGGCTGATTGCGATCGTGCGCGAGGAGTTCGATCGCGCCTTGCGCGAGGGCTTCACCCAGGAGGAGCTCGATCGGGCACGCAAGGGCCTCGAGGCCCAGTTGCAGTTGCAGTGGGCCCAGGAGATGGCACTCGCAGGCACCCTGAACTGGCTGCACGAGCAGTCGCGCGACGCAGGGTTTCTCGAGCAGATGCGTGATCTTCGCGCTTCGATTACGCTTGAGGATGTGCAGGCCGCGTTGCGACGCTACCTCAACCCCGAGTCACTCAGCGTGATTCTGGCCGGAGACTTCCGCTGATGGTCTGCCTGCGCACTGCAAAAAGATGGGTGGAGTCCATGCTCTGACCGTCCATAAACAACCCCAAGGAGAGCTTCGATCATGATCCAGTCCACCCCCCCGACCACGGGCGAACGCCGCGCACATTCCAGCCACAGCCCTGCCTCTTTCGGCGCCCGCCGAGGTGTCCTTGCAGCTGCGAAGGCAGCCCTATCGGCGGCAGCCTTTGCCGCATGCGCTGCACTCAGCGGCCTTGCAGTGCTCTCCGCTTCGCCCGCACAGGCGCAGACTTATCCCAGCAAGCCGATCATCCTCGTGGTTGGCTTTGCCGCTGGCGGCCCCACCGACATCGTGGCGCGCTCGCTCGCCCAGTCGATGAGCAAGACGCTCGGCCAGGTGGTCAACGTCGACAATCGCCCCGGCGCAGGTGCAACGATCGCCGGAAACCTGGTGGCGAAGGCAGCTCCCGACGGCTACATGCTCTTCATCCACCACAACGGCATGGCCACTGCGCCGGCCCTGTACCGCAAGCTCCCGTTCAATCCGCTCAATGACTTCGAGTTCATCGGCCAGGCGGTCGACGTTCCGATGACCCTGATCGGCCGAGCCGATCTGCCGGCCAACAACCTCACCGAACTGGTTGCCTGGATCAAGGCGAATCAGCAGAAGGTCAATCTGGCCAACGCAGGACTGGGCGCAGTTTCGCACTTGTGCGGCACGCTTTTCCAGCAGACGATTGCCACGGATCTCACCACGGTGCCCTTCAACGGCACCGCTCCGGCGCTCACTGCACTGCTCGGCGGGCATGTGGATGTGCTTTGCGACCAGACCACGCAGACGATTCCGCACATCAGCGCGGGCAAGGTGAAGCTTTTCGGCGTCACCACCAAGGGTCGCATCGGTGCGCTCCCCAACACCCCCTCACTGCATGAGCAAGGGCTCAGGGATTTCGAGGTGGTGGTGTGGCACGGCATGTACGCGCCCAAGGGCACCCCTAAACCGGTGATCGAGAAACTCACAGCCGCACTCCAGTCTGCGCTCAAGGATCCGGAGGTTGCCAAGCGCATGAAGGACCTCGGCGCGGAGATCACGCCGGTGGCGAAGCAGACCCCCGAAGGACTGCGTCCGCACCTGGCCGCCGAGATCGACAAGTGGGGCAAGGTGATTCGCGCAGCCGGTCAATACGCCGACTGAGGTTGCGCGCACCCCATAGCGCGCCTGGGGCGGTGCTGGGCGTCCTTCCCGACATCGTTGCGCTCCGCGAGGCCCAGGCGCGGCTTGGCACAACGGTTCATCGCACGCCGGTGCTGAGGAGCGCGCAGGCCGACCGTCTCGCCGGCGCGCAACTTTTTTTCAAGTGCGAGAACTTTCAGCGTACAGGTTCCTTCAAGTTTCGGGGAGCGCTCAACGCAGTGCGCGCCCTCAGCCCGGAGCAGCGTCGCGCGGGCGTGATCAGCTTTTCCTCGGGCAACCATGCGCAGGCCCTGGCGCGCGCGGGTCAGATCGAGGGGGTGCAGGTCACGGTGGTGATGCCGCACGATGCCCCTTCAGCCAAACGACTGGCCACCCAGCAATTCGGTGCCTCGATCCTTGGCTACGACCGGATGCGTCAGGATCGCGAGGCCCTCGCTGCGGAACTGGTGGCGCGCGAGGGCTACACGCTCATTCCACCCTTTGATCACCCGGCGGTGATTGCCGGGCAGGGCACTTGCGCGCTCGAACTCTTCGAGGAGGCAGGCCCACTCGATGCGCTCTATGTGTGTCTTGGCGGCGGTGGGTTGCTCGCCGGGTGTGCGCTGGCTGCGGCCGAACTTGCACCCGGCTGTGCGGTCATCGGTGTCGAACCGCAAGCCGGCAATGACGTCCAGCAGTCCTTCCAATGCGGGTATCCGATACGGATCGAGGTGCCGCACACGATTGCCGATGGAGCACAGACCACCCGTGTGGGTGATCTCACTTTTGCCATCATCTGCGCGCGGGTCAGTGCAATCGAGACCGTGTCGGATCCGCAGATCATCGAAACGATGCGTTTTCTTGCCCAGTGGATGAAGATCGTGGTGGAGCCCACCGGTTGCCTGGCTGCGGCAGCCGCGATGCAGCGGCAGCCAGCGGATGCAAAGCCCCAGAGCCGCCTCGTCGGGGAGGCTGCGGTGCGAAGGCACCCGCAGCAGGCAAGGCCTCGTATTGGCGTGGTGCTCAGTGGCGGCAATGTGGACCTCGCCCGGTATGCCGCCTGGCTCGCGGGCGCGTGACCTCGATTAGCGGTGGACTGGTCTGGCACTGGAGGGCCTTCCAGCGCCGCGCCCAATGGGAGGCAACCTGCCGGCAGATTGCCGGGTTTCACCGCCGACATGGACCTTGCAGCGGCACGCTCGTCCTGCTTGGCTGCAGCGCGGGATGGATGCTCGAGTCGGCGTGGCTGAAAGGTTTCCACCGGATCGTTGCAGTGGACCTCGACCCCTGGGCTCCGCATCTATTTGCGCTTCGGCATCCTCGCGTTGCCCGGCCCTTGTGGATCCGCGCC
This sequence comes from Betaproteobacteria bacterium, assembly GCA_016868175.1. Taxonomy (GTDB): domain Bacteria; phylum Pseudomonadota; class Gammaproteobacteria; order Burkholderiales; family Burkholderiaceae_E; genus UBA3064. The sequence continues at coordinate 29,067 of VGHO01000001.1, forward strand.
AACGCGCTCGCCCGCCTCGATCAACTCCTCGGCGACTATCCGGATGCTTTCCTGCTCTTTGACAACATGCTCGGACAACAAGGGCTGATCGCGGTTGAGCAGGGCAGGAGTGAGGCGGGTTCGATGCAGAGGATCGAGCATGAACTGGGTGAACTCGGCCGTCGGTTGGCAGGCCGCTGCTGGGGAAGTCTCCACGACTGCATTTCCGGCCCTGTTCGAAGGCCTCAACCGATGCCGGGGTGCAGGTCGGAGCGCGCCCTCCCGGCCAAGCCGCTACTCCCGATCACGTCAGCACTGCCGGCGCTTACAGCGGCTTCGACCGCGACCGTTTCGTCCCTGAGCGAACGCTGTGCGGCTGCAGCAATCGAGACCTGCCATCGCGTGGAGCACCCGAGGCTTCTTTCCCGCATCGCCGAATCGGGTGAAGTCGAGCCCCACGGCGAGTGGCTCGACCATCTGAGCGCCGCGATCTTTCCGCCTGCGCTTGCAAGGCAATACCTGCTCTGGCCCTTTTCCGCCACTTACTGGCATTGGCTTGAGATTGGCTGGGTTGCCGCCAAAGCGCGCTGAACCTGAACGCAGGTCTCGGTGCCCCAGCTCGTGTTTCCCCGTCAAACCGGAGTTCGCCATGTGTGATGCCTCAGCCGTCAACCCCCTCCTCGAATCCTGGTCCGATCCCTTGGCGCTGCCTCCTTTTGAGGCCCTTCACGCCAGTCACTTTCCCGAGGCTTTCGAAGTCACCATGCGGCAGCACACTGCTGAGATCGAGGCGATCGCCGCATCCGGAGAGGCGCCCGGCTTTGTGAACACGCTCGAAGCGCTCGAGCGCAGCGGTGAGGCGCTGCAGCGGGTGATGAACGTCTTTCATCACCTGTGCGCCTCGCACACCAGCGATGCGCTGCAAGCCATCGAGCGCGAGATGGCACCTGTGCTCACCGCACATCTCAACAAGGTGATGCTCGATGCCCGTCTCTTTGCCCGTATTGATGCCCTGTACCGGCAGCGCCACACTCTGGATCTTGACGCCGAGGCGCTTCGCTTGCTCGAGCGCTGGCATCTCGACTTTGTACGCAGCGGCGCAAGGCTCGAGAGCGGGGATCGCATCCGTTACGCACAACTCACCGAGCGGCTCGCCGAACTCCACACGGCGTTTGCGCAGAATGTGCTGGCCCACGAGAAGGCCTTTGCAATGGTGCTGCTGCATGAGGAAGATCTGGCTGGACTGCCCACCTTCGTGCGCTCGGCGGCCCGGCAGGCTGCGGCGGAACGTGGCCATGATCACGCCAACGCGCATGTGATCACGCTTGCGCGCTCCTCGCTCACGCCGTTCATGACCTTCAGCACCCGACGCGACCTGCGCAAGCAGCTTTGGCAGGCGTGGTGCGCGCGAGGCGAGCACGCAGGTCCGCAGGACAACCGGCCGATCGTGGTTGAAATTCTTCGTCTCCGGCTTGAGCTGGCCCGCCTTCTCGGCTACGCCGACTATGCCCACTATGCACTTGCCGACACGATGGCGGCCACCCCCGACGCCGCACTTGAACTCCTGCTGAGGGTCTGGGAGCCTGCCTGTCGAAGGGCAAGGAAGGAGAGGGCCCAGATGCAGGAACTCGCTGCGGTGCAAGCCCAGGCGCCGGCGATCGAAGCGCACGACTGGCATTTCTGGGCGGAGCAGGTGCGCAAGGCGCACTATGCGATCGACGAGGAGGAACTCAAGCCCTATCTGCAGCTCGACCGGTTGCGCGAGGCGATGTTCGAGGTGGCCCAACGCCTCTTCGGGATTTGCTTCAGGCCCCTGCAAGGGTTCTCCTCCTATCACCCGAGCGTCCTTGCATGGGAGGTTCTTGCGGCTCCCGGCCGAAACGCAGGCCTCAACGCCTTTCCATGCTCTCCGGGTTACCCCGGTTCTTCGGATGACCCAGGTTCTTCGGATGACCCAGGTTCTTCGGATGACCCAGGTTCTCAAAGCGATCCAGGTTCTTCGGAGTACCCAGGTACTTCCCGCTGCCTCGACTCCACCCACCCCCCGCGCGCTCCGGGCGCTGCTGCACCCGGCACCGCTTCCCCCGTCAGCACCACCCCCGGCACCGCTTCCCCGGTCAGCACCATCCCCGGCGCCGCTTCCCCCGTCAGCACCACCCCCGGCGCCGCCTCGCCGGACGCAGACGCTTACCCGGGTCGCCTCATCGGCATCTTCCTCGCCGACGATTTCGCACGCCCGAGCAAACGCTCGGGTGCCTGGATGAACTGCCTGCGCGATCAGAACGGACTTGCCGGTTTTCCGCAGAGTTGCCCGGTAGTGGTCAACAACAACAACTTCTCGCAGGCCGCTGCGGGTGCGCCAACCTTGCTGAGCCTCGACGATGCCCGAACCCTCTTCCACGAATTCGGGCACGGGTTGCATGGACTGCTGTCGCGCTGCAGATATCCGCGCCTTGCCGGCACCAATGTATTGCGCGACTTCGTTGAGTTTCCCTCTCAACTGCTCGAGCATTGGCTGCTCCAGCCCGAGATCCTCAAGCGTTATGCACGGCATGTGGAAACTGGCGAGGCGATGCCCGATGCACTGATCGCGAAACTCCTCAAGGCAAAGACCTTCCAGCAGGGATTTGCCACGGTGGAATACCTGGCAAGTGCCCTTGCCGATCTGCGGATTCACCGTCTCCAGAACCTCGAATCCCTCGACCTCGAGGCCTTCGAGCAGGCTCTTTTGCGCGATCTCCAGATGCCCGAGGCCATTGGCCTTCGGCATCGCCTCCCGCACTTCCTGCATCTTTTTGCAGGATCAGGGTATGCAGCCGGATACTATGTGTATCTGTGGGCCGAGGTGCTGGATGCGGATGGTTTCGAGGCCTTCCTCGAGGCTGGCAACATCTTTGATCCTCGGCTGGCTTCGCTGTTGCATGAACATGTGTATGCAGCGGGCAATCGCTGCGATCCGATGCAGGCTTATGTGCGCTTCAGGGGGCGCGCGCCCACGGTTGAGCCGCTCCTGCGTCAGCGGGGGCTCGAACTGTTGCCGGCCATCTGAGTGCCAGCCACCGCATTGTTGCCAGGCCCGAGGTTGCGACGCACCCGCGCCTGCAGTGCAAGCAGTCCGAGCACGATGAGCAGGTTCACGAGATTCCACGCGATGCCGTTCACAAAGGCGGCCTCGTAGGAACCGCTGAGGTCGAAGATCCAGCCCGACATCCACCCGCCAAGCGCCATGCCGCCGAGGGTGAACATGATTACGATGCCAACGCGGGTGGCCGCCACTGAAGCGGGGAAGTACTCGCGCACGATGATGGCGTAGGCCGGGACGATTCCGCCCTGAAAGAGGCCAAAGAGGGCAGAGACCGCGAAAAGCGAGGCCATGTCCTGGAAGGGTAGGAAGAGCAGCAGCGCAAGGCCCTGCAGCACTGAACCCAGAAGGAGCGTCCGCAACCCGCCAATCCGGTCGCTGATCAGGCCGAACACCAAGCGGCTCACCACGCCAGCGGCGAGCATCACCGAGAGCATTTGCGCGCCGCGTGCTGGTCCGAAGCCGAGATCGCTGCAGTACGCCACGATGTGCACTTGCGGCATCGCCATTGCCACACAACACGCCACGCCGGCAAGGCAAAGCAGGACAAGCAGCGCACGCTGGGAAATGCCGAGCGAGGTGATGGGTGATCCGGCTTGCGACCCGCGTGGTGACTCCCCTGATGATTCCTGTTGCGAATCGCCCTGGAGTGCCAGGGAGGGGCTCGCCCGGGCGGCCATCGAAGGGGCAGGCTGCGTTTCGGAACCCGGACCGGCCGGGCGTTCCCTGGCGGTCTCCCGGGATTGTGCGAGCGGATCGGGCGGGCGTCGACGCAGGAGAACTGCAAGCGGCACCATGGTCAGGAAACAGAACAGGCCCACGGCCATCATGGTGTTGCGCCACCCGTAGTCCTCCACACCCATCCGCACAAGGGGGGGCCAGATGGCGCCGGCCAGATAGTTTCCAGAGGCGCAAATCCCCACTGCAATGCCGCGCCTTCGGGCGAACCAGAGCGAGGTGTCGGCCATCAGCGGCGCAAAGCTCGCCGAACTCCCGAGCATGCCCACCAGCACGCCCTGAATCAGGCTGAAACTCCACAGGCTGGCGGCGCTCCCACCGAGCACAAAACCGAGCCCCAGACAGACCCCGCCGAGGGTGACCGACAGCCAGACACCGCGCCGGTCGGCCAACCGTCCCATGAACACTCCGCCGATCCCAAAGCCGATCATCGCCAGGGTGTAGGGCAAAGAGGCGTCGGCGCGCGCAACCCCAAACTCCTGCTGCACCTCGGGGAGCACCACGATCACCATGTACATGCCGCTTCCGCCGATGATCATCAGGATCAGCGACAGCAAGAGACGCATCCATGCATAGGGCGAGTCGACGCCGATGTCGGTCGTGCGGGAGTACATCGCAAGCACGGTAGCAGAATTCGAGCGCCTGTGACGGTTGCGCGACCAGTCTTGTGACGGGAGCCCGGGATGCTGTGTAGTATCGGGGTCCACGCCGGCGCATTCAGCGGCCGCACCCGTCTGCGGCGCCTCTGCAGCGGCCACGAAGGCCCGTGGCGCCTGCAGCAGCTACCAAGGGCTGGGGCCGGCAGAGCGCGAGGCTGGGCCGAGCCAGGCGCACAGCGAGAGGCAGCGAGGGACGGGTCCAACGGGCCGAAAAAGCACACAGGGACAGGGGCGGGATGATCAGCTACGAAGTCACAGACTGGGGCAAGCCGCTCCGGCGCGCGTTGAGGAACACCCCCCAACCTGCCGGGACCGAAGTTCTGGTGCGGGTGCGCTACTGCGGGGTGTGCCACTCGGATGTGCATATCCGCGAGGGATACTTCGACCTCGGCGGTGGTCGCAGGTTCCACATGGAGCAGCGCGGCATGAAACTTCCGGTGATCCTTGGCCACGAGCCCTTTGGTACCGTGATTGCGGCTGGGCCTGAGGCGGTGCGGGTGCCGATCGGGGAGGATCGGCTGGTCTATCCCTGGACAGGTTGCGGGCAGTGCGCGCGATGCCGCGAAGGCATGGACAACTGGTGCCCGGCTCCGCGCTACCTGGGTATTCAACGCTCCGGCGGTTACGCAGACCATCTTTTGGTGCCGCATCCGAAGTACCTGATCGACGCGGAAGGCATCGACCCGCGCTACGCCCCGATCCTTGCCTGTTCCGGGCTCACCACCTACAGCGCGATACGTAAATTGATGCCCTTCAGCACCGATGACTGGATCGTGGTGATGGGTGCAGGCGGGCTCGGCCTGATGGCGGTGGCGGTGCTCAAGGCACTGGGCCATGCGAAGGTCGCAGTGTGCGAGATCGAAGCCTCGAAGTGGGACGCCGCTCGCGAGGCGGGCGCGGAGCTGTGTTTCGACCCTCGCGATCCTGCAAGTCCTGCCAGGCTTCAAGCCCTGCCCGGCGGAGTGTGGGGGGTGGTTGACCTGGTGGGAGCGGAGAACACCGCCACGCTCGGAATCGCTGCACTGCGCAAGGGCGGGCGTTACATCGTGGTGGGGCTGTACGGCGGCGAGATTCCGTTGTCGCTGGTTCCCACAGCCCAGCGCGCGCTTACCATCCAGGGCTCGTATGTGGGGTCGCTTGCCGAAATGCACGAGGTGATGGCGCTGGCACGCAGTGGCAAGCTCAAGCCGATCCCCGTGGCCGAGTGCAGCATGGATCAGGTGTCGGAGATCCTCGACCAACTCAAGGCCGGGACGGTGATCGGCCGCGTGGTGGCGAAAGCCGACTGAACGGGTTGAACCGGAACCGCTAGCCGCGCACCTCACGAAATCGGTGCCACTGCATGTAGAGCACGCCGACCATCACCACGGTGCCCCCGATCCATTGTTCGCGGGTGGGTTGCAGATCAAAGCCGATCATCGAGACCAGCACTGCAAAGACCGGCACCGTGTTCTGCCACATCACCCCTGCCTGGATACCAAGGCGCGCCACCCCAATGTTCCAGGTGAGTGCTCCGAGGGCGGTCGACAGAACTGCAGTCATGAAGAGATTGCGCAGCGCCTCGTGAGAAGGCTCGAGATTGGGTGCTCCCACGATACCTGCGAGCCTGGCGAGGCCCCAGAAGAGCGTGAGCCACACGATCGCGGCAAGCGAGGTGAGCAGGGTGCGCTGAAGCTGAGGCACTTCCACTGGAAACCAGCGCTGGGCCAGAACCGAGTACGCTGTCCAACCCACAAAGGAAGCGACGATCAGGATCTCGCCGCCCTGCAGTTGAATCGACGACTCCCCGGGCTGCGAACTGCCAAACACCGCAATGGCTGCGCCCGCCATCGTGAGCAGCGCGGCACCGCCGAAGCCTCGTTCCAGTTGCGCGCCGGTCAGCCACCGGTTGGTCAGGGCACTGTAGACCGGTGAGCCAGCCATGATTGCTGCCGCAGTGATCGTGTTGGTGTAGAGAAGCCCCAGGTTGTAGAACACGAAGAAACTGCTCAGACAGCCGCTCATCACGAGCAGCCGGCCTGAGCTTATGGGCAGCCTGAAGGCAGCGTAGCCGAGCGTGAGCAGCATTGCAGATGCGAGAATCACCGAGGCGATGCCCAACCGAAGTGGGGCAAGAATGAAGGGATCGAAACTCGCAAAGAGCGACGCTGTGAGAGGAATGTTGAGCCCCCACACGAACGACGAATTGAGATAGCAGAGGCTTCCGGCAATCAGGTTCCCGGAGGCCCCGGACAGACGCGCGGTCACGAGGCTTCCAGCAGGTCCTTGTAGGCGTGCCAGGTGGCATGGCCGATGAGCGGCGCGGTGATCGCCAGCGCGGGCAGGAAGAATGCAAGGCTTGCTCCGATCATCAACACGATCGTGAGGGCCCACAAAAGCATTGCGAGCGGGTTCACCCAGAGCGCATGCGCGCTGCGAAAGATCGCCTCGAGCGTGTCGGCCCTGCGATCGAGCATCAGCGGTACCGACACCACCGAGATGGCAAAGGCAAGACCGGCGAAGACCGAACCGACTGCCGCCCACACGGCAAGGAACTCCAGGTTGTCCACGCTCAGAAGACGTCCGAAAACACCGGCCACGGTGGGCATCTCGTGCGGCGAAAGCAGGGCAAAAACCACCACCGAGACCCGCGCCCAGATGATCATGAGGAAGGTGAGCATCGCCGCGAAAAATCCGATCGACTTCCAGTTGCCAAGCCAGGAGAACATGCTTGCCCGCAGGTCTGCGTGTTCTCCGTCCTGTCGCTGGCGGGAGAGTTCATAGATACCGCAGCAAACGAAGGGACCCATGAGAAAGAAGCCCGCGGTCAAGCCCATCGTCATCTGCCAGAGCGCGCCATAGATCCACTCGATCGCAAGCCCCATCGCAACGAACACCGCGCCGTAGAACATGCCGAGAAATCGGGTTTCGTTCAGATCCCGCCAGCCGCGCGCGAGCCAGCGAAGCGGCGATCCCAGCGGAATCCGCTGCGGGTGCACCACCGTGGAGCTTGAAGCAGTCGGCGTCATGACCCCAATGTAATCGGATTCGGGTTGCACAAGCCCAACTCCGGATGTTTCACCCGGATCGCTCAAGCATCGCACGTCAGGCAGCCGTATCGCTCAAGCGTTGCACGTCAGGCACCCGTATCGGTTCAGCGACGGCTCGCAAGTGCGTGGATCGATTCAGGTGCGACCCACGATCGAGGCGCTGGCAAAGAGGTCGTTGAGGAGCGCCATCGCTGTCGCCCCACTCATGGCGGTGGGGCGCAGTTCCGGGAGCTCACAGTATTTGAGCAGCACCGAGGGGTTGATGCGCTCGAGATTCACATGACCCATCGTCCAACCGCCAAACCAGCGCTCGGTGATCTCCTCGTAGTGCAGCAGGGTCACGTCCTGATGGCGCTGATCCCTCAGGATCTGCCCGTAGAGGGTATTGACGGCGGCGCGGCCTCCCTCGAGCACCTGCATGAATGAAGGTTCGCTGTAGCACAGTACTCCGGTAATCCCCAGGGACGGATTGTTGGTGCGGCACGACGCCAGAATCGATTCAACAAGACCGGCGGTGCTGCTGCCCACAGGAAAGCTTGCGTAGAGCAGGCGAACGAGCATGGTCAGGCCCTTTTCGACTGGATGAGCGAGAGGAATTCGCGGCGCAGGTTGGCGTCCTTGAGGAAGGAGCCGCGCATGACCGAATTGATCATGCGCGAGCCCACATCCTTCACGCCGCGCCAGTGCATGCAGAAGTGATCGGCCTCCATCACGATCGCAAGACCGTCGGGCGACATTTTCTCCTGCAGGATGTCGGCGAGTTGAACGACGGCTTCCTCCTGAATCTGGGGGCGACTCATGATCCAGTCGGCCACGCGCGCAAACTTGGAAAGGCCGATCAGATTCGAATGCTCGTTGGGCATCACGCCGATCCACACCTCGCCCATGATGGGACACAAGTGGTGCGAGCAGGCGCTACGGACCGTGACCGGACCGATGATCATCAGCTCGTTGAGATTCGAGACGTTGGGAAACTCGGTCATCGAGGGCATCGCATGGTAGCGACCGCGAAACACCTCGTGCACGAACATCCTGGCCACACGCCTGCCGGTTTCCTGGGTGTTGTGGTCGCCCTCGGTGTCGATCACAAGACTCTGAAGCACGCTCTCCATCCTGGCCTGCACCTCGAGCACCAGTGCCTCGAGCTCGCCCGGGCGAATGAATCCGGCGATGTTGTCGTTGGCGTGAAAGCGCGCTCCCGCGCTGCGGATGCGGGCACGGATCTGTTCCGACATCGGTCTTCCGAGCGCGGACAGTGCCTCAGGGCGGTCAGGACCAGTGCCCTGTGGATGCAATGCATTCTCCCCAGAACCGTCATTCAAGTGTTCATCATGGGGCATCTGCAGGGCAACCGAGGGAGGTAGTTTGTCGTTCATGAGGCGGTTTGCGATGGAGGTGGTGGCCGGAGGGTAGCCCGACCCAATCTGGTGCATGCGAGCACCCCTCGGCCAAGGCGGGAATTCGGCACCGCACCGGCAAGCCGCGCGTAGCCGGCGGGTGTTCCATGGATACGCCACGGGTAGTCCTCAAGCCATCCACGGTTGCGTTTCCGGAACCACGCGACCAGGCACTTCCAACGATCCCAGACTGCGGATCCTGCATACTTCGCAAATGGTCGCACAGAGGCGGATCACCGATGCGAAGGCGCACGAACTCGCGTCGTGGTTGCGCACCCAGCGCCGGTCGCATGCACCTCTGGGGCCTCTTCCTGCCGAGTTCCTGCCACTCTCAGCCCACGACGCAGTTCATGTCCAGTCGGTGTTCGTCCGGCTCAAGTCGCAGGAGCACGGTGATCCAGTGGGCTGGAAGATCGCGCTCGCCACGCAGGTCATGCAGGCGATGGTGGGTCTGGATGCCCCGATTGCGGGGCGTCTTCATGCTGGGCAGATTCTGTCGTCGCCGGCCAGCGTTGAACACCACAACTACCAGCGCCTGCTCGTGGAGTTCGAGATTGCAGTGCTCCTTGGAAGCGATCTCGAGGCGCGCCCCGGCAACCCTGCGCGGCCCCATGACCACGCCAGCGTGGCACCCGCAGTGGAGGCGGTGGCACCTGCGATGGAAATTGCCGATGACCGCCGCGCGGACTACCGTCAGATGGGCGCGCACGGCCCGCAACTGATCGCTGACAATGCGTGGAACGAGGGTGGGGTGATGGGCGTCTGGCGTCGCGACTGGGCGGGGCTTGGAAGTGCCTCCGAGGGCCTCGGCAGCCTTCGCGGGGAGGCATGGATCAACGATGCTCCCGTTGGGCAAGGGTTCGGTCGGGATCTGATGGGGCACCCCTTCGATGCGCTGGCCTGGCTCGCCAATGAGGCGATTCGGCGCGGAGTTCATCTCCGCAAGGGTGAGATCGCGATCCTCGGGTCACTCGTTACCTCCAGGTTTCCGCAGCCTGGCGACCGCCTGGGCTTCGTTCTTGATGGTTTTGCGCCGATCCAACTGGCCGTGCGCTGACGCGGCGGATCCGCGGCGCGTCGTGCTGTGCCGACGGGCGATTGGGGGGTGTTGCAACGCGAGGAAAGGGCGGGTGCGATCGGACCGTGGGTTGTGTCTTGCACCTTGAGTATCTGCTGAGCGGGAGCCTTCATGCGTTACCGACGTCGATCGTTGCTCGTGCGTGGACCCGGTTTCGGTTTCGCAATCCTGGCCGGATCAGGTCCGCTGTTGAGGGTGGCGCAGGCGGCCAGTGCGGCGCCCCTTGCAAGGCTGCGGCTTGCGCCCGACGAAGTGCTCCTGATGCGTCACGCCGATGCCCCGGGTTTCAGCGATCCGGATGGTTTTCGCCTCGATGACTGCGCCACGCAGCGCAACCTTGGTGACCTCGGACGTGCTCAGGCGCGGGCGCTGGGTCGATGGCTTCGGGCCGAGGGTCTGGCACCCATGGAAGTCTGGACGAGTCCCTGGTGCCGATGCGTCGACACAGCCCGCTTGCTCGACCTCGGAGAGCCTCAGGCCAAGGCCTTTCTCGGATCCTTCTTCCGCGAACGCGAACGCGCCGATGAGCATACCCGGCAACTGCGCGATGCTCTGGCGATGCGGATTGCGGCCCGACCGCCCCGACCCCTGATTGCAGTGACGCACCAGGTGAACATTTCGGCCTACGCCGGCGCAGCGCTGGGGTCCGGTGAGGTCCTCAGGGTGCGCCTCCGGGTCGACGGTTCCCCTCGCGAAACTGCACGCATCGAAGCAGGCTGAGGGACATTTCGGGCTCGGGGATTGACCCCTTCAATTCCGCCTGGGGCCTGCGCCGAGGCGTATGGCAGCCAGCACAAACCATCGCAGGCTGTAGAGCAGGATGAGGCCGCCGAGAAGATCGCCGCAAAGCATCGCTGCAAAGCTCTGCGCAAAGCTCGCTTTCACCCCTGTGGGGTTGCTGCTGCCGGCTTCGGATGGCAGTCGCGCGGGATCCTTGCCGCTTTCGGGTATTGCATGGATGGGGTTGCCCGGATGAGGCCGGTCCACCTGCGAGGTAGTCGAGCTCGCGGTGTCGTGCTGCTCGAGCCAGGTCGTGAGCGCGTAGGTGCCGATGTGACCGCCCGAGTTGAGGATCGCCGAAAGGCACACAAGTGCAATGAGCGATGAACTGTTGATCCTCGCCGGTCCGAGACCCTCGAGGTCTCGCGACCAAGACCTTGCGCCATCTGGACGGGTTCCCTGGTCTGCAGGATTGTTTCCGCGCTTCACGAGTTGATGCGCAATCCACGCGCAGTAGCCGGATACCAGGGGAAGCACAAACGCGGTGAGCGGGGCGCTGCCCCAGAGTTCGCGCGTTGTCAATGCAGACGTGAGCGCGATACCCGTTGCCCCCCAGAAGCCGAAGAGCAGGCTCAGCAGCACGCGCATGCCATGCGGAAAGAAGACAAGGTTGATACCCGGCGCAACCTCGAGCGCCTGAAAAAGGAGCCGGTTGGCCTCCCAGCAAAGTACCCAGAGGGTGCCCGAGGCCACGATCATGGCGAGCCGAAGGAGAACGCGAGGCCCGAGACTCGAACGAAAATCACGCATGTTGGACGGGTCCTTCCGCAGGGCTGTGCATCGGTGCATCAAGGATTGGAGCCTGAATCTGCTGGCGCATGTCGCAAAGGCGGTGATGCAGCCCGATATCTGCGCGAGGCGGCATCACCCAGACGTGATCCCTGCATGGGTGAAGGCTTGCCAGCCTGCAAAGCGGTGATCCTCGCCGAGCGACTCCTCGAGCCGCAGCAACTCGTTCCACTTCACCATGCGTTCGCCGCGGGCAAAGGAGCCGACCTTGAGTTGGGGTACCGACCAGCCGAGGGCCATGTGCACGATGCTGTGGTCTTCGGTTTCACCCGAGCGGGCCGAAACGATGCCACCGTAGCCGAGTTCAAGCGCCTGCCGCCAAGCCTGCAGCGTCTCGCTGACCGTGCCGCGCTGATTGGGCTTGAGCAACACCGCGTTGGCTGCTCCAAGCGCGTGGGCTTGGCGGATTCGCGCTGCATCGGTGACAAGGAAGTCATCCCCCACCACCTGCACCTTGCCCCGGAGTGCCTGGGTGATCTGGACAAAACCGACTGCGTCATCCTCATCCAGGGGATCCTCGAGCGATACGATCGGGTAACGATCGACCCAGCCCAGCAACATGGCGATCATTCCGTCGCGATCGAGGGTGCGGCCCTCATGGTCGAGTTGGTAACCACCAGCCACCTTCAGCTGGCTTGCGGCCACATCGAGCGCGATGCACACCTCGCTCCCGGGCTGAAGGCCGGCGGCCTCGATGCTGCGCAGGAGCGTCTCGATACCCTCCTCGTTGCTCTTGAAGGCGGGCCACCAACCGCCCTCATCGGCCACGCCGTGCCGGCTTCCCCGGCGCCGCATCGCCGCGCCTGCGGCCATGTAGACCCGCGCGGTCCATTCGAGCGCCTGCGCCGCGCTGCTGGCTCCCGGACAGGTGACCATGAAGTCCTGGATGTCGACGCTGCCGGCGGCGTGTGCGCCCCCACCGAAGATCTGGATCTGCGGCAGTGGCAGGCGCAGTGCCAGACCTGTGCGCGCCTGCGCTGTGGCGCGCTCCCTGGGCTCCGGAGCTCCATGCCCCTGTGGATCCCCGTGCGCGGGCCCGGCTGCCCCCTCGCCGATCGCAGCTGGCTCAAGGGTGGCAAGATGCCTATACAGCGGCACGCCAAGTGATTGCGCCGCCGCCTTGGCGCAAGCGAGCGACAGGGCAAGCGTTGCGTTTGCGCCCACAGTGCGCTTGTCGACAAACGGGTCGGCATGCTGGAGTTGTTGGTCGATAGCCCACTGATCGCAGGCGTGCACCCCGATCAGGGAGGGGGCGAGCACCTCGCGGATACTCCTCAGTGCCGATTGCACGTCATGGCCCCCGAGCCGGGCGCCGCCGTCCCGCAGCTCGCGCGCTTCGCCCCTCCCGGTCGAGGCGCCTGCAGGAGCCTGCCCCAGGGCCACTGAACCGTCCTGAAGCCTCAGCTCGGCCTCCACGGTAGGCCGCCCGCGGCTATCCCAGATGCGGCGGCAGCGAATCGCAGTGATCGCCGTATCCCCTGGCGCGGCGGTGCGCTCTGGCTTCATGTGCACGGGTCCACGCCCGGATGGAAGATCCAGTGGCGGTGGACGTCCTCGAGCTTCCGGTGCGGCGCAAGGATCGCTTCGCGGGTCAAATCACGCACCCTCTGTCTGCACGCTGCGCGGGTGAGGTACTCCACCGGCGACTTTCCGTCGACCCTCGCGAGGGTGAGCGCAGGAAGGAGTGCTGCCGCCCGCGCTTCGAGTGCCTCCCACGGCTCCCACGATCCGTTTGCGGCAATCCCCTCGCGGTAGCCGTCGACGAGTGCGCCAAAGCTTGCGCGGTGGAGCGCCTGGTGCGCGGGTACCCAGAGGCGCTTGAGCAGAAGATGCTTCAGACAGAAGGCCAGATCGAAGGCAGGATCACCCCACCAGGCGCATTCGGCATCGAGAAAGACCGGACCATCGGGACCGATCAGGATATTCTTGGGACTGATGTCGCCGTGAACCAGGGCGTGCCTGGTGTGGGCGGTGGTGCGGCTCAGGGCATGGAGCGCATCACTCAACGCCGGATGTCGCTGCGCGGTTGCCTCCAGGTAGGGCTCAAGCCGGATTGCGTGAAAGAGCGGGGTATGGTCAAACCGGGCGCGGAGCTCTACGGCGACTGCGGGATTTGCGGAGGCGGCATGGATCCTGGCAAGGCGGGTTCCAACCGCGTGCGCCTGCGCCGGGATTGCCTCGCCGTCGCGGAGCATGGACTTCCAGAGCCGGAATCGTGAGGGCGGCAGGTAGCGCATCAGAAGCATGCCCCGCCGATCGTCGCTCGCCACGCATTGCGGCACGCTTGCCGGATCCGCCTGCGCTGCAAAGTGCATCCAGGCGGCCTCGTGCCGACTACGTTCGATCGGGACCTCCCAGCTCTGACTCACCTTCAGGCGGGGGAGTGCGCGCTTCACCACATGCTTGCCGCTGGAGAGTTCCACGCTCCATATTTCGGAGGACACGCCCCCGGTGAGCGCCGAAGCTGCAGGACTTGTCTCCGTTGCGAGTCCGAGTTCGCGCAGCCAGTCGTGGAAGTCGCGCGGAAGCTGCGGTGTTTCCTGGGGCTTGCCGCGGAACTCGAGCAGCTTGACGAGAGCGTAAAGGGTTTGATTGACTGGCGTTGCAACCCCCAGACGAAGCGCTTCGCGCACGACAAAACCATTGAGATGATCGATTTCCGAGGTTCTGCCGCGTGCGAGATCCTGGGCAGTGGATGAGAGTTGACGGGGCATTGCAGCGGCAATCGCCGCGCACTGGCCCAATGCGGCGTTGCGATCGAGAACGAGCCCGCTCGCATGGCTCAGATCGAGAACCTCCTGCACGATTGCATCCATGGTGCTGCGGATCCCGGCTTGCGCGGCGAGCGTTCCGTAATCGACCTGCGCCAATGCGGAAATGGCGTTGTAGGCACAGTTCACGAGCAACTTCGACCAGAGAGCCTCGGCGACCTGCGGACTGACAACAACCGGGATCGCCGCTTGCGAGAAGCAGGCCGCGATCTGATCGAGCAACTCCGCCGTCACGTCTTGCCCTCGTCGTGCTGCTGCGTCGTGTTGGCGGTGCGCCTCCGCCGCCACGCTTTGCCCGCGCATTGGAGGTGGCGGGCCGATGACCAGATCGCCGCGTCCGAAGTGACGCACAAGACCAGGCTCAGGCATGGCGCACGCAACGTAGACTGCTGCAGGAATCACGGGACGCTCGAGAACCGCCTGCGCCCGCGCGGCGTTGTCGACGCCGTTTTGCAGGCTCATCACCCAGGTTTCGGGGCGCAGCACCCCGCGCATCAGGGCTGCGGCTTCCTCGGTTGCGGTGGCCTTCACGCAAAGCAGCACTGCGTCGACCTGCCGAAGATCCTGCGGGCTGGAACTGGCGCTGATCCGGGGCGGCATGAGCACCTCGAGGGTATCCGAACGCTCCAGTCTCAGCCCGGTCGAGACAATGACCTGCGCTGTCTCCGGTCGCGCCACGAACACCACCCGGTGGCCTGCTCGCGCAAGCATTGCGCCAAAGTAGCCGCCCACCGCGCCAGTGCCCATGATCCCGATCGTGATCGGTTCGCGCCTCCTTTCTTGCCCCTTTTCCATGCGGTGCGTCAGTCGTGCAGTGCCGAGTCGCCGAGAAGCGCGAGCCGAAAGCGATGCTTCAGGTAGCTGCTGTCGCGCGGTGGGAGCACCAGCGGCAGTTTTTCCGGATCGATCTTCACCTGGGCGAAGACGCAACGGTCTTTGGCGTGGATGCGGTCGCGCAGCGCGCGTACTTCCTCGATGGTGGTGGGTGCACTGGAGTCGACGATTCCGCATTCGCGCGCCACCCCCGCGAGACTCACGCTATGGCCTGTGGCAGACGCTTGCTGACCTGTCTCGCCGTAGGATTCGTTGTCCAGCACAACGATGGCGAGGTTTGAAACGCGGCTGACCCCGATCGTGCTCAGGCTGCCGAGTCCCATGAGCATCTCGCCGTCGCCTGTGACCACGAGTACCCTGCGCGTGGGTTGCGCAAGCGCAAGCCCAAGTCCCAGCATGGCTGCGCCGCCCATCGCGCCCCACATTGGAAAATTGAGTGGATGATCCCCCGCAGCAGTTACATCCCAGGCGGGAGCTCCGAGCCCGGCAATCACGAGGATCCCGCCGCGGTCGGCGAGCAGCACGCTCACCACTTCGCGGCGCCGCAGTCGTGGTGCCAGGGCCGATGTCGACTTGCGCGTCATCGCTTCATTCTCCTCGGGCGAGCTTGCGGAAGTCCTTGGCGCCGAGCATTTTCTGCCCAAGCAGGACGGCGACCGGACGACAGCTGTTGAATGCAAGGCGCAGCGCGCCATGCACAGTTTCCTCTACCTGCGCAGTGGCATCCACCTGCTTCACCAGCACGCCGATCGCTTCGAGCACCCGGGGCGATGCCTGGCCCATTGGAAGCTGCGCAGGGTTGAACTCCCCGTGGTCTCCGCGCATCGTGACCAGCATCAGAAGCGGAAACTGAGCCATCACGGGAAGACTCAGCATGTTGATGCAGTTGCCCACGCCTGAACTCTGCATGAGGAGTACTCCACGGATACCTCCGAGCCAGGCACCTGCAAGAAGCGCCACGCCTTCCTCCTCGGTACTCAGGCGCACCATGCGCATCCCCGGGTCGGCCTCGCAGTGCCGGATCAGTGCCGCGTGGCCTGCGTCGGGCACCAGTGCGATCAGGTCGATCGCCTCTGCACGCAGCAGGCTGTGGACGCGCTCCGGCCAGTCCCCACCCCCGGCGGCACTGCGCGAACCTCGCGCGGATCGTTCCTGAAAACTGCCTGTCATTGCGTCTCCCGCCTCCCAGGGATGGATGCCTCAAGGCCTCCGCATGAGGGACGCCTCCGAGACTCCGCATGATGGATGACTCAAAGCCTCCGTTTGATGGATGCCTCCGATACTCCGCATTCTAGGGAAGGCTGCGCTACAGTTGCGGCGAACATCGATGCCCCAATACCCGGAGTGCCACGACAAACCCGAGGAGCTTCACCCCATGGCCGCAGCGCAAGGCAAAGTCATCATCACCTGTGCCGTGACGGGCGCAATTCACACCCCCAGCATGTCGCCCCACTTGCCGGTTACTCCGCAGGAAATCGCCGACGCTGCCGTGGGCGCGGCTCAGGCCGGCGCAGCGATCGTGCATCTTCATGCCCGCGACCCCAGGGACGGGCGTCCCTCGCAGGATCCGGCGCTCTTCATGGAGTTCCTCCCGCAGATCCGCGAGCGCTCGGATGCGGTGATCAACATCACCACCGGCGGAGCGCCCACGATGAGTGTGGAGGAGCGGCTGCAACCCGCCTTGCAACTCAAGCCGGAGGTGGCTTCGCTCAACATGGGCTCGATGAACTTCGGTCTCTACGAAATGCTCGGGCGCTACCGCGATTTCAGGCACGGGTGGGAGCAGCCTTACCTTGCCGAGAGCGATGACAGGATCTTCCGCAACACCTTCCGCGACATCGAACACATCCTGCGTTCGTGCGCTGCCAACGACACCCGTTTCGAAATCGAGTGTTACGACATCGGCCACCTCTATACCGCCGCGCATTTTCTCGATCGCGGGCTGATCAGGCCACCGCTCTTCATCCAGTCGGTCTTTGGTATTCGCGGCGGTATCGGACCGCATCCGGAGGATGTACTGCACATGAAACGTACTGCGGATCGGCTCTTTGGTGATCTCTACCACTGGTCAGTGCTCGGTGCGGGGCGTAACCAGATGTTCATCGCTGCGCAGTCCGCAGTGATGGGGGGCAACGTCCGCGTTGGTCTCGAGGACAGCCTCTGGATCGGACGCGGGCAGCTTGCACGCAGCAATGCCGAGCAGGTGAGCAAGGTGCGCACGATTCTCGAGGGGATCGGCCTGGTCGTGGCCACGGCAAACGATGCGCGGCAGATGCTCGAGCTCAAGGGCGCGGGCCTTGTGGGCTTCTGAGCGCGCGCGCAGCGCAGCGTATGCATCGCCCGGCAGGCGTCGGGCGCGTGCGCGGGGTGCCCAGTGAATCGGTCTGCGCAGACCGAGCGTGCGGAGATGGCAGGCCTGGCACGCGGATCGCGGCGCCTTGCGGTGGTTGACGCGCCGATCATCCCGACGATCGCATCGATGGTGCGCGACAACCCCGGGTGCATTTCGCTCGGCCAGGGGGTGGTGAGTTACGGACCACCCCGGGAGGCGCTCGAGGCCTTGCCGGCGCTGATGGCCGATCCGCAGCTGCACAAGTACCAGCCGGTGGCTGGCATGCCTGCGCTCATCGACGCCCTCGTCCGAAAGTTGCAGGCGTTCAATCAGGTACGTGTTGCGAAGTCCTCGCGTCTGATGGTCACTGCGGGCAGCAACATGGCGTTCCTGAATGCGGTGCTTGCCGTGAGCGAGCCAAACGACGAATTCATCCTGCCCTTGCCGTACTACTTCAATCAGGAAATGGCCGTCCGCATGTGCGGCTGCGTTCCGGTCACCGTGGCCTGCAAGAGCGATTTTCAGCTCGATGTGCAAGCGATTGCGCGCGCGATCACACCGCGCACCCGCGCGGTGGTCACCGTGTCGCCCAACAATCCCACAGGTGCGGTGTATCCACCGGAGGACCTGCGCGCGGTCAACGCACTGTGTTGCAAGCACCGCATCTACCACTTCTCCGATGAGGCCTACGAGTGCTTTACCTACGCAGGCGCAAGGCACTTTTCGCCCGGCAGCCTCGAGGGCGCCGAAGAGTACTCGCTCGGGTTTTATTCGTTTTCCAAGAATTTCGGTATGGCGAGTTGGCGGGTAGGTTATGTGCACTACCCGGATCATCTGCACGAGGCGATGAACAAGGTACAGGACACCAACCTGATCTGCGCGCCTGTGATTTCACAACTCCTCGCTCTTGAAGTGCTGCGCAGGCCGACGGCGGCGCTCACCGAGCGGGTGGCCGAACTCGACCGGGTACGCCGCGAGGTCTACCGCATGCTCGATGCGCTCGGGCCGCTTGCCCGGTACACGCGCACCGAGGGCGCCTTCTACATCATGCTTGGTCTGCCCCCGGTGCACGATGCGCTCGCCTTCAACGCCTTTCTTGCGCGGGAGTACAAGGTGGCCTGCGTCCCGGGCTTTGCCTTCGGGCTGACCGATACCTCGCGGATGAATTATCAGCGTCTGTCCTACGGAGCACTGGCGCCGCAGACGGTGGTCGAGGGCGTGAGCCGCTTCGTTGCCGGGGTACGCGCCTGGTACACAGGGGCAAGCCATGAGCGGCACTAGCCCGGTTCGGATCAGCGAAGTGGGCCCGCGCGATGGCCTGCAGTCGGTGAAATCGATCATGCCCACGCAGGCCAAGACGTTGTGGATTGCCGCACTTCACGCGAGCGGCCTGCGCGAGATCGAGGTGGGGTCCTTCGTGCCCCCAAGGCTCGTGCCGCAACTTGCCGATACCGCCGAAGTGGTCGCCTTTGCGCGGGCGCTCGAGGGGCTCAGCGTGATGGCGCTCGTTCCCAATCTCAGGGGCGCCATCGATGCGATCGAAGCGGGCGCGCACCGGCTCACGATTCCCGTTTCGGCGAGCGAGGCGCATTCGCAGGCAAACCTCCGTCGAAGCCGCGCCGCCATGCTCGAGGAAGTGGGGCGCATCGTGGCCTATCGCAACACCCACGCGCCGCAGGTGACGATCGAGGCGAATCTGTCCACCGCCTTCGGCTGCAGCATCGAGGGCGAAGTTCCGGAGGATGAGGTGCTTCGTCTGGCTCAGCGGCTGATCGAGCTTGGCGCCGACGAAACCGGTCTTTCCGACACCGCAGGCGTTGCCAACCCGCGTCAGGCAAGGCGTCTCTTTCGCAGCCTCCGATCGGCACTTGGCCTGCGCTGCGGTGCAGCGCACTTCCACAACACCCGCGGACTCGGGCTGGCCAATTGCCTGGCAGCCTTCGAGGAGGGGGTGCGGACCTTCGACAGTTCAATGGCCGGACTTGGCGGCTGCCCCTTCGCTCCGGGAGCCTCGGGCAATGTCGTTACCGAGGATCTGGCGTTCATGTTCGAGGCGATGGGGGTGGACACCGGCATCGATCTGGAGAGGCTCGTGGACGCGCGCAGGGTTCTGCGTGCAGGCCTTCCCGGTGAACCGCTCCACGGGATGGTTGCCGAGGCGGGGGTGCCTGCGGGGTTCAGAGCCGCACGCCAGAGGCTCCGGCCAGCGCACCAGGTCTCGAAGCGCTCGGAGGCATCCACGCCCTCGGAGGCATCCACGCCCTCAGAGGCATCCACGCCCTCGGAGGCATCCACGGTTCGGCCGCTTCCGCTTCAGGGGGTGCGGGTTCTCGAGTTCTCACATATGGTGATGGGTCCCACCTGCGGGCTTGTGCTGGCCGATCTGGGTGCCGAGGTCATCAAGATCGAGCCGCTCGAGGGCGACCGCACCCGGCGCCTTCTGGGCTCGGGGGCAGGGTTCTTTCCGCTCTTCAACCGCAACAAGAAAAGCCTCGCCGTGGATCTCCACCGGCCGCAGGGTCGCGCACTCGTCGAGCGACTGGTTGCAGGTGCCGATGTGGTCGTTGAGAACTTCAAGCCCGGAACCATGAAGCGCCTCGGGCTTGATGAGGCGAGTCTGCGCGGCCGGCATCCGCAACTGATCTACGCAAGTCTCAAGGGGTTCCTGCCGGGCCCCTATGCGCAGCGCACTGCGCTCGATGAAGTGGTGCAGATGATGGGCGGGCTGGCCTACATGACCGGAAGACGGGGAGATCCGCTTCGCGCAGGCACGAGCGTGAACGATATCATGGGGGGCATGTTTGCAGCGATTGCGATCCTTGCCGCCTTGCGCGCGCGCGATGCGAGCGGTGAGGGTCAGCCGGTGCAGTCCGCACTCTTCGAGAACAATGTCTTTCTGGTTGCGCAGCACATGATGCAGTACGCGGTCACCGGCAAATCGGTGGCACCCATGCCGGAGCGCATCTCGGCGTGGGCGGTCTACGACGTGTTTACAGCCGGCGATGGCGAGCAGATCTTTCTGGCGGTGGTCAGTGACCGCCAGTGGGAACTCGTTTGCCAGGCCTTCGAATGGCCAGATCTGCTCAACGACCCAAGGCTTGGCTCGAACAATGCCAGGGTGATGCAGCGCGACTGGCTGATTCCGGCCCTGCGCAATCGCCTTGCGCAGTATCCGGCGCGGGAACTCGCTTCGCGCTTCGAAGCTCGCGGGCTTCCCTACGCGCCGATTATCCGCCCCGAGGAACTGCTCGATGACCCGCATCTGCGCGCATCCGGCGGGCTTGTGCCGCTCCACCTCGAAGACGGCCGGGAAGTACACACCGTACTGCTGCCGATTCTGCTGGCTGGACATCGACCCGGCGCGCGGCGTGACCCTCCGCGGCTGGGGCAGGACAGCCGTGCACTGCTCGAGGAACTCGGTTTGAGCCGCAACGAAGTGACAGCGCTCTTCGAGGCCGGGGTGATTTGCTGATCGCCTGCCCACCCATGGACTACACCATCGATCAGCGCTGGACGGACTACACCGTGGAGGAACATGCCACCTGGAAGGTGCTTTTCGAGCGTCAGGTCGGTGTGCTCCGGGCGGGTGCCTGCCGGCCTTTCGTGGATGCGTTGCGCACCTTGCCGATCGGGCCCGAGCGGATTCCCGACCTTGCGCAACTCAACCCCCTTCTTGGCGCGCGCACGGGCTGGACTGTGGTGGCGGTACCCGGCCTGGTACCCGACGAGGTGTTCTTCGAGCATCTCGCCCGCCGTGAGTTTCCGGTGGGCCGTTTCATCCGTAAACCGCATCAGCTCGATTATCTTCAGGAGCCCGACATCTTCCACGATGTTTTTGGGCATGTGCCCATGCTGATGCATCCTGCGATGGCCGACTTCATGCAGGCCTATGGCGCGGGCGGGCTGCGGGCCTTGCGACTTGGCGTTCTCGAGCAAATCGCGCGGGTGTACTGGTACACCGTGGAGTTTGGTCTTGTGGAGGAGGAAGGACAGCTGCGCATCTACGGCTCGGGAATCGCCTCCTCGTTCGCCGAGTGCGGCTACTGTCTCAACGACCCGGTGCCGCAGCGTCTGCACTTTGATCTCGACCGGGTCCTGCGCACGGCCTACCGCATCGACGCATTCCAGGCCTGCTACTTCGTGCTGGGCCATTTCGACCAGCTGCTCGAGCTGGCACGCATCGATTTTGCGCCTCACTACGCGCATGCCTCCTCCAGCGAAGTGCTCCGTCCGGAGGCAAGGCTGCCCGCCGACCGGGTTTATGCAATGCGTGGTTCCACGAAAGGGGCGCGTGCAGGTGCTGGGGGCTGAGAGTCTCCTGCCCGAACGGCCGTTAGAAACAGTCCCGGACATGATGGATCGCCGCTGGGCAGAGGGCCTCCAGACCCCACGGTTGATGCTTTTGCCATCCGGCGAGGATCTGGCGAACGAGGCGGCTGCCTTCCATCGACGGAGTGCGGAACACCTTGCGCGTTGGGAGCCGCCAACCTCCATCGATCTTGGATCCGAGCAAGCGCAACGAACCCGGCTTGCCGAAGTCGCGGCCGCTGCAGCCTCGGGCACAGCGCTGCACTGGTGGTTGCAACCGAACCAGGCACCTTCGATCCTTGTGGGCCACGTGAGTCTGATGAACATCGCAGCGGGACCTTCTCTTCATCGATGGCGCCTGGAGGGATCAGAGTGTTTGCATTGCACAAACCGGGTGCGCCGCCTGAAGCCTGAAAATTTTCACCGCGCGGTTGGGTGGCGCTTGCGCCCCCCCTAACCGGGTGTACGATTAACCATGTCAAGGGAGCGCCTCGCCCTCGATGTGCTGCGCTTGATGCGTTGCCCTTGATACGTTGCCCTCAAGCGTCGGCCTGACGGCAGCCTGGATCTGCTGCCCCCGATACGTTGTGCACGGCGCATTGCCCAGGCGGCATTTGCGTTTGAGCGATACCCCAAAGGAGACCACTGTGAAACGATCCGCCTTACCCTGGTTGCTGTCTGCGGCGCTCGCTGTTGCGGGGGCCGCTCTTCACGCCCAACCCGTCAGCAAGATCAAGATCGGGTTGGTGAGCACGCTCTCCGGGCCCAACGGCGCCCTGGGCGAGGACATTCGCGATGCCTTCAACCTTGCGATCTCGCTCAATGAAGGGAAATTGGGGGGCATTCCGGTGGAAGTGGTGATCGGGGACGATCAGTTCAAGCCCGACGTGGGCAAGCAGCTCTTCGAGCGCATGGTGAAGCGCGACAAGGTCGACTTCATGACCGGCGTGGTGTTCTCCAACATCATGCTTGCCGGTCTGCCCGAGGCAGCCAACGAGAAGGTCTTCTACATCAGCCCCAACGCAGCGCCTTCGCCACTCGCGGGCAAGGACTGCAACCCCTTCTTTTTCGTGGCGTCGTGGCCCAACGACGCCTACCACGAGATGGCGGGTCAGTACGCCACGAACCGGGGCGTGAAGACGGCTTACCTGCTCGCTCCCAATTACCAGGCGGGCAAGGACTCGCTCGCAGGCTTCAAGCGTTTCTTCAAGGGAAAGGTGGTCAATGAGGTGTATACCAAGCTGGGCCAGCTGGACTACTCGGCCGAACTCGCCGAGATCCGCGCGGCCAAGCCGGAGGTGATGTATGCGTTCCTGCCCGGCGGCATGGGCGTGAACTTCATCAAGCAGTTCGTGGCCGCCGGCCTCAACAAGGACATCCGCCTGCTCCTGCCCGGGTTTGGTGCGGACCAGGACATCAGCCGCGGTGTGGGCGAGGTGATGCTTGGCATCAACGACACCGCGCACTGGGCGCTCGATCTCAACAACGCAGCCAACAAGCGGTTCGTGGCCGAGTTTGAAAAGGCCTACAAGCGGCTGCCCACGGTGTACGCCGCGCAGGGCTACGACACCGCGTTGATTCTCGATGCGGCCATACGCAGCGTGAAGGGCAGCATCAACGACAAGGACGCGTTGCGCAAGGCGCTTCGCGAAGTGAAGTTCGATTCGGTGCGCGGCGCCTTTCGGTTCAATACCAACCACTACCCCATCCAGAACTACTACCTGCGTGAGGTGAAAAAGGATGCGCAGGGCCGTCTCGTCAACCTGCTGGCTTCGCCGCAGCCGATCATGGCCAACCATGGCGACGCCTATGTGCAGGACTGTGCGATGCGCTGAGTGACCTGGATCCTCTTTCTCGAGCAGGCCCTCAACGGTCTGCAATTCGGGCTGATGCTGTTTCTGCTCGCCTCGGGCCTGACGCTGGTCTTCGGGGTGATGGACATGATTAACCTCGCGCATGGCGCGCTCTACATGGTGGGCGCGTTTCTGGCGGCGTGGCTGGTGCAACTCACCCAGTCCTTTCTCCTTGGCGTGCTGCTGGCGATACCGCTCACCGCGCTCTTTGCAATGGCCATGGAACTCACCCTGTTGCGCACGCTCTACGCCCGCGACCATATGTCGCAGGTGCTCGCGACTTTCTCGCTCATCCTGATCATCAACGAGGGCGTGCGCATGATCTGGGGCACCGACATGCCACTGCCGATGCCCTCGGTTCTGTCCGGCCCGGTTGAACTTCTTCCAGGACTCTACTACCCGAGCTACAGGCTCGTGATCATTGCCGTTGGTCTGGTCCTCGCAGCGCTGCTCTACCTGGCGGTAGCCCACACCCGAGCGGGAGCCTGGGTGCGCGCGGGTGCGTCGAACCGCGAGATGGCGATGGCCATGGGGGTGAACATCAAGGCACTTTTCACCCTGGTCTTCGGTCTGGGTGCTGCGCTTTGCGCGGTTGCAGGCGCGCTCCTCGGTCCCTTGCTCGCGGTGCAGGTGGGCATGGGCGAAAGCATCCTGATCCTCGCCTTCGTGGTGATCGTGATTGGTGGCATCGGTTCGATCTGGGGCGCTTTCGTGGGTTCGCTGCTCGTGGGCTTTGTTGATACCTTCGGCCGCACCCTGATGCCGGCACTGCTTCGCGAGGTCTTCCCACCCCAGGTGGCTGGCGCTGCGGGTCCGGCGTTTGCCTCGATCCTGGTGTATCTGCTGATGGCGGTGGTGCTCTTCGTCCGTCCTCAGGGACTTTTTGCGCGTCGCTAGGCACGCAGTTGGGGCCATCTGCAACATCGGCAATTCCCCGGGCGGCTTCGGCGCCGCTCTGGCTCTTGCTGATCCTTGCCACGGTCGCACTCGGGGTGTGGATGCAAGGCGCTGGACTGGGCTACTACCTGTCGGCCCTCAGCCGACTCATGATCTATGGGCTGGCGGCCTGCAGCCTCAATCTGATCCTGGGCTATGGCGGCATGGTGTCGTTCGGCCACGCGGCCTATCTGGGGGTGGGCGCCTACACCGTGGGTATCCTAATCACTGAAGGCTTCACCAACGGCTGGCTCGGGTTTGCCATGGCCATGGCGGTCTCCGCGCTCATGGCGCTGGCGATCGGTGCGATATCGCTGCGCACCCGGGGCGTGTACTTCATCATGATCACGCTTGCCTTTGCGCAAATGCTCTACTATCTGGTGAACTCGATCAAAGCCTACGGGGGTGATGAAGGACTCAACCTCCGGCAGCGCTCGGACTTCGGCTTCGGGATCGTGTTGAAGAACGATCTCCACCTCTTCCTGCTGGTGCTCACCTGTCTGGTGCTGAGCCTCGGCTTCATCCACCTGCTCATGCGCTCGCGCATGGGGCGGATCATCCTGGCCCAGCGCGACGACGAGATCCGCACCGAGGCGCTGGGCTATCCGGTCTACCGTTATCAACTCGCCCTGTTCGTGATTGCAGGCGCGCTTTGCGGCTTGGCGGGTGCCCTGATGGTCAATCAACAGAATTATGTGAACCCCAACCTCATGGCATGGACGCAGTCCGGCGTGCTGATGATCATGGTGATCCTCGGCGGAGTCGGCACGCTTGCAGGCGGGCTCTGGGGGGCGATCATGCTGTTGGCACTCGAGGACCTGATGGCAGAGGTCACGCCGCACTGGCCGTTCTATGTGGGCTGGATACTGCTCGCCGTGGTCTTGCTGGCTCCGCGAGGGCTGGCCGGTCTTTCCGATCTCTGGCAACGCCGCGAGGGCCGACCCCCGCCGCCAGGAAAGGGCTGACGCTGGCCAGGTCATGACCGCGACCCACGCTCCAGTCCTCGAGATTCGCGACCTCGTCAAGAACTTTGGCGCTTTGCGGGCGACCGACGGAGTGTCGCTCGAGGTGCGCAGCGGCGAGATTCACGCGCTGATCGGCCCCAACGGGGCAGGAAAGACAACGCTGATCGCACAGCTCTCCGGCCAGCTTCGGCCCGACGCGGGGCAGATCCTCTTTTCAGGTCAACGCATCAACGAGGTCAGCGCACACGAGCGGGTTGGGCTTGGTCTGGTGAGGTCGTTTCAGATCACCCGTTTGTTCAGGTCGTTTTCGGCGCTCGACAATGTTGCGCTCGCAGTCCAGTCGCGGCGGCCGCAGCGCGGGTCGTTCTGGCGAAGCGTTGCACGCGATCGCGAGGTTTACGCCGAGGCTGCCGCCCTGCTTGCGCAGGTGGGGCTGGGCGAGCGTCTGCATGACCTGGCGCCAACACTTTCCCACGGCGAGCAGCGAATCCTGGAACTTGCGCTCGCGCTCGCCACCGAGCCTCGGCTGCTGATGCTGGATGAGCCGATGGCGGGTGCCGGGCCCGAAGAGTCCAGGCGCATCCTTGAGCTGATTACCAGCCTCCGGCGCAACAAGCCGATCAGCATCCTTCTGGTGGAGCACGACATGGATGCGGTCTTTCGGCTGGCAGACCGCATTTCGGTGCTCGTCAACGGCACGCTGATCGCGAGCGGCCCACCGGCAACCATTCGATCCGACCCTCTGGTCCGGGCCGCCTACCTTGGCGACGAGCCCGTTGAATGAACCGGGCGATATTCGGGTGGACTGGGCGCAGCGCATGACGCCCCCGCTGCTTCTGGTTGAGCAACTGCAGGCGGCCTATGGGGCAAGCCAGGTACTCTTCGGTGTTGATCTGGAGCTGCAACCGGGCGAAGTGCTCGGTCTGCTCGGGCGCAACGGCATGGGCAAGACCACGCTGCTGCGCAGTATTCTCGGGCTGAAGCGGATCCGCGCCGGGCGCGTTGTCTTTGAAGGCAGGGCAATCCACGGATACTCGCCGGATACGATCGCCCGGCTTGGGGTGGCGGTGGTCCCGGAAGGCAGGCAGGTCTTTCCCAACCTGAGCGTGCATGAGCACCTCAGCGCCTTTGCGCGCACGCCCAGCGGCCGGACTGCCGCGTGGACTCCGTCGTTGGTGTATCGGCTTTTTCCGCGCCTCGCTGAGCGCAGCGGCAACATGGGCAATCAGCTCTCCGGCGGTGAGCAGCAGATGCTCGCCATTGGCCGTGCGCTTGTCACCAATCCGAAACTGCTGATCTTCGATGAGGCAACCGAGGGGCTTGCGCCGCTGATTCGCGAGGAGATCTGGCGCTGCATCGAGCAACTCCGCAGCGAAGGTCAAACGCTCATCGTGGTGGACAAGTACATCGGCCGCCTGGTCGGGATCGCCGATCGCCACCTCATTCTGGAGAAGGGCAGGGTGGTGTGGCAGGGCACTTCGGGGATGCTTTCCGCCGACCGGAACCTCTGGCACCGCTACCTGGGTGTCTGATGCAGGCAGGCAAGCGTTGCCTCGAAAAGCGCATGGTCCGGCTCGGCGAGCGCGTCGCAGGCGCTGAAGTGATCGCGCCCGGGGAGCGGCACGTCGGGCCCCGCATGCGCCGACCACTGCTCACGGATCTGGCGGTTTTGCTCCTTGAAGGCCTCACTTTCCTCCCCGCCCACAGCCGTCAGCAGATGTATCGGGTTGGCTGGTTGCATCAACGCCGGACTCAGCGCGCCTGCGCGGTCGTGGTCGAGATTCAGGGTGGGGGCCAGAAAGGGGGCGCGCACGAAGGGCCGAAGGTCAAACAGACCGCTGATCGCAACACCTGCAGGCACAAGCGTGGACGGGAGATCGGGAGCCTCGTCGACCCAGCGCGTGGCAAGCGTCATGGCGCACAGATGTCCGCCGGCGGAGTGGCCCGAAGTCACCATGCGCGCGCGGTTGTGCCCGAGCCTGTCGGCGTTGCGCCACAGCCAGGCATGCGCCCGGCGAACCTCCTCCACCATGGCTTCGATCCTTGCCGCAGGCGCGAGCGAGTAGTTGATGAGTGCCACGGCGCAGCCGGCAGCGTTGAATGGCGGAGCCACCCAGGAGAAGTCGGCCTTGTCCAGGGCGCGCCAGTAGCCGCCGTGGATGAAGACCAGCAAAGGGGCATTCGGCCGCAATGCCGGGAAGTAGTCGAGCGTTTCGGCGGCACCGTCCCCAAAGCGCAGATCGGCGAGCATCCCCGGACTTGACGCACGTGCTGCACGCGCCCGGCCTTGCCAGCGTTCGAAGATTGCCGGCACGTTGGCCACGCGCAGGCGCGGGTTGTAGGCCAGATCGTCGGGATCGGGAGCTTCGCTGGTCATTGCGTGAATCCTCGATGGTCGCTGGCCCACTCCCGCAGCCTGAACCGCTGCAGTTTGAGATTCTCGGTGCGCGGCAGACTTTCAACGAAGTGGATACGTCTCGGAGCCTTGTAGGGTGCAAGCCGCTGCTTCACCCAGTCCTTGAGCGCTTCGGCAAGCACCGCAGGTTCCTGCGTCACGCCGTCAGGGCTCAACACCACGAAGGTCGTCACGATCTGCCCGCGCCCGGGATCGGGTGCACCCACCACACCACACTCGGCCACCGCCGGATGCGCGAGCAGAACTTCCTCCACCTCCGGCCCCGCAATGTTGTAGCCCGAGGCGATGATCATGTCGTCGGCCCGGGAGTGGTAGCGGAAGTGGCCGTCTGCGCTCATGCTGCAGGCGTCTCCGGTGAGGTTCCAGCCATGCCGCACATACTCGGTCTGCCGCGGGTCGTCGAGGTACCTGCAGCCTGTTGGTCCGCGTACCGCGAGGTTTCCCGCCTGCCCCGGGGGCAGCGCGCGTCCCTCGGCATCGAGAATGCAGGCCTCAAAGCCGGGGATGACCTTGCCTGTGGCGCCAGGCCGCGCCTCCGCAGGCGTGCAGCCGATGAAGGCATGGAGCATCTCGGTGGAGCCGAGGCACTCGGTGAGGTCGATTCCCGAGGCCCGGGACCACTGCGCGCGGGTATCGGCCGGGAGCGTTTCGCCGGAGGATACGCAGGCACGCAGGCTGCCGAGTTGCTCCGCCCTGGCCGCTTGCGCCATCCGCCGGTAGAACGTGGGCGCGGTGAAGCAGATCGAGGCCTGATGCTCCCGGATACCTTCGAGGAATGACTCGGGGGTCCAGGAGGGCTGAAGGACTGCCGTTGCGCCAGCGCGCAAGGGAAAGATGAGCAGCCCTCCGAGCCCGAAGGTAAAGGCAAGCGGCGGAGTGCCGATGAACACATCGCCGCTTGCAGGCTCCAGCAGTTGCCGGGCGGACACATCGGCGATCAGGAGCAGGTCGCGCTGAAAGTGCATGGTGGCTTTCGGCACACCAGAAGTGCCGGAGGTGAAGGCAATCAGCGCAACATCGTCTTGCGCAGTGTCGGCGGCCTCGCATCCGTGGCCAGGCTGCGCCATGGCGTTGTGCAGTGAGCCGTTGCCGTTCAGGTCGTAGTCGAGGCAGGGCGCATCGCCTGTGATCGTGTGCAGCGCCTCGTGCCAGCTTGCGAGCAGGTCGCGTTGCACAAAGGCAGCCTGCACGCAAGCCTTGCGGGCGATGACGGCAAGCTCGCGGGCGCGCAGCAGCGGCATGGTGTTGACCGCAATACAGCCTGCCTTCACCACCGCCAGCCAGCACGCAGCAAGCATCGGATGATTCATGCCGCGCAGAAGTATGCGGCTACCGGTAACCAGACCCCAGCGCATGCGGATGATCGCCACGATCCGGTCGACCCGATCCTTGAGGTCGGCGTAGCTCCAGGCAAGCCCGGCGCCGCGCAGCGCGATGCGCGCTCCGCGCCCCTCGCGCACATGACGGTCGACCAGTTCTGCGCTTGCGTTGAGGCGGTCGCTGTAGTGAATGCCCGCGGGCGGGGGAAGAAGCACCGGCCACTGCGCCCGCGGCGGCAGGCGGTCGCGGCTGAAACTGTCGCGATGGCCGGAAGGAAGGAGCCCGCTCATGAGAGTGCCGGCGATGAAGTGGGGGTGGCAACCGGTGCGCTCGACGGAAGCCTGGGCCGCAGGTCGGGCTGAAGGTTGGACTGCAGGTTGGACTGCGGGTTGGATTGCAGCTCGAACTGCAACTCCTCCTCAGGCTTCCAGCGTGGCGCAACGAGCCTGCGCCTGCCGTCCCTCGACAATCG
Organism: Betaproteobacteria bacterium; assembly: GCA_016868175.1. Taxonomy (GTDB): domain Bacteria; phylum Pseudomonadota; class Gammaproteobacteria; order Burkholderiales; family Burkholderiaceae_E; genus UBA3064. The sequence goes on from VGHO01000001.1 coordinate 58,805, forward strand.
CAGTCCGGGTTCGTTCAGGTCCTTGCGGTCCCAAAGCTGGCAGGTGACCTGCTTGTGCTTCTGGTCGAGTCCTTCGCAATAGTTGGTGTACTCGCAGGTGCGCACCTCTTCGGCGCGGCCGAGCCAGGTCTTCAGCGCCCAGTCGGGGTCGGCGAGACTCTGGCGTGCTGTGCCGACAAGGTCGCAGCAGCCCTCGGCAAGCATCGCCTCGGCCATTGCGAAGTTATGGATGCCGCCTGTGCAGACGATCGGCGTGCTCAGTCCATCGCTGCGGATCGCTTGCCGGATACTTCTCGTTGCCGCGCGGTTTCGGCCGAAGGGCCCAAGATGGTCCGACCACTGCTGCGGCATGCACTCATACCCGCTCTGGCCGGTGTAGGGGTATGCAGCCTGGCCGATGGCGGGCTGTTTGGCATCGTCGAACTTGCCACCTCGGCTGAGCGACAGAAAGTCCATGCCGGCACGCGCAAAGGCGCGGCCGAACCAGAGGCTGTCGTCGAGACTGCTGCCGCCCGCGATGCATTCCTCCGCAAGATAGCGGCATCCCACCACGAAGTCCTTGCCCGTGGCCGCCCGCACTGCCGCATACACCTCGAGCGGCAACCGCGCGCGCTCCTCCCGGCTGCCGCCGTAGCCATCATCGCGGGTGTTGGTGGCCGACAGGAACGAGGCCATGGTGTAGGCGTGCGCGTAGTGCAACTCCACGCCATCGAATCCGGCATCCTTTGCGCGCTTGCCCGCTGCGGCAAAAAGCCCGGGCAACTCCGCAGGCAGTTGCCGGATATGCGGCAGGTGAAGGTCGTTTACTCTTTCGCGCGCCCCGAACTGGAGGCTCTCCCAATCGGCGGCACCGAGCCAGATCCTCCAATTCTCGGGGCCCGCGGCAAACAGGGCCTGCCTTGCCTGCGCTTCGGGGAGTTGCTCGAGCCCCGCGCGCGCAAGCAATGCCGGGGTGAGGGCCAGATGCCGCTCGAAGAACACGCGCGGTTCGGGTCGCCTGCGGATGCGAAGGAAATCGATGAGCTGGATGAAGAGGCGCGTGTGCCCCCCGCTTGCGGTGTGGACAGCGCGGCTCAGCCTGCTGAGCCCGTCAACGTAGCGATCGTCCCCGATTCGCAGCAAGGGTCCGCTGGGTATGTCGCGGATTCCTGTGGCCTCCACCACGATCGCACCGGGCCTGCCCTGCGCAAAGCGTGCATACCACTCCAGCACTTCGTCGGTGAGTTCCCCTTCCTCGTTCGAACGCCACGGCACCATGGCGGGCACCCAGGTGCGGTGATGAAGCGTGAGGGGCCCGTGGCACAGCGGGCTGAAGAGCAGCGACTGCTGTGCCTGATCGCGGCTGGGGGTTAGGCCGCGCGAAGAGAGGTGCCGGATGCGCTCGGGGGGTTTCCACATTGGGCGCTCATACCCAGGCCTGAATCACATAGTCGTAGCTCGCCTGTGCGTTGAACAGGTCCACCCGCTGGAGCCGGATCTTCCAGCCGCCGTCTTGCCGATGAAGGACATGCCGGTAGCTACCGCCGAAATGACGGATGCGGTCGCGTCGCAACTCCATCATCTGAAAGGGTGTGTAGGTGGCAAGCCTGTCGCCTTCGGCATGTTCGACGAGCGTGATGCCGAGCAGATGGTGGGTGGCCCAAGGTGCTGCCTGCGACCAGGCGTTGGGGTGCAGCAACCGGTTTGCGCGAATCTCCATCAGGTCGCGGTCTTCGGCGAAGATCGACGGCTCGGAAGCCCAGTCGGTCTGTTCGGGCATTGCCGGCATCCAGTACACGCCATCGTCCGTGAAGAGGTCGATCCACGCCAGCCAGCGACGCGCATCGAGCATGAGCGCCTGCCGCGTGAGCAGCACCTCCACGTCGCGCAACAACCCGCGGTCGACCTCGACACTGCCCGGCAGGTACCCTGCAGCGCTCTCGCGGCCGCGGCCCTGATGGTCGGGCGCAATCGACTCTGCACCGGTGAGCGACTGGACCGGTTCGATCACCACCCCGGTGCCAAGCGCTTGCCTCACCCTGTCTTCGGGCATGGGATCGTTTACCGGTTTGCCGCAGCCGGGGCTTGCGCCGTCGCCGCAGGCGTGGCGGCAGCGTGCATGTACTCGCGCCAGGCCTTGAACTGGTTGCGCATCACCACCTCGGAGGTACCCTTGGTGGAGTACACAATCCCCGCCGATTCGGTATCGCTGCCCATGTTGCGGTGAAAGCTCACCCAGTCGTTTCCCCTGGCTTGCAGGCCCCATTGGGCACGGGCCCAGTTCTCGAGGTCGTCGGCGTTGATCATCGTGGCCGGCGAGTTCACCAGGTTGAAGTACCACATTGCGCGCCTGTAGATCGCCTCGGGTGCGCCCTTGAGGCGAAAATGCCAGATCTCGGAGAGTGTCTGGTCGGGGCCGAGGGGGCGCAGGCAGCGCAACTGCTGCAGCGGCGACTGCACCGAAAGGTAAGGGTAGATGAGTACATGGTGAATACTGCGCGACAGGTACTCCTCGGTCCTGTCGGCACCGTAGGCCTGGCGCAGCAAGTCCTCGTAGGCGCGGCTGTCGGGGTCTGAAGGGCGCAGTCCCATGTAGGCCTTGAGCACTCCGTGGCCTCTGGGAAAATTCACAGTCTGGACCGAATCCCACTGATCGAAGCTCGAGGCAAAGGTTGACAGGTAGTGGAAGTGAAGCGGGGCCTCGCCGTGTTTTTCCCTCACCCGCTTTTCGACGCGGCGCGCCGACACGCCGGTCGACTGGTGGGTGACCGAAGGGTGCAAGGCGTCGAGCTGGTTCTCCATGAAGAATTTCCAGTTCGACTGCTGCACGACCCGGTGGCAGATCGGTACAACCTCCACTTCACCTTCGGGTGAGCGGTCGCACATGTCGTCGAAGGCAACCCGAGCGTCGCCGAGAAACTCGAGCAGCGGTGGGCAGTGGGGGCTGAGGCTCGCAAAGACAAAGCCGCGGTAGCTGTCGACACGCGCAGCGGGCGTCATGCTGCACTGCGGATCGTTGGGGTTGAGGCGGGTACCCTCGTAGCCCTGCTTGAGAGGAATCGCGCGAACCCGCCCGTCGAGATGGAAGCTCCACGCATGGTAGGGGCAGACGAAACCGCTGCCGGTGTTGCCGCGAGGGCTTCCGCAGAGCTGCACACCGCGGTGCGGACAACGGTTGTAGAGCACATGGATCCGTCCATCGAGCGCCCGCACCATCACCATCGGCTGCCTGCCGATCGTGAGGGTCTGAAACTGCCCGGGCAGCGCCACCTGGGACGCGTGTCCGCAGTACACCCAGGTTGCCTCGAAGATGTGCTCCATCTCCAACTCGAAGATCGAGGGCTCGGTGTAGACCTTGCGGTGGACCCGGTCGGGTTGGACCAGTTGGTCAAGGTCGAGGGTTGATGGCATCGCTTTTCGGGGGAGGGTTTGAAGGGGGACTTGCACGGTGGGAAGTGTAGCTTTGCTTGCGCAACGCGCATTTCGCTGCAGACCGGACCGAGCCTTGCCGCACGAACCCTTGACGCCGCCGATGCCCTGCGCCGTTGACGGTGCCCTCAGCCGCCGCCGTGCGTTTGTGGCCCGGAGGCGCCCAGGGCCTGAGCAAGCGCATGCCCCTCCTCGTCGGCCAGCGCCGCAGCGCGCAGGGCGGCGACCCGTTCATGCTGTCGGGGGCCCGGTTGTCGCCAGACGATCTGGAGCTTTTCGAAGCTGCGCCATCCCCTTGCATGGGTGTCCCCGTAGCCCTTGACCAGTTGCTGGCAGCGCACGATCTCGAGAGCCAGCGGCAGATCCCGCCGCGCGGCTGCTGCATGCACATCGGCAAGCCATGCATGGATGCGCGCCTCCTCCACCGCAAACCGCAAGGACCCGCGTCGCCAGCGCTTGAGGCGCGCCAGCGCCCACAATTGCAGGAAGCCGCGCAGCGAAGTGGTCTCCACGATCCGGCCGCGTGAGGCAATCCGCTCAACCATCCGGCCAAGCCATCCACGCTTGAGCAGGTGACGCCCGAGCGCTGCGGGCAGGGTGTCCGCAACCTCCTGCAGGCGGGGGTGGAGGTACTCCCGAATCGACAGCAACTCGCCAGGCCCCGCCCGCACTTCGGACCGCACCCGATGAAAGCGGCTGTCACGCGTCTTGAGTTCGGCCACCCGGACTGCGTCCTCCCAGCTCATCCAGAGCGCAAGATGCCGCGCGGCTTCGGCGATCAGCAACTCGCCCTCCGGCTGCCGCTCGGGGGCCCTTGCGGCCGCCACGCTGGCGCGCAACGCCGCAAGCCGTTCGAGGTAGTCGTTGGCCCAGGCTGGGTCCTGGTAGTCGATCAGCCGGCGCAGTCCCGTCACGACGACCCGCCGGGTTGCCGCTTCGTGATGCTCCCGTGCGGCGCGGTCGAGCAGCGCCTGCACCTGCGGATGGGCAGCAACCGGCATCGCCTCTGGGGTGCCGGCGGGCAACGCTGGCTCCTTCGAACGGGCTGGGAGCGGCAGGTGTTGCGGGGGCGATACGTTGGCTGGACGCGGCGGGTGCAGCGGGGGTGATTCGTTGCCTGGGAGCGGCGGGCGCAGCGCCTGATCGTAGCCCGCGCTGAAGGCGCGGAGGCTCGCAGCGCCGCCGATGCCGCCTCGGCGGATCGTCTCCATGTAGTCATCGCGGCCAAAGGGCAGTGCCTCGCTTGCGGCAAGTGCGCCCAGCAGCACCGCGCTGATCACGCTGCCCTCCTCCTCGGCCACCCTTTGCATGTCAAAGGCGATCAGCCGGCGAGCCGCAGCGCTGGCCGATGCGAGGAGTGCCGCGCTCTGCGCGCGACCATCGCCAAGCGCGGTTTTCTCGGCCATGGCGTAGACCCTGTGGGTGGAGCTCACGAGGACAGTTCGCTCAGGGGTGACGAGTCCCCGCTGCACTGCACGGGCCGCCTCCATGAGCTCGGAGGCGATCACCACATCCACATCGCCCGGAAGGGGCATCAGCGCCATCACCGGGCTCGCGTTGCTGCCGGCATGCAGCACAATCTCCACGTAGTACACGGTGGCACCGGTGCGCTGCGCGACTCCGGGCACCGAGGTGCTCTGCGCCACGTGACCGTGATGCTCGGCAAGGTCAACCAGCCAGTCGGCGAAGACCCCGCCGCCCTCGCCGCCCATCGCGAGCACTGCGATGCGGATCAGCCGTGGAGGTTCCCGACTCAGACGGATTCCCCGATCGACCAGCGCGCGCTGCGCGCTGCATCGCGGCGCTGCAGCCACGCAATCACGGCATTGCGCAGCCGTTGGCGCAGCCGATCCCAGGCCGAGGGATGGCTGACGATGCTCGCCCTGTAGAACGACGGGCACAGGGCCGCTGCATGCGCCACTTCTCCGCAAAGCCCACACCCCACGCACGACTCGACCACGGTGGCCACCGGTTCGGTCCGCAAGGGGTCGGGGTTGCTCCGGATCGTGAGCGAGGGACACCCGGACAAACGGATACATGCGCGATCCCCGGTGCAGGTATCCGCATCCACGCCGAAACGTTCACGTACAACGCGCTCGCCGGCGGCAAGGCGCCTGCGCAGCTGTGGGCGTTCGCGTCGCTGCAGGTTGAGCATGCACTCGCTTTGCGCCACCACCACCTTGGGTCCCGGTTCCGTTGAACGAAGCGCCTGCCGGAGCGCATCCATCATCGACTTCAGGTTGTAGGTGTGTGTGACAGTGCGGACCCAGCTGACCCCAACGCCGCGGACCGCTTGCTCGATGGCATGCCCGGTGCTGCGTGTGGGGTTGGCTGTCTTCGACGAGAGGATGTCCTGGCCACCGGTGGCCGAGGTGTAGCTGTTGTCAACGATCAGTGTGACGTTGCTCGAACGGTTGAATACCGCGTTGGCAACGCCGCTGGTGAGACCGTTGTGCCAGAAACCTCCGTCGCCCATCACGCTGATCACCCGCTTGCCTGCCTGCACATTCATCGCCGCAGCGCTCGCGGTACCCAGCCCGTAGCCCATGGTGGTATTGCCAAGGTTGAACGGTGGAAGGATGGAGAAAAGATGGCAGCCGATGTCGGCCGCCACATGGTGCGGGCCAAGTTCGCGCTCGAGCAGCTTCATGGCTGTGAAGATCGGTCGCTCAGGACAGCCGGTACAGAATCCCGGCGGCCGGTTGTGCACAACCGCTTCCGGGTGCAGTGCGATGACCCGGCTCGGCGCCCTGGGCATCCCGGTTGCGCGATCCTCGTGCGGCCGATCGCCTGGCACCTCAGGCCAGCCGTGGGGTTGCATGGTGCGCCTGGAATCAACGGGCAGAACCCCGTGCTCCTCGAGAAAGCATCGAAGGCCGGCGAGCAATGCCGCTGCGGTGTACTCGCCTGCAACGGGCAGCATATCCTTGCCGTGCAGAGCGCAGCCACTTCCCCGCGCGCGCAGGATCGCTGCGATGTTTTGCTCGAGGAAATTGGGCTGACCTTCCTCCACCAGCAGGATGGCGCGCCGGTGGGTGCAGAAATCAGCGATCTCCTCCTCGAGCACCGGGTAGCTTACGTTCATGACATGGATCGGAACTGCACTACGACCAAAGAGGTCTGCAAGCCCGAGATTGAGCAGTACCCGCATCAGGGTGTTGTAGTGCCCTCCCTGCGTGATGATTCCGATGCAAAGCGCAGCCTGGGCCGCCTGCGCGTCGACAACCTGGCCCAGGCCTGTTGCTTCGCCCGCAGCCAGTACCCTGCGTCCGCCAGGCCCGAAGCGCTCGTTCAAGCCGTGCTCGCGGATGAAGCGGACTGCCGAGGGCCAGCGCGCCAGCACCTTTTCCTGTTCATGCGCAAAGCTCGCCGGGGGAAGCACGATCCGTGCGGTGTCGCGCCGGGGCTGCTCCATGGCCTCGCGCAGTGTGAACCGGGGCGATCGATTGCGGCCTGCAACAAAGTGCCCGTGCACATGGCAGGCACGGATGCGCAGCTGCAGCATCACCGGCGTGTTGCTCGCCTCGCTCAGTTCGAAGCCAGTCTTGACTGCGCTCACGATCGAGGGAAGGTTCGGGCGCGGGTCGAGGAGCCAGATTTGCGACTTCATCGCGAAGGCGTGGCTCCGCTCCTGCATGATCGAGCTGCCCTCGCCGTAGTCCTCGCCAACGATGATCAGCGCTCCGCCGGTCACGCCCCCCGAGGCAAGATTGGCGAGTGCATCGCTCGCAACGTTCGTCCCAACGGTGCTCTTGAAGCTTGCCGCACCGCGTAGTGGGTAGTTCACACTGGCGGCAAGCGTCGCGGCCGCAGTGGCCTCGCTCGCGCTGCTCTCGAAGTGGATGCCGTAGTCTGCGAGGATGTCCTGCGCATCGGCAAGCACATCCATGAGGTGGGAAATCGGCGCCCCCTGATAACCGGCCACGTAGGCCACGCCCGACTCGAGCAAGGCCTTGGTAACCGCAAGAATGCCCTCGCCGCGAAAGATCTCGCCCTCCGAAAGGCGAAGCTTCTGGACTTCTTCCTTGAACGACCGCTCGGCCATGTCCTGAAGTTCCCCGCGAGCTCTAAAGTCCTGATCCAGTGGTGGTTGACCGACTGCAGGGCCTGCCTCAGAGGTCAACCCTTGAGCCGGAACGAAACAGACGTCCACGGTGGGCCTCGTTCATGGCAGGCCACCCCTTCATGCAGGCGCTGTCAAGCTGGCACGTCCCCCGAGGCTCTGCGCCGATGCGACGATGCGCCAACGCTGATCCTGCGAGTATCCGCATAATGGTCGCGATGCGTACTCCCGAGGCGCGGGCCGGCGGTGGGCGGCGCAAGTGGTGCTCAGGTTGACGCCTTCGCCGTCGCTTTCGTCTTCGTCTTCGTCTGTCTTCGTCTTTATATCCTGCCCGACCATGCCTGTGCGCATCCCGCTTTCCTTAGCTTAGCCCCAGCTTCACATGACGCCAACCGCCGCCCCCGGCTGCGAGGGGTTCCTCGCGAAACTGCGCAACGCCTGGAAGCAATCCGGGTCGATGCTCTGCGTTGGGCTCGACCCGGACCCGCGGCGCTTTCCTCTGCATTTGCGTGGCCGAACCAACGCCATCCTCGAGTTTTGCGCTGGCGTTGCCGATGCAACCGCTCCCTTTGCCTGCGCATTCAAGCCGCAAATCGCCTGCTTTGCAAGCGCCGGCGCCGAAGATCAACTGACGGGTCTGATGGAGCACCTGCGGGCGTTTCATCCGCAGATTCCTGTCGTTCTCGATGCCAAGCGCGGTGACATCGGCAGCACGGCAGAACACTACGCGCGCGAAGCCTTCGAACGCTACAAGGCCGACGCGGTCACCGTCAGCCCCTACATGGGGGGCGATTCGATCAACCCCTATCTCGCCTATGCAGGCCGCGGCGTGATCATTCTCTGCAGAACCTCGAATCCAGGGGGCGCAGATCTGCAGGCGCTCCCTGTGGGCCTTGCAACCGCTCGCGGGCAGGTGGCGCCCCCGGAAGCTGCTCCATTTGCCGGGCATTGTGCCCTCTATGAGCATGTGGCGCATCTTGCCGCAACCCGGTGGAACGCAGGGGGCCAGATCGGCCTCGTGGTGGGGGCGACCTACCCTGGGGAACTTCGCCGCGTGAGAGAGATTGCCCCTGATCTTCCGCTGCTCGTACCTGGCATCGGCGCGCAGGGTGGGGATATCGAAGCCGCGGTCGGCGCAGGTCTTGACCGGCGCGGGTTCGGCATGATGATCAATTCTTCACGCGCAATCCTTTACGTGAGCAGCGGCGGGGATTACGCCTGTGCGGCAGCGCGTGTTGCAGAACAGACGGCCGAGGCAATACGGCGGGCAGCGCGCAGGCAGACAGGCGATGCGCATCCTGCTGGTGGAAGACGATGAGGTCATTGCAAACGGCCTGAGCCGCTCGCTTCGGCAGGCCGGCTACGCCGTGGATCATCTTGTATCCGGCTACCGCGCCCACAACGCCCTCGGGCTCGATGCGTCCGATCCTGTGATCCTCGACCCTGGATGACCTGGTATCCCCGGGCTGGAAGTACTCAGGCGCTTGCGGGCCCGTCAGTCTGCGGTGCCTGTGCTGATCCTCACCGCCACCGACTCGGTGGAGCGGCGGGTGCGCATGCTCGATGCCGGCGCCGGTGACTTCATCGCCAAGCCCTTTGCACCGGGGGAACTCGAGGCGCGGGTCCGTGCGCTTGTCCGGACCGAAAGTCCCGGGCAGCCGGGCACCGTATTCGGGGTGGCCGCGGGCACAGCCGGATGCCGCTTCAGTCTGCTGTTTCAGCGCGAGGGGGGGCGTCACTTGCAGGTGACCCCTGCATAATCCGCTACACTTTGCTCCAGGCGAATTAGCTCAGTCGGTTAGAGCAACGGAATCATAATCCGCAGGTCCGGGGTTCGAGTCCCTGATTCGCCACCAGATAAATCAGCGACTTGGCGAATCCTTGAGGGTTCGTCAGGTCTGTTTCCGCGGATTTCCCACCGTTTTTCCACGGTTTTCCCGCCGTTCTCCCACCGTTCTCCCGCCGTTTTCCCACCGGTGGGAAAACCGCAGGCAATTGAGCTGCTCACAGAACAGGGCGAGGCTTTCTCCAGGCAAACGCTGGCCCGACCTCGTCTGGCTTGCGCGCAGCGCGCGCAGAGCGCTACGACTTGTCCTTGCAGGGAAACGCCTGAATCATGGCCTCCCGCACGAGAACGCTGGCGTGGCGGCCAAGCAGGGCGGGATTGCTCTCGAGGTAGCGTCGAATCACGGCCTTGTGCTGCTGCAGCGTGCCGTCCTTGGGCATGCAAACCCGGGGATCGGTATGTGCAAGCATCAGTACCGAGCCGATCACAAAGCCGTTCAGGTGCCCCAGCAACTCACGGTCGGCCGCAGGGTTCTGGCTCAGACCATCGTTGATGCGTCGCTCCACATGGAAGCCCTGCTGTACCAGATCGTTGCCGGTGCTGATCCCAAAGGCACCCGCGGCATGCGGAACCGCCAGCGCAAGCACTGCAGCGAGGATCTTCTTCATCGCATACTCCACCTTATCCACGGACTTCAGGGTTGTTGCTGATCGCGCGCCTGCCAGCCACGCCGGTATCCTGCACGAAATCCCAGCCAGGCGGCAAGCGCAGAGGCCCCGATCAGAATCATGACAATTGCGGCAATCACATGGATCCTCCCGGAAGCCTGGCCCAGAGCGTGTAACTGCGCCCTGTTGCACTGAACAACTCCCCACCGGGGTTGAACATTACCCGGGTATCCTGCAAACGTCCACCCAGGTTGCGCCCGTCAGTTGCGCAAGCGCCGAGGGTGCGATGCACAACGCCGAATTGCGGCTGCCGGCAGCCGGATACACCCGGTCGAAGACCCGCATCGAAACGTCGGCATACACCGGAAGCGGCGCGCGCAGACCAAAGGGGCACACGCCACCCACCGGATGCCCGGTCAGCAACTCCACGTCCCCGGGTGCAAGCATCCTGGCTTTGCCGAAGCGCTGCTTGAACTTCACATTGTCGATGCGTGCATCGCCGCGTGTGACGAGCAGGATCACCGTGGGGTCAGCAAGCCTGAATGCGAGCGTTTTTGCAATGTGCGCAGCCTCAACGCCAAGCACTCGCGCCGCACTTTCCACCGTGGAAGTCTCTTCGCTCGTCTCGATGATCGTGAGGTCAAGCGCGAGGTCTTCAAAGTGCTGCCGCACCGATTCCAGGCTCATGCGTGGCTCGTGCAGCTGCCTTCAGGCGCTTGCGACAGGACCGGGCAGAATCGGGGATTGGTCATGCGGCGGGTGCGTTCAGCGTGGGTGATGCGTGGAGGCCAGGCGCGTGTTGGGCAGGGTGGATGCGTGTGGGCCACACACATGGCCGGTGCCTGGGATCATAGCCTCCTGCGCACCGGGGAGGACTTCAGTCTGAATACCTCTTACACTCAGGCTTCAACGTTCAACAAAAGGAGACCGTCTTATGGCAAAACGACTTTCCCGGTGGGGCCTCTGTCTGGCAACGCTCGCGGTGCCGGCATTCGCTGCCGCCCAGACGATCACGCTCAAGGTCCACCATTTCCTCGGGCCCCAGTCGATCCAGCACACCAAGATGCTGGCTGACTGGTGCAGCAACATCGCCCGTGACTCGAACAACCGTCTGCAATGCCAGATCTTTCCGGCGATGCAACTCGGCGGATCGCCTCCGCAGCTCTTCGACCAGGCCAAGGACGGCGTGGCCGATGTGGTGTGGACAGTTGCCGGGTACTCCGCAGGTCGCTTCCCGAAGTCGGAGATCTTCGAGTTGCCCTTCATGATGACCAACGCCGATGCCACCAGCCGCGCGGCCTGGGATTATGTGCAGAAGTACGCGATGGACGAGTACGCGCAAGTGAAGCTTCTCGCAGTCCATGTTCATGGTCCCGGCAACATCTTCACCCGCAACAAACCGATCACCTCGCTCGCCGACTTCAAGGGAATGAAGTTGCGCGCGCCCACCCGTCTCACCACCAAGATGCTCGGTATGCTTGGCGCAACGCCGGTGGGAATGCCGGTGCCGCAAGTGCCCGAGGCTCTCTCCAAGGGTGTGATCGACGGCGCGGTCATTCCCTATGAGGTGGCGCCTGGACTGCGCGTCCACGAACTCACCAGGTTCGTGGCCGAACCCGACCGCAGCTACGAGGCGCTCTACACCACCTTCTTCATCGTGCCGATGAACAAGGCCCGCTACGACTCCCTTCCCGCTGACCTCAGGGCCGTGATCGACAAGAATTCCGGTCGCGAGTTCTCGGCTTTCCTCGGACGTACCCAGGCCGGCAATGACGTTCCCGGGCGCGCAACCTTCGCGTCCACTGCGGGATACACCATCAACACCATCCCCAAGGCCGAACTCGAGAAATGGAAGCAGGCCACCGACAAGCTCGACGATGAGTGGGTTGAGGACATGAACAAGCGCGGGGTCGACGGCAAGGCGCTGCTTGCGGCGGCGCGGGACCTGATCAAGAGCTACACCAGGTAGGTTCCGGCAAGTCGTGCACTACAACACGCAGACGAACCGTCATGGCATGCGGCACGACCCCTTCAAGGCGGTGGTCGTACCGCGGCCGATTGGTTGGGTTTCCACGGTTGCAGCCAACGGGGTGCTCAATCTGGCTCCCTACAGCTTCTTCAACGCTGTGAGCGACAAGCCGCCCATGGTGGTCTTCTCCTCGGGCGGACGCAAGGACAGCCTGCGCAACATCGAGCACAGTGGAGAGTTCTGCTTTTCGCTTGCCACGCATGCGCTGCGCGACGCGATGAACATGAGTTCGGCTGCGGTGGCACCGGACGTCGACGAGTTTGCACTCGCAGGCCTCACGCCCGCCAACTCCGTCCTGGTGAAGGCACCCCGGGTGGCGGAGAGCCCGGTGGCGCTCGAGTGCAGGCTGTGGAAGATCGTTCCGATGCCTGCCCCGCACGGCTCAACCGAGTCGTTCTGGACGGTGGTCTTTGGCGAAGTGGTGGGGGTCTACATCGACGACCGCTATCTGCGCGAGGGCCGGGTGGATGTGGCCGCGATCCGGCCGATCGCACGACTGGGCTACATGGACTATGCAGTGGTGGGCGCAGAAAACATCTTCGAACTCAAGCGACCGGAAGTGAGCGCCGACGGCATGTCGGCGCACTTCAACGCCAAGGCGTGGGACGGCGTGTACCGCTGAGCGCTGCAGCGCAAGGCACCTGCCTGCCTCACCGATCCCGGTCGATCGCCTCCGACGCGGCGATCGTGCGGTCGATGATTGCCTGGGTACTCCCCAGGTAGTTCGCGGGGTCGCCAAGCGCTGCGATCTGTGCCGCCGACAACTGCTCTTTAAGCTGCGGATCCGCCGCAAGTTGTTCGGCGAGGGTGGACGCTCCGTCGTGCACCCTGCGGCAGGCCTCGTAGACCACGTCATGGGCCTGCTGGCGTCCGAGATGCGGTGCAAGGCCCATCATCACAGCCTCGGCCATGATGAGTCCCCGGCTGGCGTCGAGGTTGGTGCGCATGCGCTCCGGGCGTACTTCGAGCCCGCGCAGCAGGAAGCGCGCCTGTTGCAAAGCGCCTGCGGTCAGCACGAAGCCTTGCGACACCGCCAGCCACTCGGCGTGCCAGGGACCGGTGGCGCGTTCCAGATCCTGGACCATCGCATCGAGCATCAGGCCCGCATGCTGACGTACACCCCGCGCAGCGGCAAGGATCAGTTCGCTGCTGATCGGATTGCGCTTTTGCGGCATCGTGCTGCTCGCTCCCCGCCCCGGCACGAAAGGCTCGGAGACTTCCCCAACTTCGGTTGAGGCAAGCAGGATCACATCGAGTGCGATCTTCGCAAGGCTTGCACTGATCAGCCCGAGGAGGTTGAGCGCCTCGGCCAGATTGTCGCGTGCAACATGCCAGGTGCAGACCGGTGCAGCCAAGTCGAGCCTTTCCATGAGCGCCTGCTGCACCCGCATGCCTTCACTGCCGAGCGAGGCCAGCGTGCCCACTGCGCCTGCAAACTGGCCCACCATGAGGCGTGGGAGCAGTTGCGCCAGACGCGTTTGATGACGGTCGAGCATGGAAAGCCAGACGCAGGCCTTGTAGCCGAAGGTGATCGGCAGCGCCTGTTGCAGATGTGTGCGGCCCGCCATCACCGTGGCGCGGTGCTGTGTGGCGAGTGCCCGCAGGATGCGGCGAAGCGACCGGAGGTCTTCGTCGATCGCAGCGAAGGCCTCGCGCAACTGCAACACCAGAGCGGTGTCCATGATGTCTTGCGTGGTTGCGCCCCAGTGCACATAGCGACCCGAGTCGCCGCACTGTGTCACCAGCTGATGCACCAGCGGAAGGATGGGATAGCCCACGTTGTCGGTCTCGGCCTTGAGCTTTGCGAGATCGAGCTTGTCGGCGCGGGCGAGCGCAGCGATCTCGCGAGCGGCGTGGCCGGGAATCACACCGCAACCCGCCTGCGCCTGCGCGAGTGCGATCTCAACCTCGACGCAGCGCTCAAGAAATCGTTGGTCGGAGAACACCGCGCGCATCGCAGGCGTGCCGAAGGCATCGCGGTACAGTAGCGAATCGAGCACAGTGCTCGCGTTGAGGGCGTCTGACATGCGTTGGGAATCCCGCTTCGGAAAGCAACGAAACCTTCGCGTGGAAGGCGTGATCGGTTGATTGTGCGCGCGCTGCCAGGCCGCCGGGCGGTGCTGCAAGGCGCCGCGCTTGCAGGCTTCGCGCTCGCCGCGCGCGCGAACGCAGCAGTGCGCAGCGTTGATGTGCAGGGGCACCGTGGTGCGCCTGGGCTCTTGCCCGAGAACACGCTGCCTTCCTTCGCGCGGGCGCTCGAACTCGGTGTGGACACGCTCGAACTCGATGTGGTGATGACCCGCGACGCAGAGGTGGTGATCAGTCACGATCCCGACCTCAATCCAGACATCACCCGCGGACCGGATGGCAGCTTCCTCAATGCGCGAGGCCCGCGCATCGTGGATCTGAGTTTCGCCGAATTGCAGCGCTACCAGGTCGGACGCCTGCGCGCGGGAAGCCGTTATGCGGCGCGCTATCCCGAGCAGCAAGCCATCGAGGACCTGCGGATTCCGCGCCTTGCCGACCTCTTCGAGATGGTGGAGCGCTCAACCCGACCCATGGTGCGCTATGCGATCGAAACCAAGCTCTTTCCGCTGCGCCCCGACCTGACGCCACCGCCCGAAGTGGTGGTGGATGCACTTCTGGCGCAGATTGACCGCTACCGCCTGAACCGGCGTGTGCAGATACTCTCCTTCGACTGGCGCAGCCTTGCTCTCGTTCAACGCAAGGCACCGGGCATGCCCACTGTGTACCTCACTGCGTCGCTCCCGAACTTCGACAACCTCGGTGCGGGCGCAGACTCCCCGTGGACTGCGGGCTGGCAGCTGCGAAACTTCCCCTCGGTGGCGCACATGATCCGGGCTGCAGGAGGCACCCACTGGTCGTGCGCCTACCAGAACCTCAATGCCGCGAAGATCGAGATGGCGCACCGCGTTGGGCTGCAGGTACTTGCCTGGACCGTGGACGACACCGCCACCATGGAGCAATTGCTTGACATGCAGGTGGACGGCCTGGTCACGAATCGGCCCGATCGGGCAATGGCGCTCCTCAGGGCACGGGGCCAGCGCGCCGGGCTGCGGCTGCAGCAAGAATTGCATGCAACTGGCGTACACCATCGCCCAGTGCGGCCGGGCCTGGCTGCAGGATGTCGCACGACTTGATCTCGTGCAACTCGCCCCGGCGCAAGGCCTCGATGCCGGACCAGCCCGGGCGGGCGTGCAGATGTTGCGCACGAAACTTCTTGCCGCACCACGATGCAACGATCACTTCGGGGTTGCGTTCAATCACCGCATTGGCGTCAGCCACCACGCGATGGCGTCCCAGCGATTGCTGAGCCAGCTCGGGAAAGATATCGTCTCCCCCGGCGATCCCAACGAGTTCCGACACCCAGCGGATTGCCGAGATCATCGGCGCATCCCACTCCTCGAAGTACACGCGGGGACGCCAATCCCACTCCCGAGCCGCCTCGCGCATCGCCTGATGGCTTTGCAGGCAATCCGCGATCCAGACCTCGGCACGCGCGCTTGCGCCAACGAGGAGTGCGACGGTCCGCATCGTTTGCAGAATCTCCGCGATGCTGCGTTGGTTGCTGATCCACACGTTGAGTCCGGCCCGGATCAGCTTGTCGGCAAGCGCTGCCTGCATGTCGGAAAAACCGATCACCAGATCGGGTTCAAGTGCCACGATGCGGTCCTCCTTCCCGTCGAGGAAGGCCGAGACCCGCGGTTTTTCACGGCGGGCCTCGGGAGGGCGGACCGTGTAGCCGGAGATTCCCACCACGCGATGAGACTCGCCGAGCAGGTAGAGCCACTCGGTCGTCTCCTCCGTGAGGCAGACGATACGTTGCGGACCGCGATAGACTGCGTTCACTTCGGGGGATGCGGCCAGGGATTCACACGGCTTTGCACGTCAACGCGCTCTTCAAGTCACCATGCACTGAGAGGTCACCATGCTCTGTGTGAGCTACAACATCCAGTATGGTACCGGGCGCGACGGGTGCGTTGACTTGCCGCGTATTGCGCGCAGCCTCGCCGGAGCCGACCTGATCGCGCTGCAGGAAGTGGAGCGGCATGCGCAGCGCACCGGTATGGTCGACCAGGCCGAGGCCCTCGCCGGTCTGCTGCC
The DNA here is from genome assembly GCA_016868175.1 of Betaproteobacteria bacterium. Lineage (GTDB taxonomy): Bacteria > Pseudomonadota > Gammaproteobacteria > Burkholderiales > Burkholderiaceae_E > UBA3064. The sequence goes on from VGHO01000001.1 coordinate 74,884, forward strand.
CGGCTACCACTGGGTGTATGGCGCAGGTCTGGATCTGCACGCCGACGTGCTCCGCGCCGATGGAACTGTGCTGCAGCGACGGCGGCAGTTTGGCAACATGTTGCTCAGCCGCAGTCCGATCCTGAACGCCCGCAACCACCTGCTGCCGAAGATGGGCACGCTGCGTCAGTTCTCGCTTCAGCGCAGCGCGCTCGAGGGTGTGATCCTCACACCGCTCGGCAGAGCGCTGCGGGTTGTGTCGGTGCATCTCTCGCACCTCTCGGACGCCGATCGGGAAGATCAGGTTTTGCGCCTGCTCGCGCTGCACAAGGGAGCCTACGACGAGGGCCCTGGATGGTGTGGATCCACGGTGAAGGCCGATTTCAGCGAGTCGATCGATGCGGGCCCGATGCCGAGGGAGGCGCTTCTCATGGGGGACTTCAATTTCAGCGCGCGATCTTCCCTCTATGCGCGAATCGTGGGCCCTTGGAGCCCCGCCTACGGCAGGATGAATACGCGCGACGGATTTGTGGACACCTGGGTGGAGGCCGGACATCGCGAAGATGAAGGCATCACCTGCCGCAACGGCTCGCTCGAGGACGGCGAGCGTATCGATTACTGTTTTGCGAGCACCGATCTGGCTTCTTCGCTACGCCGTGCGTGGATCGACAGCGAGGCCGCAGGTTCGGACCATCAGCCGATCTGGGTTGAACTGGCGGTCTGAGTGATCTGGCGAGCAGGCGCGCAGCACCAGCCATCACGCTCTGGGTGATCCGACGTCCAGGCTTGATTCGACCCGTCGGCGCAGTGCGAGTGTTGACCGCAGGATATCCGCAGCCCGCTCGCCGAGCATGATCGCGGGAGCGTTCGTATTGCCCGAGGGCATCGAGGGAAACACCGAGGCGTCGGCGATCCGCAGGCCCCCAATCCCATGCACCCGCAACTTGTTGTCCACCACGCTCGTCTGACCGCTGCTACCCATGCGGCAAGTGCCCACCGGGTGGCAGGCGCTCTGCGCCCGCGAGGCGATCCAGGCGAGTACCTCGTCATCGGTCCGGACCCCTTGACCCGGGGCGGATTCGTCGAGAATGAGTGCGGGCATCGGGGCGGTGGCCATCAGGCGCCGCAGCAGGCGAAAGCCGCGAAGCGCCACCTGCTGGTCCTGTGGACTATCCAGATAGTTGAAGCGTATCCCGGGCGGCTCTCGCGGGTCGGCTGAGCGCAGGTGCACCGCGCCCACGCTTTCAGGCCGCAAAACGCAGGAGGTGGAGGTCATCGCGGGAAACTCCTCGGACCTGCGCGGCAGCGTATCGCGGATCGCGTAGGGCATCAGGTGCATCTGCACGTCAGGCCGGGCAAGGAGGGGATCGGTCTTGAGAAAACCGAGCAGCGGTGCGAAGGGCAGGCTCATCAGGCCAGTGCCCTGGCTCATGTAACGCAGCAACTGGCGAAATGCCGCGAGGCCCTGCGCCAGGTGGTTGGCGGAGTGCGCCGGGTCCTTGAGGCGCCAGACGACGGGGGTGTTGAGATGATCGCGCAGGTTCTCGCCCACCGCCGGCAAGGCGTGGACGACCGCAATGCCGAGCGACCCGAGAACCTCCGGGTTGCCGATGCCCGAGCGCTCCAGCAGTTGGGGCGACCCGAGGGCTCCCGCGCAAAGCACGGTCTCCTGCGCGCCCACATGCCAGAATTTGTCGGCACGACGGTATGCGGCCCCTGTACAGCGCCTTCCATCGAGGAGAAGGTTCTGCACCTGCACCCCGGTCATCACGCGCAGGTTCGGTCGCTGGCGGGCTTCCTCGAGATAGCCCTCGGCAACGCTCACCCGCCGTCCAAGGTGGATCGAGGCCTGGGCTAACGCCAGCCCGTCCTGCGAGGCGCCGTTGTAGTCGGGATTGCGACGATAGCCAAGCGCTGCGCCGGCCGCGAAGATCGCGTCATACAGCGGATTCGGATCGCTGACCTCGCTGAGCCTGATCGGTCCTGATCGACCGCGTGCGGGCAGCGCCTCGCCGCCCACGAAGTGTTCACAACGCTCGAAGAACGGGGCAACCTCGCGCCAGCCCCAGCCACGGGCGCCGAGCGCCTCCCAGTCGTCGTAGTCCTGACGCTGGCCGCGCGTCCAGACCATCCCGTTGATCGCGCTCGACCCCCCCAGGATCCTGCCGCAGGTCACACGCATCGAACGCCGGGCAAGGCCGGGCTCAAGCTCCGATGCATACAGCCAGTTCACCTCGGGATCGTCGTGCAGCAGGCCAAAGGAGATCGGCATCGGGGTGAGCGGATGCGACGACTCCCCGGCTTCCAGCAGGAGTACGCGCAACGCCGGATCCTCGCTGAGTCGCGAGGCGAGTACCGCGCCGGCTGAACCGGCACCAACGACAAGCACGTCGAAATCTTCCGCTGCCAAGCGGGGTTCTCCGGTTGTGAGAGCATCAAGACCCTGTTCCAAGCTCCGCGGGGAGTATCCATGAGTATTCACGGTTCGGTCAACGTGCTCGGCACACCGCTGATGGCGTGCTCCTACGATCCGGTCACCGGTTTTTTCCGGGATGGATGCTGCGAGACTGGACCGCAGGATGTGGGGAGCCACACGGTGTGCTGCAAGGTGAGCGAGGCCTTCCTGCGCTACTCGAAGGCAGTCGGCAACGACCTCTCCACGCCGGTGCCGCAGTATCGGTTCCCGGGACTCAAGCCTGGGGACCGCTGGTGCGTGTGCGCATCGCGCTGGCTGCAGGCCTACGACGCAGGATTCGCCCCGCCAGTGGTTCTCGAGGCAACAAACCAGGCCGCCCTGCGGATCGTTCCCCTGGATGCCTTGCTCGAAATGGCGGTGCGCAGGCCGGGTGAGACCGCCGACCGGCAAGCCGACGGCGATTGAGACTTTCCGCCGCAGGCGTGTGCTGCCCCCGCCCCCGCTACCGCTCCCGCTTCAGCGTGGGGCACCTTCAACCCCGGATTTCGCGCTCGCCCGTGAGCATCGCGCTGATCAGCGGGATGCGCAGCACGATCACATAATAGAAGACTGCGCTGAGGTGAAGGCCGATCATCCCGAGGATTGCCGGCTTGCCGATCGTCTTGTGGTACCAGGTTGCAGTAGCCGACCACGACGCGGGTACTGCTGCGGCAAGCGGGCCCGAGAAGGCAATCTCGTCGTCGGCAATCAGGCCGGTTCCGGCCTGGGCGAGAAGCAGCAGGAGCATTGCGAGAATCGCGTAGCCACCGGGGGGCGAATGTCCGATCCAGCGCAACTTCTCTTCGCGTTGAAGCCTCAGATATCCGAAAAGGGCGCGAGGCCCCCGAACAAACTGCGAAAAGCGTGCGTGCCGAGGACCCCCCAGCCCCCAGATCACCCGGAACGCAAGCAGACCGAGCACGAGATAGCCGAACTGGGCATGACGCAGGAGCAACTCCCCCCCCTGGGTACCGGTGACGATCAGCCCGAGGACTGCGAGCGCCAGCGTCCAATGGAAGATGCGCAGTGGCAAATCCCACACCGCGACCTTCTTCAAGCTGGCCGGCGCGGCGTTATGCGTGCGATCATTCGCCATGATTAGCCTGGAACATTGTGGAATTCAACTCCTGCAGCGTCACCCATGTTTCGCTTCAACCCCCACTTTCCTCGCCCGAAACCAGGACCCTTCCTCATCCCTCACGCCAACACCACCGGGAGAAATCTCATGCATCCATCCACCTTCGCCACCACCCGCATCGGACCGATGATCCGTGCAGCAGGCAGATCACCCTTGAAAGCTTTCGCCAGCGGGTTGCTCGCTGTTGCGCTTGCGGGCGTCCCCACTGGAGTATCCGCCCAGTTTGCCAAACCCGAGGATGCAGTCAAGTATCGCAAGAATGCGCTCTTCGTGATGCAGCAGCACTTTGCGCGCCTTGCTGCGATGGCCCAGGGCAAGGCGCCCTACGACGCAAAGATTGCAGCCGACAACGCGCTCGTCGTGGCCAACATGGCAGCGCTCCCTTGGGCCGGCTTCGTGGAGGGCACCGACAAGGGGGACACGAAGGCCAAGCCCGAAATCTGGAAAGACCGGGACGACTTCCGGCAGCTGAGCGAAAAGTTTGTGGTGGAGGTTGGCAAGCTCCGAACAGCCTCGGCAACCGGCAGGCTTGACGACCTCAAGGCAGCGGTGAACGCCACTGCGGGTGCCTGCAAGGCCTGCCACGACGAGTACCGCGCAAAGTAGCCAACCGCCGATGGCCCATGTGCAGAGTGCGCTGCCTCGCGTGGGCCCGTGACACTCACGCTGGCGCTCCTGCTCGGGGGATACCTTGGCCTGCTGCTGCTCGGTCTTCGGCTGCGCGGCCGCTCGCTCGAGGGACCGTGGGCTGTGCTGCTGCGCAGCTTCCTGCCGAGCTGGCAATTCTTTGATCGGCTGGGCAACCGTCCGCTGCTTCAAGTTCGACTGTGCGGTGGCGGGCCTGCCCAGCACCGCAAGGCGTGCTCCAGGGGATATACGACCTGGGCGCCACGGGCCCGATGCCGTCTGCTCGGGATTCTTCACAGTCCCTTCACACTCGGCCAGCTCTACCAGCAGACGCTCGTTGAGCAACTCGCTGGCGAACTCCGCCGCCACGACCTGAGCCCCGAGGAACTCGCGCGAGGATCAGCGTACCGCAGCGTGCTTGCCCTGAGTGCTGCGCTTGCCGATGCCGAGCAGCCGGGTTGGACGGCACTCGAGTTCCGCATCCTTCTGATCAACCCGCGCGTCGATGCCTCTCTTCCCCACGACGACCTTTCGGAAAACGATGAGCGGCTGATTCTGCTCTCGCCAACGATTGAGTCTGCAGCCCTGCTTCCACCCCTGCGCTGCGCCTGATCAGATCCTTCGGCCCACGCTGTTGTGGTGAACGATCCGCTCGATGCACTCAGGCTGGGGCTTGGGCTGCTCGCATGGTCGATCGCTTTGCAAAGCCTCGAGGACTGGCAACTCGCGCGAAGCGTGCTGGCGTGCCGGGTTGCCACATGGCCAGTCCTCGGCAGCGACCTGGCGGTCCGATCGGCGCGCTGGTACGCACTGCTCAAGATGGTTTACGCACCCGGGCGGGCGCGCGTCTGGATCGGCCTGAGGTTTGGATGCGCCCTGTTGCTCCTGGGTCAGGCCGCGTGGCAACCGCTGCGTCTCGCCGACTGCAAGGTAGTGCTTGCGCTTTGGTTCCTGCAATTGCTCACCCAGGTACGCTGGCGCGGCGCCTTCAATGGCGGAAGCGACCTGATGACGCTCAGTATGCTCAACAGCCTGCTGTTTGGACTCTGCCTGGGCCAACTGTGGGCGTTTTCGCCAGGTGACGGCACCGTTGCGCCCGGGATTTCGCTCCCGCCGGCAACTCCGGGTGCTGCATGGACCTATCTGCCCGAGCGCGCCGCCCTTTGGCTGATCTGCATTCATATGCTGACCTCCTACTTCGTTGCAGGAGCGGTCAAGCTGCTTCAGCCCGAGTGGCGAAGCGGCGAGGCGCTCATCCACTTTCTTGATGCCTCGGTGCATGGGCCTCTGAGCGCCGGCAACTGGCTGCGGATCCCCCGAATTGCAGCGCTCATCGCCTGGTCCTTCATGGTCTGGGAGGTGTTCATGCCGTTTGGTCTTCTGCATCCAAAGCTTGCGCTCATGGGATGTGGCCTCGCAGCAGTCTTTCATCTGCTGGTTTTTGTGTATCTGGGCCTGAACCGCTTCTTCTGGACATGGCTCGCCGGATTTCCAGCGATCATCTTTGCAGCCGCAGAGCTTGCGGCACTGCGCGCAGTCCGCGGGTAGGCGCTGAAATGCCCCGAAGGGCCTCGGCTGGGCCCTCCGGCAAGCAACTAAAAGCCAACGATCCGGGATCGACCCAGACACTCGGGGAGGATTGCATGACCGGCGCTGCGCACCACCCCGCTTGCTTCGAGTTCCACCTGGAACCACAAGCACTCGTAGTTCTCGTAGCGCCACGACCAGACGATCCGGTTGAAAGCGAGCCCCCGAATTTCGGTGGAAGGCCCGAGGATTGCGATCACTTCCTGACCGGACATTCCTGGATTGATGCGGGCGAAGCGTTCGCGGGTGAGGACCTGCTCGAAGGCCATCATCCGTCCAGCCTCGTCGAAGTCGACAAAGTAGCTGTGCCTTCCGAAGGGGCCGCGTACGAACACGAGCCGTGAACCAGCGCGTACCTGCAGAGTGGCCGCAGGTTGACCCAGGCTGAAGATCACCTGCTCAGGCGTTTGCCCAAGCATGTCGGCACCCGGCGCGTAGCGGCGCGAGCCGGTCAGAGCTTCCTTGATTGCACAGGAGGCAAGAAAGACAGCTACGACAACGAGAAGCATCTGACGCATGTTGAGCCGGAGTGAATTGTGCGTGGGATCGTCACAGCGCGCACGCCCCAACAGATTTCGCGCACCAGGTGGAATCGGGCGAGCAGGGTTGGACGGGGTGGCACTGTTTTAGATGATCCGGGTGCTCCTGCCTTCCCAGTAGCGCTCGCGCAACAGGCGCTTGTAGAGTTTTCCTGTGGGCAGACGGGGCAACGCATCGGTGAAGTCGATGCTGCGGGGGCACTTCGGGTGCGCGAGATGCTCACGACAGAACGCGATCAGCTCGGCTTCGAGCCCTGCGTCGGCCTGCACTTGCGGTATCGCTTGCACAACTGCCTTGACTTCTTCGCCAAGATCGGGGTTGGGTACCCCAAAGACTGCTGCATCGGCCACCTTGGGGTGGGTGATCAGGAGGTTTTCGCACTCCTGCGGATAGATGTTCACGCCGCCCGAAATGATCATGAAACTCGCGCGATCGGTGAGGTAGAGATAGCCATCGGCATCCACATAGCCCACGTCGCCCACGGTGCTCATGCTGCCGTCCGCGGAGCTTGCCTCGCGCGTCTTCTGCGGGTCGTTGAAGTACTCGAAGGGAGAACCGGTGCGGAACCAGACCGTACCTGGAACGCCAACCGGGCACGGCTGCATCGCGTCGTCGAGGATATGCAGATCACCAAAAAGCACCTTGCCGACGCTGCCGCGGTGAGCGAGCCATTGCGGGGTATCGCAGGCGGTGAACCCGAGCCCCTCGGTTGCCCCGTAGTACTCATGAATGATCGGCCCCCACCATTCGATCATCGCCTCCTTCACCTGAACCGGACACGGCGCAGCCGCATGAATCGCCACTTCCAGGCTCGAGAGTTCGTGCGCAGTGCGTTTGCGCGCATCGAGTTTGAGCATGCGGCTGAACATCGTTGGGACCAGTTGCGTGTGCGTGATCCGGTAGCGTTCGATGAGCTCGAGAAAATGCTCCGGATCGAAACGCTCCATGATCACGACGGTGCCGCCGGTGCGCAGGGTGAGCGAAACCGCAGCCTGCGGTGCCGAGTGATAGAGGGGTGCGGGCGACAGGTAGCGCATGTCTTCACGGTATCGCCAGAGCTTGTGCAGGAAATCAAAGAGCGGCAAAGGCTTTGCGGGCGGGTTGTCCGGGAGTGGCCGCAGGATGCCTTTCGGGCGACCGGTTGTGCCCGAGGAGTAGAGCATCGGCGTACCCAGCGACTCATCGGGCAGTGGCGTGGCCGGATACCTTGCGCATGCCGAGACGAAATCCACCACCCGGCAATCGATCGGATGAAGCCTCTGGAGGGCATCCGGCTTCCCCGGCTTCCCCGGCGTCCCCGACGTCCCCGACGTCTCTGGCACCTCGCATACCCCCGACGCACCGTCGGCATTACCCACGACCATGCAGAGCCGCACCTGCGGACATCGGGAAAGCGCCTCGCGAGCCACGTCGAACCTGGCAGCCGAGGTGATGAGCACCCGGGATTCGCTGTTGGTCAAGACGTAGACCAGTTCGTCGGCATGAAGGAAGGAGTTGACGCAGGTGTAGTAGAGACCCGCGCGTTCGCCTGCAGCGCAGGCCTCGAGGTAGCGATCGTTGTTTTCCATGAAGATCGCATAGTGATCGAGGCGTTGCAGGCCCTCTGCCCGGAGCAGTTGCGCGAGCCGGTTGCTGCGCTCCTCGAAGGCAGTGTAGCTCACCGCCTCCCCGCTCGCGGCCATGATGAAGGCGGCTCGCTCGGGGTGCCGTCGTGCATGGATTCCGGGATACATCGCTCGTCTCCTTCGCGGCCTCGGGCCGTCGCCTTGTTCGTCTACACTCCTGCGGGGCTTGAGCCATACCCCGTTGACCCATCCTTCGGTGCACCCACTCTAACCATCGGGCAAACCCACCCCCTTGATGCGTCCGCCCCAGGCACCGGGTTGACCCACCCCCCATGAGGATCGATCGAACCATGCTGCAATTCTTCTATAACGCTGCCCCCAACCCGATGAAGGTTGCCCTCCTGCTTGAGGAACTCGGTCTGCCCTACACCCCGATTCCGGTGGACACCCGCAAAGGTGAGCAGTTTGCGCCTGCATTTCTCGCCGTCAACCCCAACGGCAAAGTCCCGGCGATTGTGGACGGTTCGGTCAAGGTTTTCGACAGCAACGCGATTCTTCTCTATCTAGCAGACCGCGAAGCAAGGTTTGTCCCTGCGCTCTCCAACCTGCAGGCCAGGGCTGAAATGCTCTCCTGGCTGATGTTCATCGCCTCAGGCGTTGGCCCCTTCTCAGGCCAGTCGGTGCACTTTCGCCATGTGGCGCCCGAGCCCAGGGAGTACGCACTCAACCGCTACGACTACGAGGCGCATCGTCACTGGAGACTGCTCGAATCGCTCCTCGCCAACCGGCACTACGTCCTCGGCGAGGACTATACGATCGTTGACATGGCTTTCTGGGGCTGGGTGAGGCTGCTCCCCTACGTCCTTGGCACTGGCGAGGGCACCTGGACGCACTACCCGCAGCTCAAGCGCCTGCTCGACGAAATCAGCGCAAGGCCAGCGGCACAGCGTGCAGAGGCGCTGCGCACGCGGCACAGTTTCAAGACCGAACTCGACGCCGAGTCGCGGCGGTTCATGTTTCCCGCCAATGAACGCCTCACGAAAGACTGAGGCGGCCCTCTGCGGCTATCCTCCCTGCGGACTGGCAAGCAACCGGAGGCAGCGCGGTTTCGGCGCCTGCGTCTCAGGCGTCGTGGTCGGCAAGAAATCCGCCGCTCTGATGCGACCAGAGTCGGGCATAGAGTCCGCCGCGGGCAAGAAGTTCCGGATGGGTGCCCTCCTCCACGATCATGCCATGGTCCATCACGATCAGGCGATCCATCGCCGCGATCGTGCTCAGGCGGTGCGCGATCGCCACCACCGTCTTGCCCTCCATAAGGCGGTTGAGGCTCTGCTGGATGGCCGCTTCAACCTCGCTGTCGAGCGCGCTGGTGGCTTCGTCGAGGACCAGGATCGGGGCGTTCTTGAGCATCACCCGGGCAATCGCCACCCGTTGCCGCTGACCACCGGATAACTTCACCCCGCGCTCGCCGACGTGGGCGTCGTAGCCCCGGCGCCCGGCCGGGTCGGTCAGGCTCTCAATGAAGGCCTCGGCCTCGGCGCGGCGCGCAGCCTCGCGCATCTGTGCCTCGCTGGCATCCGGTCGCCCGTAGCCGAGGTTTTCGCGGACCGATCGATGCAGCAGCGCAGTGTCTTGCGTGACCATGCCGATCTGGGCGCGCAGGCTCGACTGGCTGACCTTGGCGATGTCTTGTCCGTCGATCAGGATGCTGCCGCGCTGGAGGTCGTAGAAGCGCAAGAGCAGGTTGGTCACGGTGCTCTTTCCTGCCCCCGAAGGCCCCACGAGGCCCACTTTTTCCCCGGGCTGGATATGCAGATCGAGCGCCTTGACGACCTCGCGCTTGCCGTCATAGGAAAAGCCCACGCCACAAAAACGGATCTCGCCGCGGGTGACCTGCAGCTCCGATGCGTTGGGTGGATCGATCACGGTGCGTTGGCGCGAGAGCATGTTGATGCCGTCGCGTACCGTGCCGATGTTCTCGAAAAGACTTGCCATTTCCCACATGACCCAGTGCGACATGCCGTTGAGCCGCAGCGCCATTGCGGTGGCGGCCGCCACCGCGCCACTGCCCACCTCGCCGAGCGTCCAAAGGTGCAAGACGAGCGCCCCGGTCATCAGGATCAGCAGCATGCTCAGCACATGGTTGATCATCTCGAAGCCGCTGGCAAGCCGCATCTGCGTGTGCACCGTAGCGAGGAACTCGTCCATTGCACGACGCGCATACTGCGCTTCGCGGTCGCTGTGCGAAAAGAGTTTCACCGTGGAGATGTTGGTGTAAGCGTCGGTGATGCGACCGGTCATCAGGCTGCGTGCATCAGCCTGGAACTTCCCCACCCGACCGATGCGCGGCACGAAAAAGCGCAGGGCAATCGCATAGAGCGCCACCCACACCAGAAAGGGCAGCAGCATCAAGGCGTCGAAACTCCCCACAACCCCCACCATGGTAACGAAGTAGATCAGCACGAACACCATGATGTCGCCTACGCCGATGAGAACGTCGCGTACCGCAAGCGCGGTCTGCATCACCTTTGTCGCGATGCGTCCTGCGAATTCGTCCTGGTAAAAGCCCATGCTTTGCCCGAGCATCAGACGGTGGAAATTCCAGCGCAGCCGCATCGGAAAGTTGCCAAAGAGCGTCTGGTACTTGAAAAGCGCCTGAAGCCCCACGAGAGCCACGCTCGCGAGGAGTACCGCGCCGAGTGCGGCGAGGATCGGCCCCTTGGCCGACCAGAAACGCTCCACCGGCACCTCGGTCAACCAGTCCACCAGTCGGCCGATCAGCGCAAAGAGGATTGCCTCGAAGGCTCCGATCGCCGCAGTGAGAAGCGTGACCGCTGCGAGATAGCCCCGCGTGCCTTCGGTCATGACCCAGAGGAACTGTGCAAAGCCCGAGGGAGGTGTACGCGGCTCCAACGGCGGGTAGGTTTCCATCAACGATTCGAAGCGGGCAAACATGCAAGTGCTCCAGTGCGTTAAACCACAGGCGATGCGTCGGTAGGTGCAAACGGTTGGCGTGGCGGCGCCGGCAAGCCCGTTCTGACCTTTTTGGGTGCCAACGCAAGGACTGCGCGGTGCAGGCCATCTGGAGCAGGCCGAGGTCCACCCCCTGGTGGATCAATCCAGGGCAGCAAAAGATCTGACAGGGGCGTTTGAGCAAAGGCCGCCAGAGCCAGCGCGGCGGCAGGCGGCATACAACGCGTTGCTCACGCCTGCGGAGGCTCAGCCAAGGAGCTGGATCAGGGCGCCGCGCTGGTCGTCGGCGAGGATGAAGAGTGCCCCGTCGGGGGCTTCACGCACATCGCGCACCCGCGCACCGAGGCCTGTGAGCAGACGCTGCTCGCCCACGACCCGGTCGCCCTGCAGGCGTAGCGCCGCCAGACAGCGCTCCTTGAGCGAACCGATCAGCACCTGGGCTCGCAACCTCTCGCTCCACGCCG
>VGHO01000002.1 GCA_016868175.1 Betaproteobacteria bacterium
TCGGTGGACCGGGCATTGGCCGCAGAGCCAAGTGGTGCTTGCGCGTTGGCCGAATGGCCAAACGGCGAGTTGGATGGATTGGTCATCGTAGAACCTCCTTGCTAGAAAAGCCACGAGACACGTGGATATGTGAGAATGTAAAGCCAAAGGGCGGGCTTTTCAACCACCTTGTCTGGTTGAGGGCTTTGAGAAGTGCGCTGCGCTCAACCCGATTCGGGGGCAGAGCCTGGCGTATTTCTCCGGTGCTATCATCCCCCAACCTTAGGCGGGTAGTATCCACCGCACCAGTACCCTGAAGCACACTGTGGTTTGTAGTACGCGGGTCCTCCGGGCCATGCGGCACACACGGTAACCCGGAATCCCATCGCCAGATCACCCACCACGTTGTTCGCGGCGGCACAGACCAATCCCGGTTCAGGTGGATGCGGCAGATGGGTTCGCCCCGCAGTCCCTTGTGCCGCTTCGTCGAACGCTCCGGTCAATGCGGGCTTACTTTTCGAACACGAGCAAGGATAAACATGGAACGCACACTTTCGATCATCAAACCCGATGCAGTTGGCCGCAACCTCATCGGCGCCATCTATGCGCGCTTTGAGGCGGCCGGACTTCGCATCGTCGCGTCCCGCATGATGCATTTGTCGCGCGCTCAAGCGCAGGCCTTCTACGCAGTGCACCGGGACCGGCCTTTTTATGCGAGTCTCGTGGAGTTCATGACCTCGGGACCAGTGATGGTGCAGGTGCTCGAAGGCGAGGGCGCAATCGCGCACAACCGGGAACTGATGGGGGCAACCGACCCCAGCAAGGCGGCTCCCAACACGATCCGGGCGGATTTTGCGAGTAGCGTTGAAGCCAATGCAGTACACGGATCGGATGGTCCCGACACGGCAGCGGCCGAAATCGCTTTCTTTTTTGCCTCGATGGATATCTGTGCGCGCTGAAGTTCCAGGTCGGCCGATCGGGGTTGCATCGGCGGCCTCGCCGCGGGTTGAATCTTCGGCCCCACCGCGGGTTGAGTCGGCGTCCTCACCGTGGGTTGAATCTTCGGCCTCACGGTCGATCACGCCGCCCGCCTGACCCTCGGTCCAATCTTCGGCAGAATTCCCGGCCCAGCGGCGTTATCCTCACTTTGCATCGGGAGCAACGCGCGAGTTCATGACTGATTCCAGTTTCGTTGCCACGACTGATCTGCTCGGCCAAAGCATCAGGGAACTCGAGACCTTGTTCGCCGGCTGGGGTGAAAAGCCTTTCCGCGCCCGCCAGTTGATGCAGTGGGTGCATCAGCGGGGTTCGGTCGACTTTGCGTCGATGAGCAGCCTTGCCGCGAGCCTGCGCGCGCGGCTGGCCGAGCAGGTGCGCGGACCGCTTCCCCGCGTGGTTCGCGACCACGTCGCTGCGGACTTCACGCGCAAGTGGCTCTTCGACGTTGGTGCTCACAACGCCATCGAAACGGTTTTCATTCCGGAGCGTGCCCGGGGGACCTTGTGCGTCTCCACGCAAGTGGGCTGCGCTGTGGGATGCGGTTTCTGTTCGACCGGAGCGCAGGGTTTCAACCGCAACCTCAGCACTGGTGAGATCGTGGCGCAGGTCTGGCTCGCGAGAGCCCTGCTCTGCAGTTCGGAAAGCGCCTCGCCGCTCCGTCTCAGGGCCGCGTCGATGCATCATCGTTACCCTGCGCCCGCTTTGGCATGCAATGCCGCATCTGCGGCTGCACCTGCATCTGCGGCTGCGGCGGCGTGTACTGCGACGGCTCCAGCGCTGGATCGGCTGAGGTCTGAGCCGCCGGCTCACCCGCTGGCGTTGGAGCAAGCGCCGGCCGAAGAGGAATCCGAGAGTGGCAAGGCGATCTCGAATGTGGTGTTCATGGGCATGGGGGAGCCGCTGCAGAACTACGAGGCCACCCTTGGGGCCCTGCGCATTCTCCTTTCCGACTTGGCCTACGGGCTTTCGAGACGCAGGGTTACGGTGAGTACCTCGGGGGTCGTGCCGATGATCGACCGCCTTGCCGGCGACTGCCCAGTGGCCCTCGCGGTGTCGTTGCATGCGCCTCACGATGATCTGCGCAGCCGGCTGGTACCGTTGAACCAGAAGTACCCGATTGCACAACTGCTTGCGGCTTGCCGTCGATACCTGCGCGCGTCGCCACGCGATTTCATCACCTTCGAATACACCATGATCGCTGGTGTGAACGACTCCCTTGCCCAGGCGCAGGCGTTGCGCGATCTGCTTTGCAGCGTGCCTTCGAAAGTGAACCTCATCCCCTTCAATCCGATTGCCGGCTCCGCGTTTCGCAGAAGCACGACGCAACAGATCCGCAGCTTTGCGGAGGTGCTGTTGGCCGCCGGCATCACGGCCACAATCCGCAAGACCCGCGGAGACGACATCGCTGCGGCCTGCGGACAACTCGCCGGGTCAGTGCAGGATCGGACAAGCAGGACCGTCCGCATGCATCGCGCAGCCGGCCGCTCGCCGCAGGCGGTGAGTACCTGGTGATGCAGCAGGCAACGCTCGGTGAGGTACTGGCCTCGGCCGACGGGCTGCGCGCCCTGCGCATCGCTCATGGGGTTGATGGCCACGACATGGCTGCGCACCTGGGCGTCCCCTTGCGTCAACTCGATGCGATCGAAGAGGGGCGATGGGAGGAACTGCCTGGCCCGGCCTTTGTCCGTCCCTTGCTCTTCGCCTACGGAAGGCGTATCGGCGTGGAGGATCGCAGTCTGCTGCTGCGTCTCCTGCCCCGGGAACTCCAGGATGCCGACAGCACGCTCCAGGGCGACGCGCGGCAGAGTCGGCTGCTTCCGCGCGGATTGCTTGGTTTTGCGCATGGCGGCGCGGGCAGGGGGCTGGTCTGGTCGTCGCTCGCCCTGTGCGCCTCGATCGTGGTGATCCACTTCTATGCACGCCCTTTCTGACCCGATGCACGCCCATTCGTACCCGATGCACGCCTCTTCTGACCCCCAACCCAACGAAGGAGCCGCACCGCTGGCGGCTCTGCCGCGACCGCGGCGCCGGTCGCTTCAGTGCCGCATACGCTGGGGTGACCGGGTGGTGTTGGTGGGGGGTGATGCCCCTGTCGTTGTGCAGTCGATGACCAACACCGACACGGTCGATGTGATCGCCACTGCGATCCAGGTGAAGGAACTCGCGGTTGCGGGCTCGGAAATTGTGCGCATCACCGTGAACAGTGCTGCGGCTGCACGCGCAGTGCCGGAGATTCGTGAGCATCTCGACCGGATGGGGGTGGATACTCCGCTGGTGGGAGACTTCCACTACAACGGCCACAAGTTGCTGCAGGAGCACCCGGCGTGCGCCCAGACGCTGTCGAAGTACCGGATCAATCCGGGCAACGTTGGCACCGCGTCCCGGCGCGACGAGAACTTTGCAAGCCTGATCGAGGTGGCACTCCGATGGGGCAAGCCACTGAGGATCGGTGTGAACTGGGGCAGCCTGGATCCTTCGGTGCTGGCGCGATTGATGGACGAAAACGCCCGCAGACCGCAGCCCTGGGAGGCTGCGGCGGTGATGCGCGAGGCGTTGGTGACCTCGGCGCTGGAAAGTACGCGCGAAGCGATACGCCTTGGCATGGATCCGGCGCAGATCTGTCTCTCGGCCAAGGTTTCCAGCGTGCAGGATCTGATCGCCGTCTATCGCACGCTTGCAGCGCGCTGCGAGCAGGCGCTGCACCTCGGACTCACCGAGGCTGGCATGGGTAGCAAGGGCATTGTGGCCTCCACGGCCGCGATGGCGGTACTGCTTCAGGAGGGAATTGGCGACACCATCCGCGTCTCGCTCACCCCCGAACCGGGTGGCGATCGCCGTCGCGAAGTGGTGGTGGCGCAGGAGATGCTCCAGACGATGGGATTGCGCGCCTTCACTCCGATGGTGATCGCGTGCCCGGGGTGCGGCCGCACGACGAGCACCTTTTTCCAGGAACTTGCCGATGACATCCAGCGCTGGCTGCGCGAGGAGATGCCGGTGTGGCGCGGCAAGTATCCAGGGGTGGAAACCCTGCAGGTGGCGGTGATGGGCTGCGTGGTGAATGGGCCGGGTGAGAGTCGGCATGCCGACGTGGGGATTTCGCTGCCGGGCGCCGGGGAGGCGCCGGTGGCACCGGTGTATGTCGATGGCGAGCGGCGCGTCACACTCAAGGGCGAAGGGATCGCGCGTGAGTTTCGCCGGATCGTGTCCGACTATGTCGAGCAGCGCTTCGGTGCCCCGCGATGAGCCTTGTTGATCCGGCGGCGGGCATGGGAAGCGCTGCCGCAGCCGAGGGGGGCGGCGTCCGGCGCGAACCGCTGCGCGGGGTGCGCGGCATGAACGATGTGCTGCCGGCGGAGCAGTGGCTCTGGCGCCATTTCGAGGAATCCGTCGCTGCGGTCGTGACGTCCTACGGATACCGGCAAATCCGCACCCCGATCCTCGAGCACGCTGCGCTGTTCCTGCGCGGGATCGGCGAAGTCACCGACATTGTCGAAAAGGAGATGTACGCCTTCACCGATCAACTCAACGGCGAGTACCTGAGTCTTCGCCCGGAGAGTACCGCCGGCGTTGTGCGTGCGGTGATCGAGCACCACCTCCTGCGCGAGGGCCCGCAGAGGCTCTGGTACAGCGGTCCGATGTTTCGCCATGAACGCCCGCAGCGTGGCCGGTACCGACAGTTCCATCAGGTCGGGCTCGAAGCGCTGGGGCTCCCCGGGCCGGACGTTGATGCCGAACTCATCCTGGTGTGCGCGCGGCTCTGGGAGGAGCTTGGTCTGCGGGACCTGAGCCTCGACATCAATTCGCTCGGCGCGATGGGCGAGCGCGCGGCGCACCGGCAGGCGTTGATAGCCTACTTCGAGGCGCATCGGACCTTGCTCGACGAGGATGCGCAGCGTCGTCTGCACAGCAACCCCTTGCGCATCCTCGACAGCAAGAACCCGCAGATGCAGCAACTCATCGAGGGCGCACCATCGATCGACAAGTTTCTCGGGGAGGTATCCCGAACACACCTTGCGCGCATCCTGGAGCATCTCGACCGGCGCGGGATCGCCTTCCGGGTCAATCCCCGTCTGGTGCGGGGGCTCGACTACTACAACCTCACGGTCTTTGAGTGGATTGCCCCATTCGGCGGAAAGGCTCCGCTCACGATCTGCGGCGGTGGACGCTATGACGGGCTCTTCGAGACGCTCGGCGGCAAGGCCGCGCACGGTTGCGGTTTTGCGATCGGGGTGGAACGTGTGCTCGAGGCCTTGCGCGCGGTGATTCCTGTGCAGCCCGACACCTGCGATGTGTATCTGGTACATCAGGCCGATGGCTCGGATCTGGCCGCCTTTGAACTTGCCGAGCGTCTGCGCGACCAAGGTCTGGATGTGATCGTGCACTGCGGTGCGGGGCAGTTCAAGGCGCAGTTCAAGCGTGCAGACGCGAGCGGTGCGAGCTACGCAGTGGTGATTGGTGAGGAGGAGTTGCGCGCCGGGCAGGCCACGGTGAAGGCCCTTCGCGACGCGTCGGTGCCCCAGACACGGATGGCCGCGGATCAGGTTGCCGGCTACATTCTCGAACATGGTTACGCGGCAAGGCCCTGATGGCTGACCATCACTTCGAGCAGGAAGAGGTTGACCGCCTCAAGGACTGGTGGCGGCGCAATGGAACCTGGATTTCGATGCTGCTTGCCGCAGCCATGTTCGCGCTGGCGGGCTGGCGTGGATGGGGCTGGTATCAGGGCAAGCGTTCCGTTGAAGCCGCTGAGGTCTACGACCGGGTCGTGATCGCTGCGCGACGTGCAGACACTGCCGCAGTGCGCCAGGACGCTGGAACACTCTTCGAGCAGTACCCGGAGACTGCGTATGCGCCGCTTGCGGCGCTCCTGAGCGCGAAGCTCCTCGTGGAACAGGGCGACCTCAAGTCGGCCCGCGCGCAACTGCAGTGGGTGGTCGATCGCAAGGCCGACCATGCGCTTTCGGCCGTGGCGCGGATAAGGCTTGCCGGAGTCCTGATCGACGAGGGGGCTCCCGAGCAGGCGCTGGCGCTGCTCGAGCCAGCTGCCTACGGTGCCGACGGCGCCTTCGAAGTGGCGCGACTCGACCGTCGCGGTGACGTTCTGCTTGCGCTTGGCCGCCTGCCCGAAGCGCTCGCCGCCTGGGACGAGGCGATCGGGAAGTCCGAAAAGAGCGCCATCAACTCCCGGGAGTCGCCGCTCAAGCCGCTGGTGCAACTCAAACGCGACCATCTGGCGGCAGGAGGCGACGGTGAATCGCCCAACCCGGCTCCCCCAGCGAGCACCGCAGACAAGCCGGGCCGCACCGGGGGCAAGGCAGCAGATGGCGGGGACAAGCCAGCGGGCTCCTCCGACAAACCGGGCAGCACCGGAGGCAAGCCAGGAGCCAGCGGGGGAGGATCATGAGTGATCGTTTCGGGCGTCGCAGCCTCGTGAAAAGGGGGCTTGGGCTTGCCTGCGCCAGTGCAACGCTGGGTGCCTGCTCCGCAATCGACACCGTGTCGGGGTGGATGCCCTGGTCGTCTTCGCGGAGGAAGCTCCCCGAACTCGCCCCGCTTGCGGGTGCCAACCAGTTGTTGGCGGGGTGGCGTGTCTCGATCGGCCCCACGGGTCTGGGCTTTGTTCCGGTGCTGTCGGCCTCCCAGCTTCTGCTTGCCAACCGCGCGGGCCAGATCGCAGCGCACGATGCACAAAGTGGCGAGCGCCTGTGGACCTTTCAGCACCGGGTGGGCTTCAGCACCGGGCTCGCGGTTGAGGATCAGCTTTTCGTGCTCGCATCGCGGGACGGCCGTGTTGTCGCGCTTGATCGACGCGGCGTCCAGATCTGGTCGGCAGTGCTTGGTGCCGAGGCGGTGTCGGTTCCGGCGCTCGGCGAAGGGCTCGTGGTGGTGAGAACCAGCGACAGCCGTATTCAGGCCATCGACCTCGAAAGTGGCCGTCCCCGATGGAGTATTGCCAGGCAGAGTCCGCCGCTCGTGCTGCGCGCAACCAACGCTGCGGTATTTCGTTCAGGCCGGGTGTACCTCGGGCTGCCTGGGGGACGCCTCATGGCGGTGAATGCGGCAAGCGGGCAGGTGGAATGGGAGGCTCTGGTGTCGGCACCGCGTGGCACCACCGAGATCGAGCGTCTTGCCGATGTTCTCGGCGCACCGCTGATTGGCGATGACGACATCGTCGCCCTGAGTTTTCAGGGAAAACTGTCGAGCTTTGAACGCACCACAGGGCAACTGCTCTGGTCGCGCGAACTTGGCGGGGCGGGCGGCGTGGCGGGAGATCGGCAACAACTCTTTGCCGCCGACGACCGGGGAACGGTGCACGCCTTCAGTCGCAGTGGCGCGCCCCAATGGCGGCAGGAAGCCCTGCGCGCACGCGGCCTCGGCGCTCCGGCCGTGAGCGCCCGGCACCTGTTTCTTGCCGACGATCAGGGCGTGCTTCACGCTCTGAGTCGTGAGCAGGGCACGCTTGTGGGCAGGCTGCAACTCCCCTCAAAGGATCAGGCCTGCGCGCCGCTCGTGGAAGACAATCGCGGATGGGTTCTGGGCGTGGACGGCGCGTTGACGCAGTTCAGGATCGCAAGTGCCTGAGGCCGGGGGCAGGTTGGCTGTTGTTGCGCTGGTTGGTCGCCCGAACGTGGGAAAGTCCACCCTCTTCAACCGGCTCACACGTTCGCGCAACGCGCTGGTGGCCAATGTGCCAGGGCTCACGCGCGACCGGCATTACGGTCGCGGGCGCTTGGGCGAGCGGCCCTATGTGGTGATCGATACCGGAGGGTTCGAACCGGTCGCACGTGAAGGGCTCGCCCTCGAAATGGCACGCCAGGCGCGCCTTGCCATCCTCGAGGCCGATGTGGTGATTCTGGTGGTGGACGGTCGCGAGGGCCTCAGTCCCCGCGACGCCGAGATCGTTGCCGAGTTGCGCCGCTCGGCGGGGGTGATCGCACTTGCGGTGAACAAGACCGAGGGCATGCCGTCGGCGCAGGCCTTGGCCGAATTCCACCGGCTCGGGCTGGGCCAGGTCTTTGCCATTTCGGCGGCGCACGGCGATGGCGTGCGGGCAATGGTGGATGCACTTCTCGAGGATTCGTCTCCTGGAGGCGGCGAGGTTGCGCCCGTGCCCCTGGCCGAGCCTGAAGCAGCGCGTGTGAGGGTTGCGATCGTTGGACGTCCGAATGCC
Source organism: Betaproteobacteria bacterium (assembly GCA_016868175.1). Classification (GTDB taxonomy): domain Bacteria; phylum Pseudomonadota; class Gammaproteobacteria; order Burkholderiales; family Burkholderiaceae_E; genus UBA3064. The sequence goes on from VGHO01000002.1 coordinate 8,150, forward strand.
GGTAAATCCACGCTGATCAATGCTCTGCTCGGCGAGGAGCGGGTGATTACCTTCGATCAGCCGGGCACCACACGCGATGCGCTGTCCACCGATTGCAGTTTCGCCGGACGACCGTATGCCCTGATTGACACCGCGGGCTTGCGCAGGCGTGCGAAGGTGTCGGAGGTGGTCGAGAAGTTTTCGGTGATCAAGACCTTGCAGGCAATCGAAGACAGCCATGTGTGCGTTTTGCTGCTCGACGCCGGCGAAGGCATCGGGCACCTGGATGCCGGGATTGCTAATTACATCGTCGAGGCCGGCCGGGCCGTGGTGGTGGCGGTCAACAAGTGGGATGCGGTGAAGGCCGAGGCCCGCCAGCAGATCAGGCACGACTTTGAGCGTGAACTGCAATTCCTGCGTTTTGCGCGCCTGTGCCTCATTTCCGCCCGCGAACAGCGCGGGCTCGGGCCCCTCATGAAGGCGGTTGACGATGCTTATGCATCGGCCACTGCGCGTCTTTCAACCCCCCGACTCACCCGCGCCTTGCGCGAGGCGGTCGAGCGCCAGCAACCGCCGCGCAAAGGACCCTTCCGACCGAAAATGCGCTATGCGCATCAAGGGGGGCGCAACCCGCCCGTGGTGGTGATTCACGGCAACTCGCTCGACAAGGTGCCCGCGACCTACGAACGTTACCTCGAGGCATGGTTCCGCACGGTCTTCAAGCTCGAAGGAACCCCCTTGCGGATCGAGTGGCGGTCTGGAGCAAACCCCTACGTGAAGGAGGCGTCCGCATGAGGCGCCCTCGAGGCGAAGGGCACAATAGGGGTGTAAGCGTTTGGAGAAGACTCCCGGGTAGTCCACAACAACAACACCACAACAGCCGAAAGGAGCCGTTATGAGCAACAAGGGCCAGCAGTTGCAGGACCCCTTTCTCAACATGCTGCGCAAGGAGCATGTTCCGGTTGCGATCTACCTCGTCAACGGAATCAAGCTTCAGGGGCACATCGAGTCCTTTGACCAGTATGTCGTCCTTCTCAGGAACACCGTCACACAGATGGTCTACAAGCACGCCATCTCCACGGTCGTGCCCGGCCGGTCGGTGAACTTCAGTCTCGAGTCTGGCGCAGGGTGACACCGGTCTCGCGGGCGCTTCTGATCGGAGTCGCTTCGTCGAGGCGGCGTCATGTCGACCTCGACGAACTCGAGGCGCTTGCCCGTTCGGCAGGCCTTCAGCCCACGCTCCGTGTGATGTGTTCCCGAAGCCGGGCCGATCCGGCCACCCGGATTGGCTCAGGCAGGGTTGAGGAGATCCATCGGCAGATCGCCGCCGAGCACATCACCGAGGTGGTGTTCGATGAGGCGCTCTCCGCAGTCCACCAGCGCAACCTGCACCGGGTCTGGCGGGTGCCTGTCCTGGATCGGACTGAATTGATTCTGGAGATCTTCGCGCGACGGGCGATCAGCCAGGAAGGTCAGGCTCAGGTGGAGCTCGCGCGCCTTCAGCACCAGTCCACGCGGCTGGTGCGCATGTGGACGCACCTGGAGCGGCAACGCGGGGGGATCGGGGTGCGCGGGGGGCCGGGTGAGCGCCAGATCGAACTCGACCGACGCATGCTCGACACACGGATACGCCGCTTGCGCGAGCGCCTCGGCGCGTTGGCGCTGCAACGCCGCACCCGTCGAAAGGCGCGCGACCGCCACGGCGCCTTCAAGGTTTCCCTTGTGGGATACACCAATGCCGGAAAGTCCACGCTCTTCAACGCGCTCGTCGGCTCGCAAGCGCCTGCGTATGCCGCCGACCAACTTTTTGCCACGCTCGACACGCTGTCGCGGCGGGTGAGGCTGGGCGAGGGAAACGCCTTCGTGCTTTCCGACACCGTGGGATTCGTGCGCGACCTGCCGCACAGTCTTGTGAATGCCTTTCAGGCCACGCTCGAGGAAACCGCGCAAGCGGATCTGCTGCTGCATCTGATCGACGCCTCGAGCCCTGAACGCGAGCGTCAGTGCGAAGCGGTGGAGGCGGTGTTGCGTGAGATCGGTGCGGGGGAGGTGCCAGTGCTCAAGGTTTATAACAAGTGCGATCGGTGCGGACTGGCGCCAAGGGCTGACCGCGATCCCTATGGTAGGATCTTGCAGGTACACGCAAGTGCTCAGACCCGTGCCGGTATCGACCTGATTCGCGAGGCCATTTTTCAGGCCCTCACGCAGACGGCCGCGCAGGTCACGTCCCGGATACTCCCCGAGGCGATTGCGCAATCATCCGCAGCAGTCGTTGTTGGCGGGGCCTGTGCGGGGACGGTTGCCGCAGGCCGTCTTCCCTGATCCAGGCTCTTCCCTGTCACCGAGGTTGTGCTCCGTCATGTGGATGTTTCTTCGACGTGTCTTTTCGCTCAACGACCCTGGATGGGGCCGCAGCGGTTCCCAGGGTGGAGGACAGCAACCGGCCTCCAGCGGCGACGATCCCGGTCGCCCTGATCCGGGCCGCCCCGAGCAGGGCTCGGGTCCGCCAAGGCCCCGGCGACCCAACGCGCCGCCTGACCTCGATGAACTTTGGCGCGACTTCAACCATCGCCTGAACCAGGTCTTTCGCGGTGGACGGGGGAACGGAAACCGGGGTTCTGCGGGCGGAGGACCCGGCTTTCCCACGCCCACGCTTGGGCGCGGCGGGGTTATGGCCGTGATCCTCACCTTGCTCACGCTGTGGTTTGGCAGCGGCATCTATATTCTCCCAGAGGGTCAGGTTGCGGCAATCCTGCAGTTCGGCGAGTTCCAGCGCCTCAACGAAAGTCCGGGTCTTTCCTGGCGGATGCCCTATCCGATTCAACAGGCCGAACTGGTGAACACGCAGCAGTTGCGCCAGGCGGAGGTGGGCTACCGTGGCAATGTGAAGAACAAGGTACTTCGCGAGGCGCTCATGCTGTCGCAGGACCAGAGCATCGTCGACTTGCAGATCGCAGTGCAGTACCGGATCAGCGATGCGCGGGCCTACCTCTTCAACAACCATCCGGGAAGTGGTCCCGACAATCTGATCCGACAGGCTGCAGAGACTGCAACCCGTGAGGTGGTTGGGGCAAAGACCATCGATCAGGTGCTCTACGAAGAGAAGGAGGCGGTCGCGAAGGCTGCGCGGCAGCAAACGCAGAACATTCTCAACCGCTACCGGGTGGGCATCACGGTGGTGGACGTAACCATGCAGCAGGCACAACCGCCTGAGCAGGTTCAGGCCGCATTCGAAGACGCCAATAAGGCGGCACAGGATCGGGAACGCCTGATCAACGAGGGCATGGCGTATGCCAACGATGTGATCCCCAAGGCGCGGGGCGCTGCCGGGCGTCTGATGCAGGAGGCAGATGGCTACCGTCAAGCCACGATCGCAACCGCAGAAGGCGATGCGAGCCGCTTCAAGCAAGTGCTCGCCGAGTATGCGAAGGCTCCGCAGGTCACGCGCGACCGTATGTACCTCGAGGTGATGCAGCAAATCTTTTCCAACAATACTAAAGTACTGATCGATAGCAAGGCAGCGGGCAACCTTCTCTATCTCCCGCTCGACAAGCTGATGCAGCAGGTGTCGTCCGATTCGGCAGCGGGTGCGCGCAGCGGCGCAAACGGCGAACTCGCGCCCCCCTCGCCTGCATCGGCGATTCCGCGCACCACCGACGACGCGAGGGCGCGTTCAGCGGGCAACCGTGGGCGTGAAAGGGAGGGTGGCCGATGAGCCAGATCGCATCCGGTGCGAAAGCTGCCAACGCCAGGGGAGGCCGCTGATGACGCGGCTTGCGCTCCTCGGAGCTGTGCTGGTGGCGCTCGGGCTCGGAGTGCTGTCTTCCGTGTTCGTGGTCGACCAGAGGCAGTTTGCGGTGGTCTATGCGCTCGGTGAGATTCGCCGGGTGATCGACACGCCCGGTCTGCACCTGAAGCTTCCTCCTCCCTTTCAGAACATCGTGTATTTCGACAAGCGGATCCTCACCATCGACACGCCCGACACCGATCGGTTCATCACCTCGGAGAAGCTCAATTTGCAGGTGGATTCGTATGTGAAGTGGAGGATCGTGGATGTGAAGGCCTTCATCCGGTCGGCGAGCGGCAGCCAGAACATTGCCACGGATCGCCTTTTGCGCAGCCTTCGCGACGCGATGAACATCGAGATCTCGAAGATCACCGTGGCCGAGTTGATCTCGGGTGAGCGGGAAAAGATCGTGGAGGAGTTGCGTAACAAGCTCAACGAAGCTGCCAAGGAGATCGGCGCCGAGATTGTCGATGTTCGACTCAAGCGTGTTGATTTCGCTCCCGAGGTGGCCGATCGGGTATTCGAACGCATGCAGTCCGAGCGCAAGCGGGTTGCCAACGAGCGGCGGGCAACCGGAGGTGCTGAATCCGAGAAGATCCGGGCCGATGCCGAACGCCAGCGCGACGTGATCCTTGCGGAAGCCTACCGGGATGCGCAGCGCATCAAAGGCCAGGGCGATGCGCGCGCCGCCTCACTCTATGCCGAAGCCTTTGGCCAGAATCCCGAATTCGCAGCCTACTACCGCAGTCTCCAGGCCTACCGCGAAAGTTTTCAGAACAAGCGCGACGTGATCGTGATTGATCCTTCGTCGGAGTTCTTCCGCTACTTCAAGGCCCCGGGCAGCAACGCGGCAAGGGCTCCGCGCTGAGCCGCGCTGCAGCGCGCCAGTTCCACGATGCCGGAGATCTGGCTCAAGGCCCTCGGGCTTGCCCTGCTTTTCGAGGGATTCCTCCCCTTTGTCGCCCCCGACCGTTGGCGTGCCACGATGCACAAGCTCGGTCAGACCGAGCCCAACCGCATCCGCGGCATTGCGCTCGGCGCCCTCCTGCTCGGAATGGCGCTGCTGTGGGTGTGAGCGTCTGACCCTTCCATCCTGAGGACCCGCCACGATGCCCCGCTGGCTGCTTCCTGAAGGCATCGCCGATGTGCTTCCGGCAGAGGCCCGGCGGATCGAGGACTTGCGCCGCAAACTGCTTGACCTCTTCCAGGGTTACGGCTACGAACTCGTGATTCCCCCCATGATCGAGCATCTGGATGCGCTTCTGGTGGGTGCAGGGCGCGACCTCGCCCGGCGGATGTTTCAGACGGTGGATCAGCTGTCCGGGCGAACGCTGGCGGTGAGGGCCGACATGACTCCGCAGGTTGCACGGATCGACGCGCATCTGCTCAACCGCAGCCATGTGGTTCGCCTGTGCTACGCGGGCTCGGTGTTGCATACCCGCGAGCACAGCGTCCTGGGCTCACGCGAGCCGTTTCAGGTGGGTTGCGAAATCTACGGGCATGCCGGGCGCGAGGCCGATCTCGAGATCATGGATCTGATGGTGCGCGCCATCGGGCTGGCGGGCGAGCATTCGCTGAGGCTCGATCTGTGCCCGGTGGGAATCGTTGGCGCCTTGCTCGATCGCTACCCGCTCGACTCCGAGCGTAGGGAGCGGGTGCACGAGTTGATGCTCGCCAAGAACCGCCCCGAGCTGCGCACCTTCCTGCTCCCGGAGTACCCGGAGCTCGCCAGGACGCTGTGCGAGGTCACTGCGCTCTACGGGGATCTGCAGCGCAAGGGGGGCGTCTTCGATGCCGAAGCGCTGCTCGAGCGCGCCAGCTGGGTGCTGTCGGACCTTCCGGCGCTGCCAGCCGTGCTCGATGCAATGCGCAGCATCGCGGCAAGCCGCCTTTGGGAAGAGCACCGAGGCGTGCGGCTGTCGCTCGACTTTGCCGACATGCGGGGCTGGCAATACCATACGGGCCTCACCTTTGCGGCCTATCTCGAGGGCCACCCGCTGGCGATCGCGCGCGGAGGGCGCTACGACAACGTGGGGGTGAGTTTCGGGCGCTCGCGAGCCGCCACCGGTTTTTCGCTGGAGTTGCGCGAGCTCGCCGCATGGATTCCGGAGGCGCCGGCCCGCGCGGCGATCCGCGCTCCGTGGAGCGATGACCGGGCCCTGCGTCGCGAGATCGCGGCCTTGCGCGCGCGGGGCGAAGTCGTGGTTCAGGTGATGCCAGGGCACGAGGACGAACACGACGAATTCAGCTGCGATCGGGAATTGCTGTACCACGGTGGAAGGTGGGAATGCGTGTCGCGCATTGCGGCCGACGGGCGCGAGGATTGATGCCGCCCCTCGGGGGTCAACGCCTCTCGCCGCCGGCACGGCGCGGGGCCTGAAGCCGGAGCAACCGGCGCAAGGGAAGGCAATGGGGCGCAACATCGTGATTGTGGGTACCCAATGGGGCGACGAGGGCAAGGGCAAGATCGTCGACTGGATCACCGAGCAGGCGCAAGGCGTCGTGCGGTTTCAGGGGGGGCACAACGCCGGGCACACCCTGGTGATCGGTGGGCGCAAACAGGTGCTGCGGCTCATCCCGTCGGGGATCTTGCGGCCGCATGTGATGTGCTACATCGGCAACGGCGTCGTGTTGTCGCCCTCTGCGCTCATGCAGGAGATCGCTGAACTCGAGGCTGCAGGGGTTGCGGTGCGGGATCGTCTGCGGATTGCGCAGGCGTGCACGCTCATCCTTCCCTACCATGCGGCGCTCGACCATGCGCGCGAGGCGCGCCGGGGAGAGGCGAAGATTGGAACCACCGGGCGGGGTATCGGGCCGGCGTATGAGGACAAGGTTGCCCGCAGGGCTTTGCGCGTGGCCGATCTTGCCGACCCGGCGTACTTTCGCAGTCGTCTCGAAGAGGCGCTCGACCTGCACAACTTCACGCTCGAACATTACCTGCACGCACCAACCCTTGCGCTCGCGCCGATTCTCGAGGAGTCGCTTCGCCTGGGTGAAATGATCGCGCCAATGGTGGCCGATGTTCCCGCCTTGCTGGTTGCGGCCCTGCGTCGCGGCGACCGCCTGCTCTTCGAAGGGGCGCAGGGGTCGATGCTCGATATCGATCACGGCACCTACCCCTACGTGACTTCGAGCAACTGTGTGGCGGGTGCCGCGGCGGCCGGTGCCGGGGTTGGCCCCAAAGCCATCAACCATGTGCTCGGGATTGTGAAGGCCTACAGCACCCGGGTGGGTTCGGGGCCCTTCCCCTCGGAGTTGCACGACGAGGTGGGAAGACACCTGAGCCGGGTTGGGCAGGAATTCGGCTCCGTTACGGGCAGGCCCCGACGTTGCGGCTGGCTCGACGTCGCGGCGCTCAAGCGGTCGATTGAAATCAACGGCGTGGACGGGTTGTGTCTCACCAAGCTCGATGTTCTCGACGGACTGCCCGAGGTGCGCATTTGCACCCACTATGAAGTGGAGGGCCGTGCGATCGACCGCTTGCCTTTCGGGGCCCAGGCGCTCGCACGCTGCGTCCCGATCTACGAGAGCATGCCGGGGTGGCCGCAGAGCACTGCCGGATTGCGCAGCTGGGACGATCTGCCCCAGGCGGCGCGACGGTATCTGCAGCGGGTGGAGGAGCTTGCCGGATCAACGATCGAGCTGGTCTCCACAGGTGCAGACCGCGAGGATACGATCATGCGCCACCCACTCTTTGTGTAATACCCTCGCAACTGGCGTTCATGTGGTCTCGGACCATGCCGAGGCCCGGAATCGATCTTCCCGGAGTTTGACCCTATGAAGAAGCTTCATGTCAGCTGGGAGCAGTACCATCGCCTCATCGAGCAGCTTGCCTTGCAGGTTCATCAATCGGGCTGGACCTTTGATGCGCTGGTATGCCTTGCGCGTGGTGGGATGAGGGTGGGAGACGTACTGTCGCGCATCTACGATCGGCCGCTGGGAGTGCTCTTCACGAGTTCGTATCGCGAGTCGGCCGGCACCCGCCAGAGCCGTTTGTTGATTGCAGAACACCTGAGCAGCGCTTCGCCCTTGCCGGGTTCGCGCTGGCTTCTGGTGGACGATCTGGTGGACTCGGGGGCAACGCTGATCGAAGGCATGCCGGAGATCCTTCGGCGCTACCCGCAAGTCAAGGAGTTGCGCTCCGGCGTGCTCTGGCGCAAGGGATGCTCGGCAGCAGTGCCCGACTATTACTGCCAATACCTGCCCGATAACCCGTGGATTGTTCAGCCCTTTGAAATCTACGATCAGATGGGGCCGGAAGACCTTGCTCCCCGATTGCAGGTCCATTGAAGCCGAGCATCGCGGGCAGGGTGCGCCAGTTAGGCGAATGCATACGGATGGTGCCCAGAAGAGGACTCGAACCTCCACAGTGTTGCCACCGCTAGGACCTGAACCTAGTGCGTCTACCAATTCCGCCATCTGGGCCTGGTTGGCACCCGACAACTGAACTCCAGACGAGCCCGCGTTGACGGGGTGCGAAAACCAGGCCTCTATTTTCGCCCCCGGGGGGCAATTTGTCAAAAACAACTCCATGAAAAGAGCAACCGTGCCCAAGCCAGCCAAGAGCGTCAGAAGTCCCGATCAGCCGGAAGCGGAGAATCCTGCGGCCGGTCAGGTTCTGGAGCTGCAGGGCAGGGTGCAGGGGCACCGGGACGGACACGGCTTCGTCCATCCCGAGGATGGAAGTCCAAGCCTCCTTCTCCCCGAAGAGGAGATGCAGCGCACGATGCACGGCGACCTTGTTCTCGTACGCCGACGCGGCTTCGACGCAAGGGGGCGCCGAATGGGGAGCCTCCTTCGGGTGATCGAGCACGCCCGGGCACGGCTCGTGGGACGGGTTGTGGAGGAGCGCGGCGTGTCATGGGTCGTGCCGGAAGATTCGCGCATCAAGCACGATATTCTGGTTGCTCCGGCGGATCTTTCCGGGGCCCGCGCCGGACAGGTCGTAGTGGTTGACATCACGGTACCACCCTCGGGTCAGGCGCAGGCTGCCGGGCGGATCGTGGAGGTGCTCGGGGAGGTCAACGACCCGGGAATGGAAATCGAGATTGCGGTGCGCAAATTCGAGGTTCCGGCAGTTTTTGCCCCAGGAGCGCTCGCGGAGGCCGAGAAACTCCCCGACCGGCTACGCGCGGTTGACCTGCGTCGGCGGATCGATTTGCGGGATCTGGCGTTTGTCACGATCGACGGGCAGGATGCCCGCGATTTTGACGACGCCGTGTACTGCGAACGGGCGGCAGAGCACGGGGAGTTCCGGCTTCTGGTTGCGATCGCTGATGTGGCGCATTATGTGAAATCGGGAACAGGGCTGGATGAGGATGCGCAGCTTCGCGGCACTTCGGTCTACTTCCCCCGGCGTGTGATTCCGATGCTTCCTGAAAAGCTTTCCAACGAGCTTTGTTCGCTCAAGCCGCAAGTCGATCGGCTGGTGCTGGTCTGCGACATGGTGGTGTCGGCCAGCGGTGAGGTCAACGCCTACCAGTTCTACGAAGCGGTCATCCGTTCGGCAGCCCGCTGCACTTACGAGGAGGCCTGGGGGATTCTCAGTCGAACGGATCCGATCGCGCTGCGCAGGCACCCTGCGGTGGTGGAAGCGCTCGACCGTCTGCAGCAAGCGCATCTGGCGCTCGCGAGCGCGCGGTCCGCACGTGGTGCAATCAGCTTCGAGTCGGTTGAGACACGCATGGTCATGGATGAACTCGGGCGCATTCAGCGGATCGAGGCGCGTCAACGCAACGACGCGCATCGTCTGATCGAAGAGTGCATGCTCGCAGCGAATCTGAGCGCCGCGGATTTCCTGATCCGGTGCCAGCATCCGGGGCTGTTTCGTGTCCACGAGGGACCGACCCAGGAGCGTCTGCAGAAGTTGCGCGAGTATCTCGCCCAGCTCGGACTGGAACTGGGGGGAGGGGAGAAGCCACGTCCTTCGGATTACGCGCGTCTGTCCGAGCGGGTCCGGCTGCGCCCGGACGTGCTGCTCATCCAGTCGATGATGCTCCGCTCGATGCAGCAAGCGGTCTACAGCCCGCACAATCAGGGTCATTTCGGGCTGGCCTACGAGGCTTATGCCCACTTCACCTCGCCGATTCGGCGCTATCCCGACCTGCTCGTCCACCGGGTCATCAAGGCGCTGGTTCACCGTAAAAGCTTCGCGCTCGCACGGTCCGGGGATGCAATGGCCCAGTGGGAACAGGTCGGCACACGGTGCTCGGCTGCAGAGCGACGCGCCGATGAGGCCTCGCGCGACGTCGAGGCCTGGCTCAAGTGCCAGTTCATGAAGGAGCGGGTCGGCGATGTGTATCCCGGGAAGGTGTCCGGGGTGGCACCTTTCGGACTCTTCATCACCCTCGACGAGCTTTACGTCGAGGGCTTGCTGCATGTCTCCGAGCTTGGCAATGAGTACTTCCAGTACAACGAGCCGAGCCAGGAGTTGCGGGGTGAGCGTACCGGACGGCGCTTTCGCCTTGGCCATGAGGTGCTCGTACAGGTGTCGCGGGTGGACCTGGAGGCGCGGCGCATCGAATTCGGCATCCGCGGACTCACCCGTCGGCGATCGCAGCGCAACCCGCCGGCGGGTGCGGATACGCATGCGGATGCGCATGCGAAGCCCTTGCAGTCCACGGAGGATCCGCCGAGGCAACGGCGACCGGGAGGCAAGACCACCCGGGCGCGGCCGCCGCGAAAGGCGCGCCTGGGTACGCTGCGGAGCTAGGGCATGTTGCTGCACGGCTTTCACACGGTGCTTGGAAGGCTCAAGCGTGATGCGGCAAGTATCCGCGCAGTCTATGTGGACGAGACCCGACGCGACCCACGGATGCGCGAACTCCTCGCGCAGGCCGGGCGGCACGGCGTGACGGTCAACCGGGTGGATGCGCAACGCATCGAGGGGCTCGCGCCCGGACGCCGGCATCAGGGGCTCGTTGCGCTGACCACCTCGGCACCCCCGGGCACCTCGCTGGAGGAGCTTTTTGCCGATCTGAGCCGGCCGCCACGCATCGTGTTGCTCGATGGAGTGACCGATCCGCGCAACCTTGGTGCCTGTTTGCGGGCTGCAGATGGGGCGGGTATGCACGCGGTGATCGCCCCCAGGGACCATGCCTGCCCCCTGAGCGAGGCTGCGGTACAGACGGCAGCGGGCGCTGCCGAGTCGGTTCCGTACCTCCTTGTAACCAACCTTTCCCGGTGCATCGGCGAGTTGCAGGAGCGCGGGCTCTGGGTTGTGGGGCTCGACGAGGAGGCCGAGCAGACGCTCTGGGGCGCCTCGTGGCCTGCAGAGGGGAGTGCGTTTGTGCTGGGCGCCGAGGGCAGGGGCCTGCGCCGGCTCGTCAAGGAGTCCTGCGACATCCTTGTCCGCCTGCCGATGCTCGGTAGCATCAAGAGCCTCAACGTGGCTGTGGCAACGGGTGTGGTGCTCTACGAAGCGGTGCGCAGGCGGTTGTAAGCAGGTTCCCGTGCAATGGGGTCGCGGTTTCCCCACGCAACGAAGTCGCCGTTGCGCCACCCGGTCTTGCCGTAGCGCATCGGGGATCCATCGGGAAGGCAAACCGAACCGCCCGCCGCCTCAACGATGGCCTGGCCCGCAGCGGTGTCCCACTCCATGGTTGGCGCAAGGCGCGGATAGACCTCTGCGCCACCTTCGGCAAGTACGCAGAACTTGAGCGCAGATCCATAGCGTTCGAGATGGCTCACGCCGTGCTGTGCAAGCCATGCGGAGGTGCGCGCATCGAGATGCGATGCACTTGCGAGAGCCCGCCACCGACGCGCCTCGACCCCATCCGGGTGTTGATCCGCCTCAACGGAGGAACAGCGGATCGACTGCCAGTGCGCATCCTTGAGGATGGAGATCCATCCCTCGAGGTCTTCGGACGTGTGGGTACGCCTCCCGGCCAAGGGGCGATCGGGCGCGCCAGGTTGATCGGCAAGATCGATGCGCCATGCTGCAGCTGCCTTGCCGGCCCGTGGGTTCAGCGCCAGATACAGCGAGCCACGCGCCGGGACCACAATCACGCCGAGCGTTGGCTGATGACCTTCGATCAACGCGAGGTTGACCGTGTAGTGCGGATGGCCGGCGATGTACTCGCGGGTTCCGTCGAGCGGATCCACGAGGAAGTAGGGTTCGTGCGCTGCAGGGGCAATCGCATCGCCTTCCTCGGAGACCACAGCCCATCCGTCGGCGCCCAGACGCTCGACAAGAATGCGGTGGGCTGCGAGATCCGCCCGGGTGACCGGTGAGCCGTCGGCTTTCATGTGCGCGGCCGATCCGCCAGCGCCGAGTTCCAGGATGCGCCGGGCAGCAACCAGGCCAATCGCAGCAACCCGCGTGAGGAGCTCAGGGTCAACCACTTCCGGGACTCCGGTTGAAGGCGCTGATGGATGTTGCCGCCGAGCCCCGAAGGCCACGAGGGCAGGCGCCGTGGATGTCCCGGATCCTCGGGCTGTTCAAAGTTTGAGACCGATCCTGAAACCGGGGGGCGGTGTAAACTTTGCTGGCAATAGACCTGACTTGGAACTTTCCAGACGCATGACGACTACGGCCCAGGTGGATGTGGTTGTGATCGAGGACCACCCCCTCTACGTGGAGGCACTCCTCACCTTGTTGTCGGTTGCGCTTTCGGGGCGCCGACTCGAGCGTTTCCGCGACGTGGAATCGGCCGAACCGTTGCTGCGGGTTTGCCCGCCCACGGTGATTCTGCTCGACCTCATGCTACCCGGTTTGCGCGGAACCGATGCGCTACGCCGTGTCCGTCAACAGTGCCCCAGCGCCATCATGGTCACGATATCGGGTGCCGACGATCCTGTCCAGGTCTCTGCGTGCTTTGCTGCGGGCGCGCAGGCCTTCGTGTCGAAGGGCGCTCGTCCGCAGGACATCGCGTCGGTTGTGCGTTCGGCGGTCGAGGGGCGCCTGGTGCCACCGGTATGGATCGGCAGTTCGGGCGCGCTGGATCCGCGGGGGCTCGGGCAGGTTCAGCTCACCGATCGACAAATGGAGGTGCTGCAACTCATGTGTCACGGTCATTCCAACAAGCACATTTCCGGGGTGCTGGGGATCACCGAGCAGACGACCAAGGCGCATGTGTCGGCCATCTTCCGGGAACTCGGTGTCTTCAATCGCACCCAGGCGGTACTCGTCGCCAAGCGCCGGGGCATGGTCAGCCCCGACGCCTGAAGCAACCCTCTGGCTCGGCAGGGATCCCTTCAGTCGCGGGTGCGTATCGTCTGGCCCCCGGTCAACGGCCGAGTCTCTGGCTTTCCGGCGATACCTCTGCCTTGCTGCACACCATCATGAACAACGCCACTTTCCTTGCGCTCTTTCTGCGACTGTTGCGACGCGACTGGCATGCCGGCAAGCTTCGGCTTCTTGCACTGTCGTGCGCGGTGGCGGTGTTTGCGATGTCGATCGTGCTCACGATGACCGACCAGTTTCGACGCAGTCTTCAGCTGCAGTCGGCAACCCTGCTCGGAGCCGATGCGCTGCTGGTCAGCGATCAACCGATTGCCGAGGCGCAGCGCGAGCGCGCCCGAAAGCAGGGTCTCGGCGCGATGCGCACAGCGGTCTTTCCGGGAATGGTGGCCTCGGCGCAGCAGACCTTGCTGGCCTCGATCAAGGTGGTTGACGACGCCTATCCGCTGCGCGGCAGGCTTCGGCTCGCAGCATCGGCCGACCCTGATCAGCACAGCCGGGGTGATCGCGAGGAAACCGCTGCGCAAGCCGTATCCGGCGATCGTGCCCAGAGCAGCCCACGTCAGGAGGCAGGCGAGCAGGCCGGAGCGACCCACCGTGTCCGTCCAGGCGAGGTATGGCTGGAGATTGCCCTGATGCGCCGTCTCGAAGTGGCTGTCGGGGACTCGATCCGGATCGGCGAGCGTGAATTTCAGGTGAGCGGCCTGATCCTGGAGGAGCCCGACCGCGCTGCCGCCTTTGTGAACTTCGCGCCGCGATTGATGCTGCACTGGAGCGATCTCCCCTCCACCGGGCTGATCCAGGAGAGCAGTCGTATCACCTGGCGGCTGGGAGTGACCGCAGACGCGCAGGAGAAAGTGCTCGCGTGGGAGCGCGAAGCAGCCCAGGGGCTCGAGCGCGGGCAGCGCCTTGAAGACCGCGACAACGGCCGCCCGGAGATCGAGATCACGATGCAGCGTGCGCGGCTTTTTCTCGGGCTGCTCGCCGCAGTGATTGCGATCGTCTCGGCGGTGGCCATCGCGATCGCTGCGCGCCATTTTGCGGAAAGCCACCGCAAGGGCTACGCGCTCATGCGCGTGATGGGATGCGCCTCGGACACGCTGCTCCTGATGCTCGTGCTCGAGTTCATGGCCATCGGATTGCTGGCCGGGCTGCTGGGTGCGTTTCTCGGTGCACAGGCGGCGCAGTGGTTTGCCTTCCTTGTGCCGGTGAAGCTTGCAACGATGCTTCCGCCACCGACGTGGGATGCAAGCCTTCAGGCGCTGCTCGTGGGAATGCTGCTGCTGAGCGCCTTCTCCCTCGGAGGCTGGCTGCGGCTGGTTGGCGTTGCGCCAAACATTCTTCTGCGGGATGAGGGGAGTGATGCCCAAGGCGAGTCGGCGGCATTGCGGGGTTTTCGCGGGGTGGCACCGTGGCTCGCGATGCTTGCCGCAATGCTCGGTGTCACCGTGTGGCTCAGTGCGAGTACCCGCGCCGCACTCCAGGTCCTTGGCGGTCTCGGGCTCGCCTTTCTGGCCACCGGCCTGGTGCTCGGTGCGCTGTGGTGGCTGGCAGGGAAGAACTGCGACCGCCTGCCGCTGTCCTGGGTGGGAACCAGGCTCGCGTGGCGCCGTCTGGGGCGGCGACCGCTGCGCCATGGAATGCAGCAAAGTGCAGTCACCCTGGGTGTGATGGCGCTGCTCATGCTCAGTGTGGTGCAGGAGGACCTGATCGAGGCGTGGCAGCGAAGTGCTTCGGCGCGCCTGCCCGACCGCTTCCTCATCAACATCCAGCAGGACCAGTTACAGCCGGTGCGCGAGAAACTCGAAAGCATGCTTGGGGCGCAGGCGCAGAGCGATCCGCCGACGCTCTACCCTATGGTGCGTGGACGGCTGATCGAGCGCAACGGCAACAGGGTTGGCCCCGAGGACTATGACGAGGGGCGCGCCAAGCGCTTGCTCGATCGGGAGTTCAACCTTTCCTACGGCGAGGGCCCGATCCCGGGCAACCGGCTGCGCGAAGGTCAGTGGCCGAGTCGCGGAGGTGGGGATGCGTCGGTGGAGGAAGGGCTGGCGGCAACGCTCGGCCTGGAGATGGGCGATGAGATCGTGTTCGAGATTGCAGGCGAGAAAGTGCGCGCGCGCATCACGAGTATCCGGCAACTCTCCTGGGAGTCCATGCAGGTCAACTTCTTTGTGGTCCTCTCGCCTGAACTGCTGGAAAACGAGGCGCAAAGCTGGATCGCGAGCCTGCGGACCCAGGGGATTGCCCGCTTTGATCAGCGGCTCATCCAGGCCTTTCCAAACCTTACCGCGGTGGACATCGGTGCGGCCGTGGATCAGGCGCGCAGCCTCGTGCGCAGACTTGCCGAGGGTCTTCAGTGGCTTTTCGTACTGGCGTTGGCAAGTGGTGCGCTGGTGGTGGTGGCGGGCCTTCAGCTTGCGCAGGCCGAGCGCGCCAGGGATGCGCAGTTGCTGCGCGTTCTTGGTGCAAGCCAGGGCCAGTTGCGCAGCATGGTCCTCGCCGAGTTGCTCAGCGCTGGCCTGATTGGAGGGGTGCTCGCTGGAAGCGCTGCGTACCTGATCGGTCTGTCGCTTGCGCGCGGCCTGCTCGATCTCCCCGGCTACGCGTCCTGGGAAGTTGTTGCCGGTGGAGTCCTGATCCAGGTGGCGGTAAGCCTGGTGGCCGGGGTGTTCGCGCTTCGACGTCTTCTGCAGCACTCGCCGGCCGAGGGGCTTCGCCGCAGCGCTTGAATCCGGCTGGCGCATCCGGGTTTTGAGCCTGGTCCAGGGAAGACTTTGCCGCAGCCCTCGAATCCGGCTGGCGCATCCGGGTCAGGGTCTTGACCTTGGCCTCGAACACTTGGTCCAATGCGGGTATGCGAAGAAAGAGGCTCGACCTGTTGCACCTTGATGCAACGGCGCCGATGGGGGAAGTGCGTGAACTCTTCGAGGAGTATGCACGCTCGCTCAGCGTGGATCTTGGCTTTCAGAACTTCGCGGAGGAACTGGCCTCGCTCCCTGGCGAGTATCGGCCCCCTGGCGGCTGTCTGGTGCTGGCGCGCTGCGACGGCGTGCATGTGGGATGCGGTGCCCTGCGGGCGCTCCCCGATTGCGACTATGCCAACGCCTGCGAGATGAAGCGGGTGTACCTGAGGCCGCAATACCGGGGCCTGGGCTTTGGACGACAACTGACGGTGCATCTGCTCGATCAGGCGCAGACCCTGGGCTACTCCTGCCTGCTGCTTGACACCCTGGATGAAATGGAGTCGGCCCGGGGACTCTACGAGAGCCTGGGGTTCGAGGAGATTCCACCGTATTACTTCAACCCCATCTCCGGCGCACACTACCTGAAGGTTGACCTTTGATGCCATCGACCCGCGGCCCTGCGCGGCCCCAAGGGCCAGGTTTGCGCGGAGGCGGGGATGCATCCCGGCGTGATGCACTCCTTCGGGAGGCCCGAAGCCGCGCGACCGCACCGCAGTTTCTGGCAACGCTTGCCCGTCGTGTGGCGCAGCAAACCACCTCGCAGGAAAACCCCTCTTCGCCAGCGCTCTGGTCGTATCTGCGTGACGACATCGGGGCGATGCTCGCGGCAATGGGATTCTCGTTTGAGGTGGTCCCCAATCCTCTGCCCGGCGCGGGGCCCCTGCTGATTGCCGAGCGCAGCGAGGATTCGGCACTGCCCACGGTGCTCACCTACGGTCACGCCGACGTGATCCGAGGCCAGGACGCACAGTGGCGCGCGGGCCTTTCTCCCTGGACCTTGCACCGCGAGGGCAACAGGCTCTACGGGCGCGGTACTGCCGACAACAAGGGTCAACACAGCATTAATCTCGAAGCCCTGCGCATGGTCCTTGGCGCGCGCGGACGGCTCGGGTTCAACATGCGGCTCATCATGGAGAGCGGGGAGGAAACAGGGTCGCCCGGGCTCGAGGCCTTCTGCCGGGCCTGGAGCGAGCGCCTTCAAGCCGACGTCTTCATTGCCTCGGACGGGCCGAGGCTCCGTCCAGAGCAGGCCACGGTGTTTGGAGGCAGCCGCGGAGTGCTGAATTTCGAACTTCGGGTCAAGGCGCGTGATGCGCCGCATCACTCAGGCAACTGGGGCGGGCTGATCTCCAACCCGGGCATCCGACTCGCGCATGCGCTGGCCACCCTGAGCGACCCCAATGGTGCAATCCGGGTCCCGGAATGGCGACCCAACTCGCTCTCGCCTTCGGTGCGTGCCGCGCTCGCCGGTCTGGAGGTGGAAGGCGGCGACGATGCACCCGTGGTCGATCGCAACTGGGGTGAGCCCGGTCTCACGCCGGCAGAGAAGGTATTCGGCTGGAACAGCTTCGAGGTGCTTGCGTTTCGAACCGGCAATCCAGAGGCGCCTGTCAACGCGATTCCGCCTTCGGCGCACGCGCACCTGCAGTTGCGCTATGTTGTGGGAACAGAGGCGCACAACATCGTGCCCGCTCTGCAAAGGCATTTGGGCGCCGCAGGTTTTGGCGATGTGGAGGTGCTCGCACACGACCGCTCGGGGATGCAGGCAACCCGTCTCGACCCGGATCATCCCTGGTGCGTGCGGGTCCTCAATTCGATCCAGCGGTCGCTCGGCCGCCGGCCAGCCTTCCTGCCCAACCTGGGCGGCTCGCTACCCAATGCGGTCTTCAGCCAGGTGCTCGGGTTGCCCACGGTGTGGATTCCCCATTCCTACGCCGGGTGCCAGCAGCATGCCCCCAACGAACATCTGCGCGTGGACCTCATGGAAGAAGGCCTGGCGATCATGGTGGGACTTTTCTGGGACCTCGGCCAGGCGGGGGAACTATCCGCTGCGTGAAGGTCCGGCGGTCCGTCCGCCGTCGACGGTGATGGTCTGTCCGGTTGTGTAGGCGCCAGCCTTGCTCGCCAGGAAGACCGCGGCGCCAGCGATGTCGTCGGGTTCCCCGATGCGTCCGAGCGGGGTAAACGCAAGTGACTGGCGCAGGATTGCGGGGTTCTCCCAAAGCGCCCGGGCGAAGTCGGTTCGCACCAGCCCAGGCGCGATGCAGTTGGCCCGGATGTTCGACGTGCCCCATTCCACGGCCAGATTCCGCACGAGTTGCATGTCGGCCGCCTTGGAGATGCAGTAAACGCCGATCATGTCCGAGCCCTGAAACCCTCCGATCGACGAAACGATGATGATGCTGCCACCGCCCTGCCGCTGAAGGATCGGCGCCGTCATGTTGCAGAGCCAGAAATTGCTGCGGACGTTGCTGTTCATGACCCGGTCATACGCTTCATCAGGCATGTTGAGCGAGGGACCGAACCAGGGGTTGACGGCCGCGTTGCACACCACGGTATCGATCCGTTGCCACTGTTGCATGGCGCGGTCGACAAGCTCCTGGAGTTGTGCCTTGTGCGCGATGTTGCAGGCCACTGCAATGGCCTCTCCACCCATTGCGACGATCTCGGCAACAAGCTGCTCGCAGGCTTCGAGCTTGCGACTCGAGACGGCCACCCGGGCGCCGTGTTGCGCCATGCGCAAGGCGATCGCCCTTCCGATCCCTCGGCTTGCGCCGGTGATGACGGCCACCTGCCCTCGCAAATCGAAGAGACTACCCGTCATCCGAATGAATCCCCTGAAAGAGTCCCCGAAAACAACGACACCGAGGTCGGGATCCCGGGATCGAAATCCGAACTTTTGCGCACTCGGGGTGCCCCCTCAGACGCCCGGCGTGGCTGCTTTTCAGAGTTCGGTTCTGAAATGGCGCGCCCGGCAGGATTCGAACCCACGACCCCCTGGTTCGTAGCCAGGTACTCTATCCAACTGAGCTACGGGCGCACTGAACCGCGCGTTGCCGACACTGCTCAGAAACCACGCGGGCCGCTTGAGTGTACACCTTCACCCCGAGGCGGGCGCCGGCAAGGCGTGGAGGGGCCTGCCACGCCCTGCCTCCGTGGGTACCCGCCTTCCCCGGCCCTCCTCCTCGCCCCTTCCACGGCGCTTTCAGGGACTCTTGCTTCCCACGATTCGAGAATTGTTTTTAGATCGTGGAAAACTGCTTGTCCACCCCTCTTCATGCGCCTACACTCTGCGCGTACTCTCTGGGAGAAGACGCATGTCCGCTTTGCCGCTGAGCCCTGCGACGGTGCAGGCTGATGACACCGATCCATTGGAAACCGGGGAATGGCTTGACGCGCTCGAGGCGGTGATTCGGACGGAGGGAGCCCAGCGCGCTCATTATCTGCTGGAGCGCATGATCGAGCAGGCGCGACGTTCGGGCGGGACCATCCCCTTCTCCCCGAATACAGCCTATGTCAACACCATCCCGCCGCATCTCGAGGTTGCCTCGCCGGGCAACGCGGAGCACGAGGAGCGGGTGCGCTCCTACGTCCGCTGGAATGCGATGGCGATGGTTGTGCGCGCCAACAGCCACAATCCGCCGGACGGAGGTGATCTCGGCGGCCATATCGCCACTTTTGCATCGCTTGCCACCATGATTGGCGCAGGCATGAACCACTTCTGGCACGCCGAGACCCCCGAGCACGGGGGGGATCTGGTGTATTTCCAGGGTCATGCGGCGCCGGGAATCTATGCCCGCGCCTTCGTGGAGGGCCGACTCAGCGAGGACCAGTTGAGTCGCTTCCGGCAGGAGGTGGACGGCAAGGGTCTGTCGTCGTACCCCCATCCGAAACTGATGCCCGATTTCTGGCAGTTTCCCACGGTGTCGATGGGACTCGGTCCGCTCATGGGGATCTATCAGGCGCGGTTTCTCAAGTATCTCCACGCCCGCGGCATCGCCGACACCTCCAAGCGCAAGGTCTGGGTGTTCTGTGGCGATGGCGAGATGGATGAGCCCGAGTCGCTCGGGGCGATCGGACTGGCTGCGCGTGAGCGTCTCGACAACCTCATCTTCGTGGTGAATTGCAATCTTCAGCGGCTTGACGGCCCGGTTCGGGGCAACGGCAAGATCATTCAGGAACTCGAGGGAGACTTCCGCGGCGCCGGCTGGAACGTGATCAAGCTGATCTGGGGATCGTACTGGGATGCGCTTCTCGCAGTGGATCGGGAGGGGATCCTGCAGCGTGTGATGGAAGACACGGTTGATGGCGAGTACCAGGCCTTCAAGGCCAACGACGGTGCCTTTGTGCGCAGGCACTTTTTCGGCAAGCATCCGCGACTGCTCGAGATGGTGGCGAAGATGACCGACGCCGACATCTGGCGGCTCAATCGCGGCGGGCATGATCCGCACAAGGTCTACTCAGCCTTCTACAGTGCGGTGCATCACCGGAATCAGCCCACGGTTGTGCTGGCGAAAACCGTGAAGGGCTACGGTATGGGCCGCGCGGGCGAGGCCAAGAACCCTACCCATCAACTCAAGAAACTCGACCGACAAACGATCCTCGAGTTCCGCAACCGCTTCAACATTCCGATCGCTGACGAGCAGATCGAGTCGCTGCCCTTTTACAGGCCCCCCCACGACGCACCCGAGATGACCTACATGCACCAGCGACGCCAGGCGCTGGGCGGCTACCTGCCAAAGCGTAGAACCCAGGCCGACGAGAAGCTGGAGGTTCCCCCGCTCGAGGCACTGCGCGCAGCGCTCGACCCTACTCCGGAGGGCAGGGAGATCTCCACCACCCAGGCCTTTGTGCGCATCCTCACGGCGCTGGTGCGCGACAGGCAACTCGGACCGCGCATCGTTCCGATCGTGCCTGATGAGGCACGCACCTTCGGAATGGAGGGTATGTTCCGGCAACTCGGCATCTATGCGCCCTTCGGGCAGAAGTACACGCCGGTCGACAAGGACCAGGTGATGTATTACCGCGAAGACAAGGCTGGACAGATTCTCGAGGAGGGCATCAACGAGGCGGGGGCGATGAGTTCCTGGATCGCAGCGGCCACCTCCTACTCCACCAACAACCGGGTGATGATCCCCTTCTACATCTACTACTCGATGTTTGGCTTTCAGCGCATCGGTGATCTGGCATGGGCTGCCGGCGACATGCAGGCGCGTGGCTTTCTGCTGGGCGCCACCGCTGGGCGCACCACGCTCAACGGCGAGGGGTTGCAGCATGAGGACGGACACAGCCAGCTGCTGGCCAGCACCGTGCCCAACTGCGTGGCCTACGACCCGTGCTTCGCCCATGAAGTTGCGGTGATCATCCACGAGGGGTTGCGCCGGATGGTGGGCAACCAGGAGAACGTGTACTTCTACCTCACCCTGATGAACGAGAATTATGCGCACCCGGGTCTGCGCGAGGAGGACCGTGAGGGCATCATCCGGGGCGTGTACTTGCTGCGTAAGGCAACAACGACTTCACCGAACCAGGTGCAGTTGATCGGTTCAGGCACGATCCTCCGCGAGGCACTGGCGGCCGCCGAGATGCTGGAGGCACACTGGAACGTGGCGGCCGATGTCTGGAGTGCAACCAGTTTTACCGAGTTGCGTCGCGAGGCGCTTGCCTGCGAGCGCTTCAACCTGCTGCACCCGGAAGAGGCGCCACGGATTCCCTACGTGACCCGCATGCTCGCCTCGCGTCCGGGTCCGGTCGTGGCCACGAGCGATTACATGAAGGCCTTTGCCGATCAGATCCGGGCTTTCGTTCCGGAAGGGCGGCACTTCACGGTGCTTGGAACGGACGGCTTCGGGCGCTCGGACTTTCGCTTCCGGTTGCGCGAGCACTTCGAAGTGGACCGGCGTTTCGTGGTGCTCGCTGCGCTGCGTAACCTCGTTCGCGCGTCGCGGCTCGACGCGACGGTGCTGCGCGAGGCCATCGACAAGTACCAGATCAACCCCGAGAAGGCCGACCCGGCCTACGCCTGATCCACGGAGACGATGCGATGACAACGGTGGAGATCCGGGTTCCGGATATCGGGGACTTCGCAGAGGTTGCGGTGATCGAACTCCTTGTGAAGCCCGGCGATGCGGTGCAGATCGATCAGTCTTTGATCACGGTGGAAAGCGACAAGGCGTCGATGGAAATCCCCTCGAGCGCTGCCGGTGTGCTGGAGAGCTTCGTTGTGAAACTCGGCGACAGCGTTTCGGAGGGATCACTGATCGCGAGGCTGCGTGTTGCCGAGACTGCCGCGGAGCCCGTTGCCGATCCCCCCGGGCGCCTCGTGGCGGAGGTGCCGGATGCGCCTGTCGACGCCCGGCCGGTCGCTGCCCCGGTGCATCGCCCGGAGCCTCCCCGTGAGCATCGCCAGGAGCCTCACCCGGAGCGCCGCCAGGAGCCTCGCCCGGAGCCTCCCCGTGAGCATCGGCCCGAGCCTTCGGCGGTGCTCGCCAAGCCGCATGCTTCGCCTTCGGTACGAAAGTTTGCGCGCGAGCTCGGCGTGGTGCTTCAGGCGGTGAGCGGAAGCGGACCGAAAGGTCGGATCACGCAGGCGGATGTGCAGGCGCATGTGAAGCTGCGGCTCCAGAGCCCGGCACCGTTGGCGGCTGCGGCGGGGCCCCAGGGGCCGGCAGGTGCAGGCGCGGGTACGGGTGCGGATGCAGCGGGCGGCGCCCGTCTGGCACTTCTTCCCTGGCCGCAGATCGACTTCTCAAAGTTTGGTGAAATCGAGCGTAAGCCGCTGGCACGGATCAAGAAAATTTCGGGAGCAAATCTTCATAGGAACTGGGTGATGATCCCCCACGTCACCCAGCACGACGAGGCCGACATCAGCGATCTCGAGGCCTTGCGGGTGCAACTCAACCACGAACAGGGTAAGGGCGGGGCGAAACTCACGATGCTCGCCTTCCTGATCAAGGCCGTGGTGCACGCCCTGCGTCGTTTTCCGGAATTCAACGCGTCGCTCGACGGTGAGGAGCTCATCCTCAAGAAGTATTCGCACATCGGATTCGCTGCCGATACGCCCAACGGTCTGGTGGTTCCGGTACTGCGCGATGCAGACCGCAAGGGGGTCTACGAGATTGCAGGTGAAACCTCCGAACTTGCAGCCAGGGCGCGGGAGGGGAAGCTTTCGCCCGCAGAAATGCAGGGCGGGTCGATGTCGATCTCCTCGCTGGGAGGTATCGGGGGCGGTTACTTCACGCCGATCATCAATGCTCCCGAGGTTGCGATCCTCGGCGTGGGTCGCAGCCTCAGGAAGCCGCACTGGGATGAGGCTGGTGAGCGCTTCGTGCCGCGCCTGATGTTGCCACTTTCACTGTCCTACGACCATCGCGTGATCGACGGTGCGGCTGCGGCCCGCTTCATCACGCACATCGGACGCTTGCTCAACGACTTCAGGCGCATTGCGCTCTGACCCCGGGGAGATCCACCATGCCTAGCCTCGAGGTGAGGGTGCCAGACATTGGCGACTTCAGGGACGTTGCCGTGATCGAGTTGCTGGCGGCCCCTGGCGATCAGGTCCGTGCGGAGCAATCGCTGATCACGGTGGAAAGCGACAAGGCGTCGATGGAAATCCCATCGCCCGCAGGCGGCAGGATCACGGAGTGGTTGATCCAGCTCGGTGACAGGGTCTCCGAGGGCACGCCGATGCTGCGCATGGAGGTGGCAGGAGTCGAGCAGGCCGCAGAACGTGAAGAGCGAGCCCCGGATCGAACCGCAGACCCGGCGGCCAGCGCAAGGACAGCAGAGTCCGCACAGTCCGCAGGCGCATCGGTTGCACAGGATTCAGGCGCAAGTGCACGCGTAGCCGCGAGCGCACAGGCCGCACAGTCCGCAGGCGTATCCGCGGGTGCGGTCCATGACTGCGATCTGCTTGTGCTGGGTGCCGGACCCGGTGGCTACTCGGCGGCGTTTCGCGCTGCCGATCTGGGCATGCGGGTGCTGCTGGTTGAGCGCTATCCCACCCTCGGGGGGGTGTGCCTCAATGTGGGTTGCATTCCTTCGAAGGCCCTGCTTCATCTGGCCGCGCTCAGCGATGAGGTCGACAGACTTGCAGCCCACGGCATCCGTTTCGGGGCGCGCACGGTGGACCTCGAGGGCGTGAGGGGCTGGAAGTCCTCGGTGGTTGGAAAGCTCACCGCGGGACTTGCCGCAATGGCGCGCGCCCGCAGGGTCGAGCACCTTCAGGGGCTGGCACAGTTTGCGGGTCCACAGGAGCTCGATGTTCAGCTCGTGGGCGGCAGCACGCGGCGAATCCGCTTTGCCAAGGCGATCGTGGCCGCAGGCTCCGAGGCGATCCGCCTGCCTTTTCTGCCCAACGACCCGCGTATCGTGGACTCCACCGGCGCACTCGAGTTGCCTTTCGTGCCCAACCGCATGCTGGTGATCGGCGGAGGCATCATCGGACTGGAGATGGGCACGGTTTACTCCACGCTCGGCGCGCGGCTCGATGTGGTCGAGATGCTCGAGGGCCTGATGCCCGGAACCGATCGGGATCTGGTGAAGGTCTGGGAGCAATTCAATCGCCATCGCTTCGACCAGATCATGCTCGAGACCAGGACTGTCGGTGCGCACGCCAACTCCCGCAGTGTCCATGTTCGTTTCGAGAAGCTCGACGGCACCGGATCGGAAGCGCAGTACGACTATGTGCTGTGCGCGGTGGGGCGGCGACCCAACGGCCACCGCCTCGGCCTGGAGGCTGCGGGGGTGATCACCGATGCCCGCGGTTTCGTGCCGGTCGACACCCAGATGCGCACCAACCAGCCACACATTTTCGCGATCGGCGACATCGTGGGCCAGCCGATGCTGGCGCACAAGGCGGTACATGAAGGCCATGTGGCGGCCGAGGTTGCGCACGGCGGCAAGGCGCATTTCGAGGCGCGGGTCATCCCTTCGGTGGCCTACACCGATCCCGAAATCGCGTGGGCTGGCCTCACCGAGACCGAGGCTGCGCGCCTGGGCAAGCGTCTGGACAAGGCGGTTTTCCCCTGGGCAGCCTCGGGACGCGCCATCGCCAACGGTCGCGATGAGGGCATGACGAAGCTGCTCTTCGATCCGGACAACGGGAGGATCGTGGGCGGAGCCATCGTGGGTACGAACGCGGGCGACATGATTGGCGAGATTGTTCTGGCCATCGAGATGGGTGCCGACGCAGCAGACATCGGCAAGACGATCCATCCGCACCCGACGCTTGGCGAGAGCATCGGCATGGCCGCTGAGGTGTTCATGGGAAGCTGCACCGACCTGCCTCCCCGGAAGCGCTGAGGCTCAGGGGGCGACTGCGGCTCCAGGGTTGCGGTCAGGCCTCTGGCGGAGCCGGGCCGCCGGGCGCAGCGGCACCGGCGAGTCGGTTCTGGTGCTGTGCGATGGCCTGGCGAACTGCTGAAGGCGCCGTTCCGCCAGGATGCGCGCGCGCCCGCATCGATCCTTCGAGCGTGAGTTCCGCAAAGACACCGGCGTCGATCGCGTCTGCGTAGCCCCGGAGTTCCTCGAGGCTCAACTGCCCGAGTTCGCGTTGCGTGCGCTCGGCCTCGCGTACTGCGCGCGCAACCGCCTCATGCGCATCCCTGAATGCCACGCCCTTGCGCACCAGATAGTCCGCCAGATCGGTGGCGGTGGAAAAGCCCTTGCCAGCGGCACTGCGCATGCGATCGGCCCTCACCTGGAGGCCTGCCACCAACTCGGCAAAGATGAGCAGGGTGTCGCGGACGGTGTCTGCAGTGTCGAAGAGCGGCTCCTTGTCCTCCTGGTTGTCCTTGTTGTAGGCGAGCGGCTGGCCCTTCATCAAGGTGAGAAGACCCAGGAGATGGCCGAAGATCCGGCCGGTCTTTCCGCGCGCAAGTTCGGGTACATCCGGGTTCCTCTTCTGCGGCATGATCGAGGAGCCTGTGCAGAAACGGTCCGGCAGGTCGATGTAGCCCATGGCTGGCGACATCCAGACGATGAGTTCCTCGGACAACCGCGAAATGTGCATCGCGATCAGCGCAGCGGCAGCGCAGTACTCGATTGCGAAGTCGCGATCGGACACTGCATCGAGCGAGTTGGCGCACAGCGCCTCAAAACCCAGCAGCTCGGCCACGCGTTCGCGGCGGATCGGAAACCCTGTGCCCGCGAGCGCCGCTGCCCCGAGGGGCAGGCGATTGACCCGTGCGCGCACCTCCCCGAGGCGCTCCTCGTCGCGGGCGAACATCTCGACATAGGCCATCAGATGGTGCGCGAAACTCACCGGCTGTGCGATCTGGAGGTGGGTAAACCCGGGCATCACCGTTTCGGTGTGCTTTGCGGCCTGTGCAACGAGCGCAGCCTGCAAGGCCCTGAGCAATCGGCGTTGCTCATCGATCGCTTCGCGCAACCACAGCCGCAGATCGGTAGCCACCTGATCGTTGCGCGAGCGGGCTGTGTGCAGACGCTTGCCCGCGTCACCAACGAGTTGGGTGAGGCGCGATTCGATGTTGAGGTGCACATCCTCGAGATCGATCGACCAGGCAAAGCGATCGGTCTCGACCTCCTCCGCGATCTGTGCAAGACCGTGCCGGATCTCCTCGAGGTCGGTTTCCCCGATAATGCCGGCTTCACACAGCATCTGGGCGTGGGCAAGCGAGGCGCGGATGTCAACCCTGGCGAGCCTCCTGTCGAAGGCGATCGAAGCGGTGTAGCGCTTCACCAGCGTGCTCACCGGTTCGCTGAAACGGGCGGACCAGCCCTGCTGTTGACGCTCGAGTGAATTGTTCATCCTGCACGGATTGTAAGTCCTGCCCTCTACGCCCATGGAACCCCTCGAGCTATCCGTTCTGGATGCCAGGACAGAAGTGCCGCTGCTACCGGATTGCTCCAATCCGGGGGTGGCGCTGCGTGTCGTGGCGATGGTGGAGGTGGTGGCGCTGCTGGTGGCGTGGAGTGCCGCGAACGGATTTGCCGATGCTCTTGGCCGTTGGGGAGCGCAGCAGTTTGCAGTGCTTCCGGCGATCCTGATCGGTCTGCCGCTCTTTTGCCTGCTGCGCAACCGGGCGCAGCATTGGAGCGAGGGGCGGCAATGGGCGTTTCTCCTGCTCTTTGCCGCGGGCCTGTCCACCGGCTCGGCGTGGTGGGCGGGCGAGATGCGCGCGGAGTTCGAAGGGCATGTCGAACCCGACGCCTTTTCGCTCCTGGGACGCGCGTGCGGGGGTGCAGCGTTGGCCGCACTGATCGCGGTGGTGCTTCGCTGGCGGGAGCAGGCGCTCTCGCCCGCGCTCGACCGCGCGCGCTTGCAGGCCTTGCAATCGCGCATCCGGCCCCACTTTCTGTTCAATGCGCTCAACGCGGTTCTGGGGTTGCTGCGCAGTGAGCCACGCCGCGCTGAAGCGGTTCTCGAAGGGCTGGCCGACCTGTTCCGCATGCTCCTTCGCGACGAGCGCGAACTGGTGCCGCTTGCGGATGAGGTGGAGTTCTGTCGCGACTATCTCGCAGTGGAGTCAGAGCGTCTCGGTGATCGCCTGCAGGCGCAGTTCGAGATCGACCCGGCGGCACTCGGAGCGCTGGTACCGCCGCTCCTGCTTCAGCCGCTGCTCGAAAACGCGGTGCACCACGGCATTGAACCGGCCGAGCGCGGAGGCAGGGTCCTGCTGCGGGTCTCGCGCCGTGCCGACCGGGTGCAGGTTCTGGTGGAGAACCCGGTGGTACGCGCGGGGGCGCTGCGGGTGGGACGGCAAATGGCGCTCTCGAACATCCGCCAGCGCCTTGCCTTGCTGTACGATATTGAAGCCTCGATGCACATGGAACGCAGCAAGGATCTGTTCCGCCTCACCCTTGAGTTCCCCTGCCGGGAACACGGACGACGCGCAAATGCCTGAAACCACCTCGGTGCTGATCGTTGATGACGAGGCCCCCGCGAGGGCCCGCTTGCGTGAACTTCTCGGCGATCTGCACCGCGAGTTCAGGGTGGAATTGCTGGGAGAGGCGGGATCCGGAGCCGAGGCACTCGGCATGATCGAGCAGTTGAAGCCCCTGGTGGTCTTTCTCGATGTGCAGATGCCCGGCATGAGCGGTATCGAACTTGCACGGCACCTTGCCGCACACGCGGCGCATGGCCGCATCGTGATGCCGATGGTTGTGTTCGTGACCGCCTTCGACGAGTTTGCGATCGAGGCCTTTGAAGTACGCGCCATCGACTACCTGCTCAAGCCAGTGCGGATCGCTCGCCTGGTCGACACCATGCGCCGGATCGCGCAGCGCTCGGCCGAAGAGCGGATCGACACCAACGGACAGGCGGCGCGCGCGCTGTCGCAGAGACGTCGCCATCTCTCGGTGCATGAGCGCGGAAGGGTGCAACTGGTGCCGATCGATCAGGTGGTGTATCTCAAGGCCGAGATGAAGTACGTCACGATCCGGACGCTGGAACGCGAGTACCTGATCGAGGAGTCGCTCGCCTCGCTCGAAGACGAGTTCTCGGATGTGTTCGTGCGTATCCACCGCAACGCTCTGGTTTCAAGAACCTCGATTGCGGGCTTCGAGCGGGTGAGCGCCGAGCACTCCGGAGAGGGGACAGATCCCTACTGGCAGGTTGTGCTGCATCAGCTCAGCGATCGGCTGCCTGTGAGTCGCCGACAGTGGTCGGTGGTGCGCAACCTCGTCACCTGAGTGTGCAGCGTGATGTCCCAACTGTGAGCCCTGCCCCCAGGCTTTTGCGCATCGCCTCGCGCAAGAGCCGCCTGGCGCTGTGGCAGTCCGAGCATGTTGCACTGCAATTGCGTGCGTGTTATCCGGGCCTTGTGGTCGAGGTGATCGGCATGTCAACCGAGGGCGACCGTGTGCTCGACCGGCCCTTGCACGAGATCGGCGGAAAGGGACTTTTTACCAAGGAACTCGAGTTTGCGATCCTGCGCGGCGATGCCGACTTCGCAGTGCATTCGCTCAAGGACGTGCCGATGCAGCTCGAAGCCGGTTTCTCGCTGGCGGCGGTGCTCGAGCGGGAGGATCCGCGCGATGCCTGGGTGAGCACGCTGTATCCGCAGCGCGATCTGCTTCCGCAGGGCGCAACGGTGGGCACTTCGAGCCTTCGGCGCGAGAGCCAGTTGCGCGCCTGGCGTCCCGACCTGCGCATCGTGCCTTTGCGCGGCAACCTCGACACCCGCCTTGCAAAACTCGACCGCGGTGAGTATCACGGCATCCTGCTTGCCGCAGCCGGCCTGCGCCGTCTTGGCTTGCACACCCGCATCGCAGCCACTCTCGCGCTCCACGACATGCTGCCCGCCGCAGGGCAGGCTGCACTGGCGCTCGAATGCCTGAGCGAGCGCCACGATGTGGTCGAGACCCTGTCCGTGCTCCAGCACCGGCCAACGCTTCTCGCGGTGAGCGCAGAGCGGGCGCTTTGCCTGCGCCTGGGCGGCAACTGCAAGGTTCCGATTGCAGCCTACGCCGAGTTTGTCAGCCAGCAACTCCGTCTGCAGGGATGTGTGGCCGACCCGAGCGGGCGGCTGCTGAGCCACACACGCACAGCCCAGGTCGCGAGCGTCGACGATGCGCGGGCGCTCGGAGCAACGCTCGCGCAATCCTTCCTCGACGCCGGATTGCAGCCCTGGAGCAGTCACAGCGGCCCACGATGATGCGCCTGAACCGCGAGGATCGTCTCCGATTGCCGTGGAAGCTTCGGTCAAGCGCTGGTGATCCCGAACCTCGCCGGTTCTGACCGGACCTGTTCGTCGTTGGTCGCAAAGCACCTTATCCTTTGCCTGAGCGAGCCCAGGGCAACGCGCCTTGCGCATCACCTCGCACCCTGGGACCTCCACTGCCTGCGGTTGCAGTTGCATTGCCTGCAGGCCTGCGGGCCCAGCGCGGGTAACGCCTTGAGGATCATGGAGCTCAGCTCCTCGGCCGATGTGCTGCTGCCCGTGAGTCCCGGCGCCGTCGAGATGCTCCATCAGGGCCTGCGCGGGATGCTGCCTGGCCACTGTCTCGAGGGCCAGGCCTGGCTGTGCGTGGGTCCGGGGACCCGGGAGGAAGTGGAACGGCACGACCCAAAAGCCACTTGCTATCTGCCTGCCGAGGGTTCGCGCGATCTGGCCACCCTGCTTGGGCAGCCTGCGGTGCAGGCCTGGGTGGGTCACCGGAAGGTGCACCTGTTCTGCTCGCAAGCGCGCGCAAGTGAGGCGCTCGGCAGGCTTCCGGAGTGGATTCGCGCTGCAACCCTGGTGTATCCGGTCTACGCCGAAACCTGGCACCCGCTCACGCGGGAGGTGCTCGAGCGGCTCTTTTGGATTCTTCTTGAGGCTGGTGATCGCTGCCTTGCTTCGCATGCGGCACCAGCGGTCTGGGTTGTGGGGTCGGTCGCGCTGCTTCAGCATCTGTCTGCCGAATTGCAACGGGCGCAGACCGCCGACGAGGCAGTTTCCGCCGCAAGGGCTCGGGCGGTGATGGCTGCCTTGTGCGCCTTGCCGCTGGTCTGCCCGCATCCGCGCATTGCCGAAGCAGCACGGCGGATGGGTCACGGGGGACCGGTCATTCTTGCGGCAGGCTCAACTGAAATACAGGAGGCACTTGCAAGAATGAAAACCGAGGGCACTTGCTAGAATGGAAGCCTCATGGAGCAGCCTCTCACCGCCCCTGCTGGCGGGCCTTCCGGTCCCCGAGGTGCCTCCGCGTCCGATCCGCTGACGCTTGCAGCCGATCCCGAGACGCCTGCATCCAACCGGGCGACAGGCGCCGGGCAAGCTGGTCCGTCGAGCGAGCATAAGGCCGGGTCGGTGCGCCCGGGAGCGCTTCGCAATTACCTGCTGATCCTGGGCCTGGTTGCACTCGGCGCGGTGGCGCTCTTTTGGTCGAGCCAGCGCTTTGAGCAGTTTGAATCCACTGCGGCGCGCAAGCTGCAGGGTTCGGAGCAGCGGATGCTCCAACTCGAGGCGCAGAACCGGGTGTTGCACGACGAGTTGCGCGAGATCGGTGCGCGGGCTTCGGTGCTTGAGGCCAAGCTCAACGAGAGCCTGGGACAGCAGGCTCAACTCGAGCAACTCTACAAGGCCATGGCGGTCGAGTCGGCCGAGACGCTGCTTCACGAGCTCGAGCGCGGGGTGCTTCTCGCGCTCCAGCAGCTGCAATTCGGAGGGGCGGGCGCGTCGATCGCAGCGCTCACCGAGTTCGAGATCCGTCTTGGGCGCCTGCGCGAGCCCAGCCTCGCTGCGGTGCAGAGGGCGCTGCAACGCGACCTCGAGCGGTTGCGATCCGACACGCTGCACGACCCGGTGCAGGTTGCGCAGAAGCTCGATGGGCTCCTCCTACAGCTCGACGGTTTGCGCTTGCTCTCCGAGGACCGCCAAGCGAGCGACCCTGGTCAGGGTACCGGTACAGACGGCGCGCCGGCGAGTCCTCCGGCAAGGTCTCCGGCAAGTCCTCCGGCAAGGCCCGCGCCTCAGGGCTCGGGGCCGGGAGTGCCTGGCGGCGCGGCGGACGCCAATGTGCCCACCGAGGCCCAGGGCGCCAGCGAGGTCGGTCTGTTCACGGCCGAGCGTGTCTCGATTCTGTTTGGCGATCTGGCCCGCACCGCCCAGCAGCTTGGAGCGGGCGTGCTGGCTGCAGTCCGCGATCTCTTCCGGGTCACACGCGTGGACAAGCCCGAGGCGCTTCTCATGGCGCCCGAACAGGCCTACTTCCTGCGCGAGCAGTTGCGACTGCACCTGATGGGGGCCAGGCTTGCTGCGATGTGGCGCAACGACGCGCTCTTCAAGACCGATACCAGCCGCAGTATCGAACTGCTCACGCGTTTCTTTGACCCGCAACAGCGCCTGGTGCGCGCCCAGATCGAGACCTTGCGGCAGCTGCAATCGATGAGGCTGAGTCTGGATCAGCAGGCGCTTGCCGAGAGCCTCGCTGCGATTCGCAACGCGCGCAACCTCCGCGAGGCCAGGATGGGCCGCTGAATGCGCTGGATCCTGGGTGTGCTGCTGGTGCTCTTTGCTGCGGTGGCAGTGGCGCTGCTCCTGATGTTCAACCACGGCAATGTGGCGATCTTCTGGCCGCCCTACCGGGTGGACCTGTCGATCAACACGGCTGTGGTGTTGCTTCTTCTGCTGGTACTGGGCCTCGTATTTCTGATACGGGCTTATCGGCAGATCACGTCGCTGCCTCGGCGGGTGAAGCAGCATCGCGAACAGCG
Organism: Betaproteobacteria bacterium; assembly: GCA_016868175.1. GTDB lineage: Bacteria > Pseudomonadota > Gammaproteobacteria > Burkholderiales > Burkholderiaceae_E > UBA3064. The sequence continues at coordinate 40,006 of VGHO01000002.1, forward strand.
CTACCGTGAGAGGGCTCTTCAGGCTTTCCGCGACGCGACCGTGGCGCTTGCCGAGGGTCGTTTCGCGCGGGCCGAGAAGCAGGCTCAACTCGCGCTCCATCTTCCTGAACAAGGCGGGCCCGCGGCGCTGATCGGTGCACGTGCCTGCCACGGCTTGCGTGCAAGCGAGCGGCGCGAGGCCTGGATCCGAAGGTGTGCCGAGGAGTTCGGCTTGCGCGACCAGGCGGCGCTCCTTGCGGCCGACTGTGCCATCGACGAAGGCGATGGTGAAGCCGCCTTGCGGGCGCTCGACAGCTTGCCGCCGAAGACAGCGAGGCAAGTCCATGCGTTGCGCCTGCGTCTGGCCGCACTCGACCTCACCCAGCAATGGAAGCCGCTGCTGCCCGTACTCGCGCAGCTCGAGCGCCGGCAGATGGTGTCGGCGCAAAGCGCGCAGGCGATGCGGTCGCGCGCCTGGAGGCATCTGCTCACCCACGCAGGGAGCGATCCAGCGCAGGTGAAGGCTGTCTGGCGGCAGATCCCGCGTGAAATGTCGCTCGAGGCGCCGGTTGCCGAAGTGGCCGTGGAGGCGTTTCGCCGGGCGGGCGACCCCGGCACTGCGGCCCAGATCGTGGAGCGGCTGATGCGGCAGCGCTACAGCGCGCGGGCTGTCGACCAGTATGCAGCGTTTGCGCACCTCACTTCGAGGGAAAAACTGCAAGCGATGGAGCAGTGGCTCAAGGCGTGGGGCGAGGAGGCGAGCCTGCTGAGTGCGCTCGGGCGTGTCTGCGCCGAGGAACAGCTCTGGGGCAAGGCCGAGTCGTACCTGCGCGAAAGTCTCAAGCGCGACGACACCCCGGCAACGCGCCTTGCGCTTGCGCGTCTGCTCGAGCAGACCGCGCGCATGGAGGAGGCGGCGGGTCTTTACCGCCAGGCCGCGCACCAGCCGCGCGCCACAGCTTCGAGCAACCCGGCCGGCGCTGCTTCGATTGAGGCGCCAACCGGTCTGATTGCAGGGCCCACGGCGCTGGCAGGCGCTTCGGGAGGGCTTGCTGGCGGCGGTGCGGGCGGCGCACCGCAAGGCCTTGTCTCGGGCGCCAACGGGTAGCTCCTGGCGGCAGCCCCTGCGCAAGGGGGAACATTCATCCATATCCACAGGAGCAGTCCACCATGAACCTCGATCGCGTCGATTCAGGTCGTAATCCGCCTGAGGAATTCAATGTGATTGTCGAGATTCCGATGAACGCCGACCCGGTGAAGTACGAGGTCGACAAGGAAACCGGAGCCCTCTTCGTGGATCGCTTCATGCTCACCGCAATGCATTACCCGTGCAATTACGGCTACATCCCGCATACGATCGCCGACGATGGCGATCCGGTGGACGTGCTGGTGATCACGCCCTTCGCGGTACACACTGGGGCCGTTGTGCGTTGTCGGCCGATCGGGGTACTGCAAATGGACGACGAGGCCGGGGGCGATGCCAAGCTTCTGGCGGTGCCGGTGGACAAGGTGCTGCCGATCTACAAGCACTGGAAGCGTCCGGAGGATCTGCAGCCCGAGCGCCTGGCGCAGATTCAGCACTTTTTCGAGCACTACAAGGATCTGGAACACGGCAAATGGGTGAAAGTGCGTGGCTGGGGCGGACCGGAGGAGGCCAGAGCCGAGATCCGCGCAGGGCTCGATCGCTTCCGCAAGGCCGACGTCAAACCGCATTTCTGATCGCCACCTACCCCGCGCGATTGTCCTGGCTGCCGCTGGCCGCATCGCGAAACGCGCTGCGCTCCTCGAGTTCATCGAGCACCCGGTCGAGGTGCTGCGACTCGCGGTGCAGGTAGCGGTCGACCGCCTCGGCAAACGCCGGGTGCCGTAGCCAATGCCACGATGCGGTCGCCACAGGATCAAAGCCGCGCGCCATCTTGTGCTGTCCCTGGGCTCCGCCCTCGATCACCCGGATCCTCGAGGCGATTGCCCATTCCACAGGCTGGTAGTAGCACGCTTCGAAGTGCACGAAGGGGTAGTCGCGCAATGCGCCCCAATAGCGACCGAAGGCGTCGTCACCGTCGCGCAGCACAAGGCTTGCGCAGCACGGCCCCTGGGCATCATGACCCACGAACATGACGCACATCGCGGGCGCCTCACGGTGGATCGTTTCAAAGAACTCCAGGTTGAGGTAGGGGGGGTTGCCCCTCAGGGCGTAGGTGCGTTCGTAGCATGCAAAGAAGAATGCCCAGAGCTGGGGGTTGATGTGGTGAGCCTGGTGCACTGTGAAGCGAATGCCGAGTTCGGCCACCTTGCGACGCTCGGCGCGAATCTTCTTGCGTTTGGGTTGCGACAGGGCCGCCAGGAAGTCCTCGAAATCCGCAAAGTTGCGGTTCACCCAGTGAAACTGGATTCCGTCGCGACGGCTGAAGCCTGCCCGCTGCAGGCTCTGCACTTGCGCGGCCTCGACTTCGCCCTGCCCAGCACCGTTTGCTCCGGCCGGGACGTTCCGGGTAAAGAGCAGGTGCACCGAGGAGCCATCCTGCGCCTTGAGGTCGCTGAGGCAACGGTTGAGGAACTGGGGATCAGGGCTTGTGCACAGAAAGCGCGGGCCGGATACCGGGGTGAAGGGCACCGCACTCAGCCACTTCGGGTAGTACGCAAGACCATGACGCATGTGAGCCTCGGCCCAGGCCCAGTCGAACACATACTCGCCATACGAGTGCCACTTGCGGTAGAGCGGAAGCGCCGCCACGAGTTCATCCGCAGCGCTCCACAGGGTCCAGTGGGCCGGCTCCCAGCCGTTTTCGCGCCCAAGGCAGCCGCTGGACTCGAAGGCCCGGAGGAATTCATGGCGCACCAGGCAGCTTCCGGGCTGTACCGGGACGAGCCGGTTCCACAGCGCAGGCGCCACTGCATCGATGCCGGCCAGAAAGCGCGTGCAATAATCGGAGGCTCGGGTATTCATGGAGCTCGCCGGTATCCGGCCTTGTCAACAATGAAGCTTGCTGCCGCGCAGCTGAATCAGCGCATCGCGGATTTCGAGGGAAATCTCGAGCGCATTGTAGATGCCGCCCGCGCGGCCTCGGCCGCAGGAGCAGCGCTCATGCTGTGCCCCGAACTCGCGCTCTGTGGCTATCCGCCCGAAGATCTGCTTTTGCGCCCGGCGTTTCTTGCGCGTTGCGAGCAGAGCCTTGATCAACTTTGCATCGCCAGCCGCGGGCTTGGTCTTGATCTGGTGCTCGGACTGCCCCGAAGGTCGCCGGCAGGGCTGCACAACGCCGCAGTGTGGATTCGTGATGGCGAGATTCTGGCAACCTACGCCAAGCAGGCTCTGCCCAACTACGACGTCTTCGACGAGAAGCGGTACTTCGTTCCTGGCGCTTCAAGCTGCATCGTTGCGCTGCACGGTGTGCGTTGCGGGGTGCTCATTTGCGAAGACTTCTGGATCGATGCGCCATGCGTGGCGCTCCAGCACGCCGGCGCTGAGCTTGTGCTGGTACTCAACGCATCACCTTTTCATCTCAACAAGCAACTGCAGCGGGTGGAGGTGGCCCGGCAGGGGCTGAGCCGCCGCGGTATCGCGATCCTGAGCGCCAATCAGGTTGGAGGTCAGGACGAACTCGTCTTCGACGGCGCATCTTTTGCCCTCGACCGCGCCGGGGCGCTGGTGGCGCAGGCGCGCTACCTCGAGCCTGACCTGATCGTGGTGGACATTGAAGCCCTCGGGCTCGTCGGCAAAGGCGCAGAGGCGCTCGCCAACCCTCGGCTTGGGGGCCCCGCTCTCACCCGGGCCCCGGGGTGCGGGGGCTCCGGGCCCGCGCGCTCGTCTCCGATGCCCGGCAGCTTCGTCCATGCCCCGCCACCGATCGCCGTGGAGGAGGCGCAGGTCTGGGACGCTCTGGTGCACGGCACCCGCGACTATGTTGTGAAGAATGGCTTCCCCGGGGTGATCGTGGGATTGTCCGGCGGTATCGACTCGGCCGTCACTCTGGCGGTCGCGGTGGATGCGCTCGGCGCTGCACGGGTGCGGGCGCTGATGATGCCCTCCGAATACACTGCGGACATCTCCTGGATCGATTCGCGTGACATGGTTTCGCGCCTTGGTGTGCGCTACGACGAGGTGGCGATTGGCGGTGTCTTCCAGGGCTACCGGGAGTTGCTCGCCAACGAGTTTGCAGGCTTGGCCGAGGACGCAACCGAGGAGAATCTGCAGGCGCGCATCCGCGGCACCATTCTTATGGCCCTTTCCAACAAGCATGGCCTGCTTGTGCTCACAACCTCCAACAAGAGCGAATCTGCGGTGGGCTATGCCACCCTCTACGGCGACATGGCAGGCGGCTTTGCAGTGCTCAAGGATGTCTACAAGACGATGGTGTATCGGATCGCTGCTCACCGCAACCAGCGCTCGGAGGTGATTCCGCAGCGCATCCTCGAGCGGCCACCGAGCGCCGAATTGCGACCCGGACAGACCGATCAGGACTCCCTGCCGCCGTACCCGGTTCTGGACCGGATCGTGGAACTCTACATGGAGGGCAATCGCTCGCGCGATGATCTGCTTGCCGAGGGGATCGATCGCGCTGCAGTTGACCGGGTGATCCGACTGATGCAGATCAGCGAATACAAGCGCAGGCAGGCCGCAGTCGGGATTCGTGTCACGCCGAGGGGATGGGGCCGTGACTGGCGCTACCCGATCACGTCGGCCTGGCGCTGAGCCAAAAGGGGAGGGCGAGTTCATTCCGGTGGAGGATAGGCCTGCACGAGCGGGTTTGCACTGCGCGCGGAATGACCCGCGACAAAGCGGATACTATCCACCTTGAGCCACCCGCCTGAGGTGGCAGGGAATCAACCCGCAAGGAGACCTTGAATGAAACGGATCACGGCCATCATCAAGCCTTTCAAGCTCGACGAGGTACGCGAGAGCCTTGCCGAGGTGGGTATTGCCGGCCTCACGGTTAGCGAAGTGAAGGGCTTTGGGCGCCAGAAAGGGCATACCGAACTCTATCGCGGTGCCGAGTATGTGGTGGATTTCCTCCCGAAAGTGAAGATCGAGGTGATCGTTGCCTCTGCCATGGTGGAACGCACGGTCGAGGCGATCGTGGCCGCCGCGCGCACCGGCAGGATCGGCGACGGTAAGATCTTCGTGGAGAGTGTTGAGGAAGTGATCCGGATTCGCACTGGAGAGACCGGAGAAGCGGCGGTCTAGTCCGGCGGCGGCACTTTTGCGGGTCCTGCCAGCAGCACCACCAGCGCACCCGCGCCCCCATCGTTGGGCCTCGCCTGGCAGAAGGCGAGCACATCGGCGCGCTGCACCAGCCAGCGCAGCACCATGCGCTTGAGCACCGGCTCGCGGTTCAACGATCCCAGGCCCTTGCCGTGCACGATCCTCACGCAGCGGATCTCCCTGCGGCGGGCGTCTGCCAGAAAGGTGCCCAGCGCCTCGCGCGCTTCCTCCACCCGCAGCCCGTGCAGATCCACATGCGCCTGCACGCTCCAGTGACCTCGGCGCAACCGCGGGAGGACCTGCGGGTCGATTGCGGGCCGCTTCCACCACAGTGTCTCGTCGGTGTTGAGCAGGGCCTCGATGTCGATCTCGTCGGAAAGCGAGGATCTGAGTGCAAGAGTCTCGTCGCGTTCGCGCTGCAGGGGTCGAGGGGCGGGCTTGGGCACCTTGTGCAGGGCCCGATCGCTCGGCGGCAAGGGGATCACGTCGCGCACCGCATCGCGGAAGATCTCGGCGGCGTGATGCTCGTGGCGGTTTCGCTCCTCCTGCACCCGCCTGAGGCGCACCCGCGCGCGGTGCTCGCGGTGCTGGGCCCTGAGCGCGTCGCGAAGCCGGGCGAGGTCGTCAAGGCGCATGCGCCTGGCTCTCCAGCCAGCGCTGCGCGTCGAGCGCAGCCATGCAGCCGGTTGCAGCACTGGTGATCGCCTGGCGGTACACATGGTCCTGCACATCGCCCGCGGCGAAGACACCCTCGATGCTCGTGGCGGTGGCGAGTCCCTGCAAGCCGCTGCGGGTGATGATGTAACCGCCCGCCATCTCGAGTTGGCCCAGGAAGAGTTCGGTGTTGGGGGTGTGGCCGATTGCAATGAACACTCCGGAGAGCGGCAGATCCTGAGTTGCGCCGCTGCGGTTGTTGCGCACCCGGATCCCGTTTACGCCTGATGAATCCCCGAGGACCTCCTCGAGTTCATGGAACCAGAGGTTTCGGCCGATGCCCTGCGCCACCTTCTCCATCCAGTGGTCGACCATGATCGGCTCGGCGCGCAGGCGATCGCGCCGATGCACCAGTGTGACGCTGCGCGCAATATTGCTCAGGTAGAGCGCCTCTTCAACTGCGGTGTTGCCACCACCGATCACACATACGTCCTGATTCTTGAAGAAGAAGCCATCGCAGGTTGCACACGCCGACACTCCCTTGCCAATGAACGCGGACTCCGAGGGCAGTCCCAGGTAACGGGCCGATGCACCGGTGGCGATGACAAGGGCGTCGCAATGGTAGGTACCGTCATCGCCGGCGAGGGTGAAGGGCCTCGAGGCGAGGTCCACCTTGTGAATGTGGTCGAAGATGAGCCGGGTGCCGAAGCGCTCTGCATGCTTCTGAAAGCGTTCCATCAGTTCGGGGCCCTGCACACCCGCGTGGTCGGCAGGCCAGTTGTCGACGTCGGTGGTGGTCATGAGTTGGCCGCCTTGCGCAAGCCCGGTGATCAGCACCGGCTGCAGGTTGGCACGAGCCGCGTAGACCGCGGCAGTATAGCCGGCAGGGCCTGAGCCGAGGATGAGGAGTTTGGCGTGCATGGCGTTTGGGGTGTCCGTGAGAAAGAGTGGAGCGGGGTGTGGGGCAGGCGCAGAACCGGGCTGCGACGAAGTTGCTCAGGGTAGCGGGTACGGGCCGGCCGACCTTTTCTTTGCAAGTGTTGCAAGAAAACGGCGAATCAACGGCAATTCAGGCCCACGGTGGAGTTGCGGAGCGGTGCAAGCGGCACTGCGTCCTGCGCTTCGGATAATGTGTCGCAAAATTATAGGCCTTGCGATGAGTACCTCAACCACCTCCCCACGCAGCGGTATCCGGCGAGTAACCGGATACGGCCCGGCGAACTTTTCTGCGCTCGCGCTTCCCGGCCTTCCGCGGTGGGTCCTTGAAGTGCGCTGGGTAGCCTTTGCGCTGGCCGGTGGACTCCTTCTGGTGGCGCTCGTCAGCTACCATCCCGGCGATGCCGGCTGGTCAACGGCGGGCGATCTCGAGCCCGTGCGCAACGCGATGGGCAGGGTTGGTGCATGGTTTGCCGACGTCTTGCTCTACCTCTTCGGGGTATCCGGATACTGGTTTGCCTTTGCGTTGCTTGCCTGCGTGGCCATCGACCTGCGGGCGTTGCGCGAGAGCATCGAGCGCGGTGGGCGCGCTGGAAACGGTGAGCGCGCTGGAAACGGTGAGCGCACTGGAAATGATCGTGCGATCCGCCAGGCGGGTGGCGCTGCGCCCCAGGCGCTGCGTCTGCTCGGCTTTCTCATGGTTCTGATGGGCAGCGTGATGCTCGAGGCCACACGGCTCAAGCTGGTCCCAGCGCTGCCCCTTGTGGCAGGCGGAGTGTGCGGTCTATTGCTGGTGCCCACGCTCCTCACCTGGATGGGCGCCGTCGGCTTCACCCTCCTCGCTTTCGTGCTGCTCACGGCTGGTGTTTCGATGGCCCTGCAGTTTTCCTGGTTGGCCGTCGTTGAAGCGATTGGGGCGACGGTCGAGTTTCGCGCGCTGCAGGGGTGGGTTGCATGGCAGGCCCGCCGCGATCGCAAGTATGGCGAACGCGCCACAACCGACCGCGAAGAGCAGGTCAGCGAAAAGCGACGCATCCTCGCCGAAGACCCCGAACCGGTGCGGATCGAGTCGCCTGTGGTTCGCGTGGAATTGTCGGCGCGCGCCGAGGCGGAGAAGCAGGCGGTGCTGTTCACCGATCTTCCGCCGGTTTCCGAGCTTCCAGCGCTCGCCCTGCTCGATGAGCCGGGGGTCCACAAGGAGGTGGTTTCGGCCGAGACGATGGAGTTCACCTCGCGGCTCATCGAGAAGAAGCTTGCCGACTTCGGAGTGGCTGCGCATGTGGTTGCGGCGTATCCGGGTCCGGTGATCACCCGCTACGAGATCGACCCGGCAACCGGGGTGAAGGGCAGCCAGATCGTCAATCTTGGCAAGGATCTGGCGCGCGCACTCTCGCTCACGTCGATCCGCGTGGTTGAGACGATCCCGGGCAAGAGCCTCATGGGACTCGAGCTGCCCAACGCGCGACGCCAGTCGGTGCGGCTTTCCGAGATTCTGAGTTCCCAGATCTACGCGCAGGGCCAATCGCCGCTCACCCTTGCGCTCGGCAAGGACATTGCGGGCCACCCCGTCGTGGCCGACCTCGCCCGCATGCCGCATCTCCTGGTGGCGGGCACCACCGGGTCGGGCAAGTCGGTAGGCATCAATGCAATGCTGCTCTCGCTCCTCTACAAGGCCGACCCCAGCCAGGTGCGGATGATCATGATCGACCCGAAGATGCTCGAGATGAGCGTCTACGAGGGCATCCCGCACCTGCTCTCGCCCGTGGTCACCGACATGAAGCAGGCTGCCAACGCACTCAACTGGTGCGTGGCAGAAATGGAGCGCCGCTACCGCCTGATGAGCCGGCTCGGTGTTCGTAATCTCTCGGGTTTCAACCAGCGGATCGTGGAGGCCGAGCGACGCTCGGAGTTGATCCCGAATCCCTTCACGCTCACTCCCGACGAGCCCGAACCGCTCGGACGACTGCCGATGATCGTGGTGGTGATCGATGAACTTGCCGACATGATGATGGTGGTGGGCAAGAAGGTAGAGGAGCTCATCGCGCGGCTTGCGCAGAAGGCAAGGGCAGCCGGGATCCACCTGATTCTCGCCACGCAGCGGCCCTCGGTGGATGTGATCACCGGGCTGATCAAGGCCAACATTCCCACCCGGATTGCATTCCAGGTGTCGTCGCGGATCGACTCGCGCACGATTCTCGATCAGCAGGGGGCCGAAGCACTCCTCGGGCAGGGCGACATGCTCTTTCTGCCCCCGGGTACCGGGGTACCACAACGGGTGCATGGTGCCTTCGTGGGCGACGACGAGGTCCACAGGGTGGTTCAGCACTGGAAGTCGATGGGCGAGCCCGAATACATTGAAGGCATCCTGGAGGCAACCGTGCCGGAGTCGGTTGACGCAGGTTCGGCGGTGGGCTTTGGCGGCCTATCGCAAACGCTCCAGGAAGCCGGGGTCGACGGCGAATCCGACCCGCTATACGACCAGGCGGTTGCAGTGGTCCTCAAGCACAAGCGTGCGTCGATTTCTCTGGTGCAACGCCACCTGCGGATAGGCTACAACAGGTCAGCGCGACTTCTGGAGCAGATGGAGAAGTCGGGAATCGTGTCGGGCATGTCGGGGGCGGGCAACCGCGATATCCTCGTGCCTGAGCGCGACGGTGATGAGCGCTGATCGATGCACAGGCTGGCGATCGCCCTCGCGATCTTTTTTGCGCCCTGCCTGAGGGTTCAAACCTGGGATTCCGCAGGTACTTCAAGCCCAGGGGGTGCCGTCCGCGCAGAAACCCGCGCGGAGGCCCGCCCGGAAGCGGTAGCGCCATCGCTTCCCGCAAGCCTGCGGCACCTCGAGCAGTTTGTGCGGACCGTGCAGGCTGGCTCGGTTGAGGTTCGTCTGCAGCAGGTGCGGGTCGACGGCGCTCCAGCCCGCACCGGCGTGGCCAGGGTGCAGTTTCAGCGTCCCAACCTTTTGCGCTGGGACAGCCGCGCGCCCAGTGATCAATTGATCGTCGCCGACGGCGAGTCGCTCTGGATCTACGACCGCGATCTCGAACAGGTTACGGTGCGGCCGCTGCAGCAGGCGCTGGATGGGCTTCCGACTGCGCTGCTGCTCGGGCCTGAGCGCCTGCACAGTGCGTTTCGCTTTGCCGAAATGCCGGAGCGCGACGGTCTCACCTGGCTCGAGGCCATACCGGTGCAAAAACAGGGCCTCACCGAAAGGATCCGCTTTGGCTTTGCCCAGGGCGCGCCGCGCGTGATGCATATCCTGGACGCAGGTGGCCGCGGCATGCGTTTTGAATTCAGCACCTGGCAGATCGCCAATCCGCCGTCCTCCGCTTTCCGCTTCACCATGCCCCCTGGGGTAGACCTCATCCGCATCGGGCGCTGAAGCTACACTCGGGCCATGTTCGACCCAGCCCAATTGCGCAAGGCCCCCGAGGAGCTTCGGCGACGGCTCGAGCGTCGCGGCATGGGCCTCGATCTTCCGCACTACCATGCGCTGGAGTCAAGGCGCAAGGAGTTGCAGGTGCAGACTGAAAAGCTGCAGGCCAGGCGCAACGAACTCTCCCGAAACATCGGCAATCGCATGGGCGCAGGGGAAGACGCTGCGCAGTTGCGTGCACAGGTGGCGGCGGTTGGGGTGGAACTCGATGCGCTCCGCCATCAGAATGAGGAAGCGCAGCTTGCACTGACCCGCTGGCTTGAACGACTGCCCAACCCACCCCACGATTCGGTGCCGGAGGGGCACGACAGCGCATCGAACGTGGAGATACGACGCTGGGGCGAGATTCCGCAGTTTGGCTTTGAACCCCGGGACCATGTGGCCATCGGCAACGCCTTCGGACTCGACCTGGAAACTGCGGCCACGCTCAGCGGCAGCCGGTTCATGGTGCTGCGCGGGCCGCTGGCGCGCCTGCATCGCGCGATCGCCGCACTGATGCTCGATACCCATGGCGAGGAGCACGGCTACCAGGAGTGTTACACGCCCTACATCGTCAACGGCACAACGCTCTTCGGAACCGGGCAGTTGCCGCGCTTTGAGGAGGACCTCTTCGAGGTGCTTGCGGGCGCCCGCCCGCCCCAGCGCTCCCCGGCTGAGCTCCAACCCGGTACGGCGCAGGGGGAGCCGGCTGCGAGTCTGCGCGAAAGGCTCTTTCTGATTCCCACCTCCGAGGTGTCACTCACCAATTTCGTGGCCGGCCGGATCCTCGAAGAGGCGCATCTTCCGGTACGCCTCACTGCGCACACCCCGTGTTTTCGTTCGGAGGCGGGCTCGCACGGCCGCGATACCCGCGGGCTGATCCGGCAGCACCAGTTCGACAAAGTGGAGCTGGTGCAGGTCGTGCATCCGCAACGCTCGTATGCGGCCCTCGAGGAGATGGTGGGACACGCAGAGGCGGTGTTGCAGAAACTTGAACTACCCTACCGGGTGATGTTGCTGTGCGCGGGCGACATGGGCTTCGGGGCTGCCAAGACCTACGACCTCGAGGTGTGGCTGCCGGGGCAGGGGACTTACCGGGAGATTTCCTCGTGCTCGAACTGCGAGAGTTTTCAGGCACGCCGCATGATGGCGCGCTTTCGTAATGCCGAAGGCAAGCCCGAATTGCTGCATACGCTCAACGGGTCCGGCGTGGCGGTGGGGCGCGCGCTTGTGGCGCTGCTCGAGGTTCACCAGCAAGCCGACGGCAGGGTGAGGATCCCCGTTGCGCTCAGGCCCTACATGGGTTGCAGGGAGTGGTTGTGATGTATCTTTTTGATCCTTTTCGCGTGAGCAAGCGTGCGGCAGGGCTCCTGCTGCCGCTCCTGCTGGGGCTTCTGGCCGGCGTCTTCGCTGCAGGTGCTGCGGCGATGGTCGAACCGGGTCGAGCCGCGCCCGGATTCAGGCTGCAGAACCTCGACGGTGATACGGTTCAGCTCGAGCAATGGAAGGGGCGGTGGGTGATTCTGGAGTGGACCAATCCCGACTGTCCCTTCGTTCAGAAGCACTACAACTCCGGCAACATGCAGGCGCTTCAACAGTTTGCCGCCGCGCGCCAGGTGGTGTGGGTGCAGATCAATTCCACCAATCCGGCGCATCCAGAGTTCCGCTCGCCTTCGGTGATGCGCACCTGGAATCAGTCGGCTCGCGCAGTTCCGGCGCAGGCAGTGCTCGATCCGCAGGGTATCGTGGGTCGCGCATACGGCGCGCGAACCACACCGCAGATGGTGCTCATCAATCCAGCCGGAGTGATCGTGTACCACGGAGCCATCGACAGCATCCGCTCAGCGAACACCGCCGACGTCCCCAAGGCCACTCCATTGCTTCGTCAGGCGCTGGAGGAGGGGCTGGCTGGAAAGCCGGTTACCACACCGAGCACCACGCCGTACGGCTGTTCGGTGAAGTACGCCTGAACGGTAACCGGTTCAGGCGCTCGCGTGCCAGCCCGCGTCAACCCATAACTCGCCGCTCACTGCGGAGTTCGCGAGCATGAAGCAGATCGCGTCGGCGATCTCTTCGGGACTGATCAAACGCCCGAGCTGGGTAAAGGGCAGGATGTTCTTGGTAATGTATTCGGGGCCGAGTTTTCGCACCATCGGGGTATCGGTGAACCCCGGGTGGATCAGGCTGCAACGCACCCCATAGAACATTGCCTCCTTGAGGATGGTTGCCGCTGCACCCTCGAGCCCCGCCTTGGTACTCGCGTAGGAGATCTGCCCTCGATTGCCCGCCGAGGAGATCGAACCGATGAACACCACCGACCCTTGCACCCGCTCCTCAGGGTGCCATCGCTTGAGCCCGCGCGCGGTACGGTCCTCGGCGATCCGGCCGATCATTTCGAGCGCCCAGTAGATTGGCGCAATGAGATTGATGTCGACGACGGCACGGAAATGCTCCTCGGGGTAGATCCGAGCCTTGCCGCTGATCCGATCCACCCTGACCGCGAGGTCGTCGCGGGTGATGCCCGCGGCTGGCACACAGAGCGACACGAGTCCATGCCGCGCGCTCACGCTGTCGTAGACCTCGGCACGGAATTGGGGATCGACCACATTGCCCTGGAAAGCCTGGGCGAAGGGCTCGGCCGCCTGCTGGTTGAGTTCCTCCGCCACGAGGTGAACGCTCTCGCTCATGTCCACAAGCGCCACCGCCTTCACATTACGTTTGGCCATCGCCGCGGCGACCGCCCTTCCGATGCCACTGGCCCCCCCAGTGACAACTGCCACCCTGTGAGACAGATCCATGCACGACTCCCTTCACGGCATGCGCCGCCAGTGATCTTCCGATGGGTCCGCTGGACGACAGCGGCTCAGGGTCTGCGCTCCGACAGACCGCCAGCGCGGAGTCTACGCCGTGAGCGGACCCGGTGGATCCAGACCCAATGCACGAGTGCGCAGGCGATGGCGGAAAACACACAGGCGAAGGTGAGCGAACCCAGAGCGAGCGGTGCTCCGATGGTGTCGAGTTGACGGGCCATCAGCGCAAGCCAGTACCCGACGTCGCCCTCCCCCCCAAAGTCGGGGGGAGTGGCGGGTGTATCACCCGGGGTGAACCAGTGCAGCATCCACCGCCCCAGTTCCCAGGCGGCGTAATACACCGGCGGAAAGGTCAGTGGGTTGTTGACGATGGTTGCCACTGCGGCCGTGGGCAGGTTGGCACGCAGCAGTATGGAGAAGGCTGCCGAAAGCGGGATCTGGGCGATGGGAATCAGGAAGGCGAAAAACACGCCGATCGCCACGCCGCGCGCCACATTTCGCCGGTGGAAAGTCCACAACTGTGGGTGAAGGAGCCGCGGGCCCATCCACCGCAGCCAGCGATTCCGCTGGACAGCCTCCTTTGTTGGCATCATGCGGCGAAGCCGATCGATCATGCGTAAACGGCCTGAGGTAGTCGGCAGGGTGCGTTACGGGATTTGGTCGTGGGGTGGGGGCCAGTGGCAAACCGCAGGGCATGCTGCAGCCCGGATGAAACAATACGCCTGCACGCTTCAACGGGGACTGGTGCCCGCAAGCGCCGAATTGGTATCAGAAAATTGGGTTCCGTTGACTTTCGCTCGCGCAGTGGCCTCGTGCAGACGTAGTGAAGCGTTGAACATTCGTTGGGGAGTTGCTGAACCATGCGGCCATTGTTGGGGATTTCCAGCGTAATCGACCGATGCAACAACCTGATCGGTCGGATCACCATGTGGCTTGTGCTCGTGACGGTGCTGATCAGCGCGGGCAACGCGATCATGCGCAAGGGCTTCAACATCGGATCGAATGCCTTTCTCGAGATCCAGTGGTACATCTTCGCGGCGGTTTTCATGCTCGGTGCCGGGTACGTGATGCTCAAGAACGCGCATGTGCGCATCGACTTCATCTCCTCCCGCTTGTCGAAGCGAACAAACGCCTGGATCGACGCCGCAGGGATTGCGGTGTTCACCATCCCGCTCTCGGTGATCATGATCGATCTGGGATGGCCGCTCTTTGCACGCGCATGGGTGTCGGGCGAGGTGAGTCACAATGCCGGCGGTCTCGTCCGTTGGCCGGTGCTCCTGCTGGTTCCACTCGGATTCGGCCTTCTGATCATGCAGGCGTTTTCGGAACTCATCAAGCGCATCGCCTTCCTTTCAGGGGTGATCAACGAGCCCTTTTCCCACGATGACCACCGCTCCGACGAGGAGTTGATGGCCGAGGATTTGTCATCCCGGGCCGATCCCGCTGCGTCCAGAGCATGACGTCGCAGCGATGACTGCCTTCGTGACCGAGAATTTCGTTCCACTGATGTTTGGTGGCCTGCTGGTCTTTCTGCTCACCGGCATACCGGTTGCTTTCGGCCTTGCTGCCACCGGCCTGCTCTTTGGCTACATCGGCATGACGTTGGATCTCTTCGGGGCGAACCTGTTTCAGGCCTTGCCGCAGCGGGTTGTGGCAATCATGTCCAACGAGACCCTGCTGGCGATTCCCTTCTTTACCTTCATGGGCATCATTCTCGAGCGCTCCGGGATGGCCGAGGACCTGCTCGAAACGGTCGGGCAGGTGTTTGGTCCGCTTCGAGGCGGACTCGCAGTGGCAGTGATTCTGGTGGGCGCGTTGCTGGCGGCCACAACCGGGGTAGTGGCCGCAGCGGTGATCGCTATGGGACTCATCTCGCTCCCGATCATGTTGCGCTACGGCTACAACCGAACGATCGCCACTGGAACCATCACCGCCTCAGGCACCCTGGCCCAGGCGATTCCCCCCTCGCTTGTGCTGATCGTACTGGCCGATCAGATGGGTCGGTCGGTGGGAGACATGTATGCGGGTGCTCTGGTGCCGGGCCTGCTTCTGGTGGGCCTCTATCTTTGCTTCATTGTTGCGGTTGCGGTGGTGAAGCCCTTCTGGGTGCCCGCGCTGCCGCCAGAGGCGCGCATCTACCGCGAAGCCAACGGGGCTAGCGGACATCGCTCCTTGCTGATGCTCCTTGTTTTGTGCGCCGCCGCGGGCATCGTATGGGCGCAGTTCCACGACGGACTGATGAAGCAGTGGACCGGTCGGACGATGGATGCGCACGGCGATGAGATTGTCATCATGTCGATGACTGTGGCGTCTATTCTCGCGCTCGCGCTGGCACTCCTCAACCGGGGCACCGGCCTCGGACTTCTCTCGCAACTGGCCGAACAGGTGACCTTCGTTCTCATCCCGCCGCTCGTCCTGATCTTTCTGGTGCTCGGTACGATCTTTCTCGGAGTGGCAACCCCAACCGAGGGCGGTGCAATGGGGGCGGTGGGTGCGCTGATCATGGCCACGGCACGACGGCGCCTCGACTTTGCGCTGCTCAAGCAGGCGCTCGACAGTACTGCGCGGCTGTCCACCTTCGTGCTGTTCATCCTGATCGGCTCCACAGTCTTCAGCTTCACCTTCAACGCGGCTGATGGACACATCTGGGTGGAGCACCTCTTCGACAGCATGCCGGGCGGAGCTTTGGGCTTTCTCATTGTTGTAAACATCCTGATCTTCATTCTGGGATGTTTCATCGATTTCTTCGAGATCGCCTTCATTGTGATCCCGATCCTCTCGCCGGTGGCGGCAAAGATCCTGCCGGAACTTTTCCCTCCAGGCACTTCGGTTGACGCGATCATGATCTGGTTCGGGGTGATGATCGCGATGAACCTGCAAGCCTCCTTTCTCACGCCTCCCTTCGGGTTTGCTCTTTTTTATCTGCGCAGCGTGGCGGCGAAGAAGGAATACCGCGACCGGGTTACCCGCGAAATGATTCCCGCAGTCACCACCGGCCAGATCTACAAGGGGTCGATCGCCTTCATCGTGCTCCAGTTGATCATGGTGGGTGTCGTGATTGCATTTCCTGCGCTCGTAACCGACGGGCTCGACGAGGGCCAGAAAGTGGATGTGGAAAAGGCACTCGACTCGCTGGCGGTTCCACCTCCTGCGGATCTTCCTCCCGCATTGCCTCCGCCGGGCCTGCCTGGCGGGGATGGTGCACTTCCGGCGCCCGGGGTTCCCGGCGCGGATGGTCCGCTTCCGACGCCTCGGCCGCCTGCGGTGGATGCCCCACGCAAGGACTAGTCAGGCTCGGAGAGCCGCAACTCCGGTTCCCGCCGACAAACGCGGGGGTTGCGATGGGCAAACCACAGATCAGCCCAAGGCGAGGTGGCTTGGCATCGCCAAGCGCACCTCGAGGTAAACGAAAGTCGCCAACTACAGCCGTTGGCGCATCATGAAGTTGTCGAAGGTGGCTTCCGAGAAGCGGAACCACTGGTAAGAGTCGCGGCGGAACACTGCATAGTCGTCGTAGACTTTCTTCCACGCTGCGTTCTTCCCACTCAGTTCCGCGTAGTAATCCATCGAGGCCTTGAAGGCAGCCTCCATCAGGTCGTTGGGGAATGGGAAGAGCTTGGCCCCCTGCGAAACGAGCGTACGCAATGCCTGCGCGTTCTTGCCGTCGTACTTGGCCTGCATGTCGGTGTGGCAATAGGTGGAGGCCGCCTCGAGGATCGCCTTGTACTCGGGGCTGAGCGAGTCGAAGGCCTTGGTGTTGACGTGCAGTTCGAGTTGCGCACCGCCCTCCCACCAGCCCGGGTAGGCGTAGTTGGGCGCAACCTTCACGAAGCCGAGCTTGAGGTCGTCGTAGGGACCCACCCACTCTGCAGCGTCAATCGTGCCCTTCTCGAGCGCCTGATAGATCTCACCTCCGGGAATGTTTTGCGGTACCCCGCCGATGCGCTCAACGATCCGGCCCCCGAAGCCGCCGACGCGGAACTTTGTGCCCTTGAATTCGGCGAGCGACTTGATCTCCTTGCGGAACCACCCGCCCATCTGCGCACCGGTGTTGCCCATCGGAAAGTTCACGATGTTGTAGGCACGGTAGAAGTCGCGCATCAGTTTCAGGCCGTTGCCCTCGTAATACCATGCGGTGAGCGCGCGGCTGTTGAGGCCGAAAGGCACTGCGCAGGCGAGTGCAAAGGTCTCATCCTTTCCGAAATAGTAGTAGGGGGCGGTATGGGCCAGTTCCACCGTGCCGTCCTTGATGGCGTCCACAGTGCCGAAGGCCGGAACGAGTTCCCCTGGGGCGTGTGTAGTGACCTGAAAGCGGCCTCCGGAGAGTTCGCGCACCTTCTGAGCGAAAACATCCACGGTTCCAAAGAGCGTGTCGAGAACTTTGGGGAAGCTGGAGGTGAGCCGCCAGCGCAGGTTGGCTTGCGCATGAACAATGGCCGGCGCAGTACCTGCGGCCAGAATGCCGGCGAGGCCTGCGCCCTGTGCCACGCCTTGTACGAATGAACGACGTTCCATGAGGGTCTCCTGAAAACAAGCACACTAAGTGGGATTAACAGTCGGGAGGGCGCGCCCTTGCCCAGCGCTGCGTTACCCAGCGCTTCGTTACTCAGCGCTGCGTTTCTCAGAGCAGTGTTACAGAGAGCTGCGTTGCTCAGAGCTGCGTTATCCTGTGCTGCGCAGTTCTCGTTTGCAGCACCCGACGCGCCGCCGAACCGTCGCTGCTCTGCTAAGGGGCAGTCACCATCCAATTCGGGATGTTAACGGGGAGCGGGGAATTCCGCTGAAGACGAGGGCTTGGCGTAGGGTTGATACGGGATCACTGAGGAAAGACGACAGCAATGCCTCACGACATCAACTTGATCGCCACGATCGCGGCGGGCTTCGGCTTCGCGATGATGTTTGGCCTGATCGCAGCCCGGCTCCGGATGCCTCCGCTGCTCGGTTATCTGCTCGCGGGCATTGTGATCGGCCCTTCTACCCCGGGTTTTGTGGGCGACATTGGCCTTGCGGGGCAACTGGCCGAGATCGGCGTGATGCTCCTCATGTTCGGGGTGGGTTTGCACTTCTCGATCGACGATCTCCTCAAGGTCAAGGCGATCGCCGTACCCGGGGCGATTGTGCAGATTGTGGTGGCTGTGGGTCTTGGCGCCCTGGCGTCGTCAACCTGGGGTTGGAGCCTTGGCTCTGGCCTTGTGTTCGGGCTGTGCCTTTCGGTGGCAAGTACCGTGGTACTGCTCAGAGCGCTCGAGGCGCGCGGGCAATTGCAGTCGGTGAATGGGCAGATTGCCCTGGGCTGGCTGGTGGTCGAAGATCTGGTGATGGTGTTGGTGCTGGTGCTTATTCCCGCTTTGGCGGGCGTACCGGGGGGAGGCGCCATCACCGAATTGCTCCTGGTCCTGGCCAAGATCGTTGCCTTCGTGGTGGTGATGCTGGTCGGCGGCAGGCGCATCCTGCCGCGGATCCTTTGGTGGGTTGCGCAAACCGGTTCACAGGAGCTCTTCCGACTCGGCGTGACCGCGGTGGCGATTGGCGTGGCGTTCGGGGCAGCGAAACTCTTCGATGTGTCGTTTGCCCTTGGAGCCTTCTTCGCCGGAATGATGCTGCGCGAATCGGAGTTCAGTCACCGCGCTGCGGAGGAATCGTTGCCGCTGCGCGACGCATTCGCGGTGCTCTTCTTCGTGTCGGTGGGGATGCTGTTCGACCCCTCGATTCTCTGGCGCGAACCCGCGAAGTTGCTGGCAGTGGTGCTCATCATCGTGCTGGGGAAGACGGTCGCAGCCATGCTGCTGGTGCTGGCGTTCCGCTACCCGTTGAGTACGGCGCTCACTGTTGGCGCCGCACTCGCGCAGATCGGGGAGTTTTCCTTTATCCTCGCGGGACTCGGTGTGGCCCTTGGTCTTCTACCCGAAGAGGGGCGAAGCCTGGTGCTGGCGGGAGCGCTCGTGTCGATCGGGCTCAATCCGGCGCTCTTCAAAGTGGTGGATCCTGTTCGCCTCTGGATCCTCTCGCGCTCGGCGAGCGCCAGAAGGCTCGAGCATCGGATCGACGATCTTGATGAACTCCCGCAAACAACGGACCGCGCCATGCTCGAGGGACATGTCGTGGTTCTTGGCTACGGGAGGGTGGGTCGGCAGATCGGCGATCGCCTCACCGAAGCGGGTGTGTCCGTCATCGCTGCCGACAGCAACCGCGAGGTGGTCGAAGCCTTGCGCACCGAGGGCAGGGCCGCAGTGGTTGGGGGCGATGCGATGCACGAAGTTCTCATCCAGGCGCACCTCGGGTCTGCGGCGCTGCTGGTGATTGCGGTGGATGACCCTGTGGTTGCACACCGCGCGGCGAGCGCAGCCCGCGAAATCCTTCCGGCGATCCAGATCGTGATCCGCAGCCACAGCGATGAGGAGGCGTCGCTCTACCGGCAAGAGGGGCTTGGCGCCGCTTTCGTGCCCGAGACCGAACTGGCGCGGCGTATGGCTGAGCATTCGCTAGCGCAGCTTGGGCGAGCGCCAACCCTTCCGTGAACGGTGTGCCCAGGCGCGCGTTGGCCGCAATCAGCCCTGAAGTACCAACTCCATGATGTCTGACCACGAAACCATGCCCACGAGTTCGCCGTCGGCGCATACCGGCAGGTGGTGGAAGGTATTGTCGGCCATGAGCCGGATGCACTCCTGCACGCTCGCTTGCGGGCTTACCGTCACCACCGAACGCGTCATGATCTGATCGATGGCGATCGCTGCGGGGTCAAGCCCCTGGCTTGCCACCTTCCGCTGGAAATCGCGGTCGGTGATGATGCCGAGAAGTTGCCGGTTTTCCACGACCAGCAAGGAGTGGATGTGGTGCTCGCGCATCGAATCGATCGCTTGAGCCACGCTGAGGTGCGGCCCGACGGTGAACAGTTCCTTTGGTTTGGCCTCGAGAAGCTCCGCAACAGTTTCCATGGCTTTCCCCCATGCGTGGACGATCCCGCAAGGATAGCAGGCGGCACTTCGTGGGCGGGCCAATTCCGGGGAAGGCCTGCGCTTGAACCATCGGGCGTGCATCCGGGGTGAAGTCGGAGTGCACTCGGGATGTACTCGGGATGTACTCGGGCTGCACTCGGGATGTACCCGGGGTGCACTCGGGATGTACTTGGGATGTACTCGGGACGTACTCGGGATGTACTCGGGATGTACTCGGGGTGGACTCGGGGTGGACCGGGGATGTACTCGGAGTTGACTTTGCATTTTCCACCGTTTAAACTATTCAAGAATTACACAAATCTTGAGTCTTGCGTCGCGAGACGCCTTGGCCGCAGTCGATCGCCAGAGCAGCTCCCAATCGGTGAAAGGGTGGCAGGTGGATGAGAAGGACGTTTTGCGGGCGCTCGCAGCACTTTCGCAGGGACACCGCCTTCAGGCCTTTCGGGCACTCGTGGTGGCGGGGTCCACTGGGCTGAGCGCTGGCGAACTGGCGTTGGCGGTGCGTCTTACCCCTGCCGCGCTTTCCTTCCATCTCAAGGAACTGATGTATGCGGGGTTGATTACCCAGGAGCGACGCGGTCGCTTCCAGATCTATCGCGCCTGCTTTGAGC
>VGHO01000003.1 GCA_016868175.1 Betaproteobacteria bacterium
CTGCGGTCAACCGCTACCTCATCGAACGCAAAGTGCTCGACATCCACTGCGGTGCGGTGATCGGTCTGGTCGTGGAAACCTCCTGCCGCTACTTCGCGCCCATCGCCTTTCCTGATCTGGTGGTTGCGGCAGTAAGGGTTGACCACCTTGGCAACAGCAGCGTGCGCTACGCCATCGGCCTATTCCGGGCGGCTGAGCGATCCACTGGGGCGGGGGCCGCTGAGCGATCCACTGGGGCGGGGGCCGCTGAGCTATCCACCGAGGGCGCCGCTGAGCGATCGACCGATGGGGGCGCCGCTGCCAAAAGCGCTCCCGCGCTGGAGTTGCAGGCGATGCAACCCACACAACCCCTCGACCCCGCAACCGAGGCGGTTGCCGAAGGCCACTTTGTGCATGTGTATGTGGATCGCCACACCCGGCGCCCCACACCCCTTCCGGGTGCGCTTCGCAAGGCCTTGCTTGAATTACGGGTGCAGAGCCCTGAACCCGGGAAATCATGCCTATGACCACATCCTCCCACCCTTTCAGCCCGTCGAGCAAGGGTGCGGCTTCGCCTCCTGGCGGGGCTGATGTTCCTGCGCAGGATTTGTCCCTGCGCACGGGCGTCGCCGCTTCGGTGGTGGATCAGGCCATCCTTTCGCGCCGCTCGATCCGTGCCTTTCTCGACAAGCCAGTGGCCGATGAACTCATCCTCCACTTGCTCGAGGTTGCTTCCCGGGCCCCCTCGGGCACCAATACGCAGCCCTGGCAAGTGCACATCCTTCGCGGGGCGGCGCTGCAGCAACTGGTTGAGCAGGCGCTTGCCGCCTTTGACAACCCCGAAGTGCTCGCCGCACAGCCCAAGCCCTATGACTACTATCCGCTCAAGTGGGTGTCACCTTACCTGGAGCGGCGGCGCAAGGTGGGCTACGACCTCTATGCGCTGCTCGGCATCGCAAAGGGCGACAAGGAGGCCATGCATCGCCAACACGCGCGCAACTATGCGTTCTTCGATGCCCCGGTGGGGCTTTTCTTCAGCATCGACCGGGTGCTGTGCCAGGGAAGCTGGCTCGACTACGGCATGTTTCTCCAGTCGATCATGGTGGCCGCGCGTGGTCATGGTCTCGACACCTGCCCGCAGGCTGCCTGGCTGACGGTACAGGGGGTGGTCGAACGCTTTCTGGACTTGCGTGACGATCAGGCGCTGGTTTGTGGCATGGCGCTCGGCTATGCCCGGGGCGATGCGGTGGAGAATCGTCTCGAGACCGAACGGGTGTCCGCGCGCAGCTTTGCCCGTTTCTGCGAGGCGAGGGCAGCTTGAACCTTCGGTCAATGCGGTCGTCCCTTTGCGCGATGCGGTTGTCCCTTTGCTCGATGCGGTTGTCCCTCCTTCTGATCGCGCTGCTGGCTCTGGCTCCGTTCGGGCCGCTTCAGGCCCAGGACAACCGCGAGAGCGCCGCATCCAGGGCAAAGCCTGCGCTGCGCACTGCGCCGGACAAGGATGCGAAGAAGTCCTCAACCAAGTCATCCGCGAATACATCGTCGCGCTCTGCGGGCAACGCCTCGCCGGCAGCACGAAACTTTGGCGCCCGCCCGGCACGCAAGGACGTGCGCGGGCGTGGTCCGAGCATGCTCAACAAGAAGAAGACCCTCGCCGCTGCCGCAGCATCGAAGGCCGCCGCTTCAGGTCCGGCAGCGGCAGCCGCAGCAAAGACCTCAACGGCGGCTGCGGCCGCCGGCGCGGCAACTGCCCAGCCAGAGGGTCGACCTTCCAACGGGGAACGCCTCGGGCTTCGCGAAACCGATGATCCGCTCGACTTGCGCTCGTCGGTGGCCTACGTGATGGAAGCGGAGAACGGGCGGGTAGTGTTTCAGAAGAACGCAGAGGTTGCGCTTCCGATTGCATCGATCAGCAAGCTGATGACTGCGATGGTTGTGATCGACGCCGGTCAGGATCTGCACGAGATCATCGAGATTACCAACGACGATATCGATACTGAAAAGGGCACCCGGTCGAGGCTTCGCATCGGTTCCCGCCTGAGCCGCGGCGAACTTCTCCATCTGGCGCTGATGTCCTCCGAGAATCGTGCTGCGAGCGCGCTCGGTCGCAACTACCCGGGCGGCTTGCAGGCCTTCGTGTCGTCGATGAACGGAAAGTCGAAGCAGCTCGGGATGACCTCCACCCGTTTCACCGAACCCACGGGCCTCTCGAGCCGCAATGTCTCCACTGCGAAGGACCTCGCCCTGATGGTGCAGGCAGCCGGCGAGTATCCGTTGATTCGCCAGTACTCCACTTCGCCCGGTCTGCAGGTGGGTTCCGGGCGTTCCACCCTTGCCTACCGCAACACCAACCGGCTCACCGACAACCCCAAGTGGGAGATCGAGTTGCAGAAGACCGGCTTTATCTCAGAGGCGGGGAATTGCCTGGTCATGCAGGTGCGGATCGAGGGGCGACAGATGGTGATGGTGTTGCTCGACGCAAGGCAAAAGCTGGCGCGCTTCGGCGACGCCCAGCGTCTGCGCAGCTGGATCGAATCGCATAGCTGAACGCGGGTAGCGCAGCCGAGGATTCTTTTGCGGATGTCGCTGTGCCTTTCAGGCGCGGGGTCTCGACCCCGGCCCGTCGTGGCCGAGCGACGAGGAGATGCGTGCAGCGGTCTCGCGCAACCACTCCACCCACTCCTCCCGCACCTGCTCGGCGGGAGCCGAGATCGAAAGCCCTGCCACCAGTTTGGCGCCATCGTCGTAGATTCCCGCAGCAATGCAGCGCACCCCGGGTTCAAGTTCCTCGTTGTCGCGCGCAAATCCGAGGCGTCGCACCTGGGCCAACTCGAACTCGAGCCGCGCGAGGTCGGTGATCGAGTTGGCGGTGTAGCCCTCGAGACCCGAACGCATCGCGTAGGAGCGCACAGCCTTCACCTCATCGGCGGCGAGAAAGAGTTTGCCTACCGAGGTGAGGTGCAGGGGCGCGCGTCCACCCACTGCGCGAACCACCTGCATACCCGATCGCTCGGAAAGCGCCCGCTCCACATAGACGATCTCGTCGCCCTGCCTGATCGAGAGGTTGATCGGTTGCGAGGTTCGCTGATGCAGCTCGCGCATCGGTCCCGTTGCCGCATCGCGGATGTTCAGCCTCGCCTTGACCAGACTGCCGAGTTCGAGCAGGCGCAGCCCGAGTTGGTAGCTCCCAGTGTCGACCCGCTCGACGAACCGCGCAGTGACGAGATCGTTGAGGATCCGATGGGCGGTGGAAGGATGCAGCGCGGTTGCCCTGCTGAGCGTCTTGAGGGGAACCGGATCGCTGTAGTGCGACAAGACATCCAGAAGTCGCACGAGGCGTTCGATCACCTGAATGGTGGTTGGGCGCACGCCCTGTTCCCTGATCGACATGCGGGAGGCGACCCGGGCCGGACTACCCTCAGGCGCGTGCTGGAACGCAGATCGTGAATTGGCGGCACGTGGCATGATTCGGTGACTTTTATACCACGAGGCCTTGATCGCAGTGTCTGTCGTCGTCCCTTGTTGCGCGGTGGCGAGGGTCCCTGTGAGGTTTGGTTCACCCCCGTCTCGGGCCCTGCGCGGTTCATGCCCAGCCCGGTCCGACCCTACCCAGCCCGACCGAACCCCGGCGAAGGCTACGATCATGGCTCGGTGGTGGCGTCAGGTCGTAGTTTCCGGGCGTGGCGTCCGAACCTGGCGTCCGCAAGCAAGCCTGACCCAGGCCAGACCGCATGGGGTTGCCAGGGACGGGTTCTGTCCAACAGAAAGCTCCAACAAACTCGACTTCATGCAACCCTCGCCTTCGGACCCCGTGCTTTCGGACCCCGCGCCTTCGAACCCCGCGCCTTCGGTCCTCTCGCCTTCGGACCCCGCGCCTTCGAATCCCGCGCCTGGCGCGGCTGCCGCAACGGGCGCACCCTCGCCCTGGGTTGCGCCAACGGCGACCCCTGCAGCCTTTGATTCGAAGGTCCTTGTGCCGCCTGCATCCTCTAGCGGCGGCCTCATGGCTACACCTGCGATGACTACGCGGGCAGTTGCCGGCGCGTCAACGCCTGAGAGGAGCGCCTCCATGCCGATCCACCGACGCAAGGTGGAGCATCACATCGGCCCCCCGGTTGGCAGCCCTGCGGGATCAGGACCACGCGCGTCTTCGCCCGCCACGCTGCGGGTGGGACTCTTTTTCACCTGCCTTGTCGACGTGATGCGGCCTGAAGTGGGCTTCGCGGCGGTACGGCTGCTCGAGGATGCTGGTTGCCAGGTGGAGGTGCCCGAGGGGCAGACCTGTTGCGGGCAGCCGGCCTTCAATGCAGGTGACAGCCCTAGTGCGCGGGATCTTGCCGAACGTTGGGTCGTTGAATTCGAGCGCTACGATTACATTGTTGTTCCGAGCGGATCCTGCGCGGGGATGATCCGCGTGCACTATCCGCAACTCGTGAGTTCCGATCCGGATCTGCGCAGCCGCATGCTTGCCGTGTGCGAACGCACCTGGGAACTCACGAGCTTTCTGGTGGACGTGTGTGGAATGCACAAGCCGCCAGGTGATTATGCGGGTGCGATCACGTATCACGATTCCTGCAGCGGACTGCGCGAACTCGGTGTGCGTGATCAGCCGCGGCAACTGCTCCAGGCCATGCCGCGCCTTGATTTGCGCGAAATGGGCGATGCGCGGGCCTGTTGCGGTTTCGGAGGCACCTTTTCGGTGAAGTACGGACATGTGAGTGCTGCGATCGCCGATGAGAAGCTTGCGCAGATCAGCGCAACCGGTGCGCCCTGCGTGGCGATGGGGGATGTGGGTTGCATGCTGCACCTCGAGGGTCGGCTTCGCCGAAGCGGTGATGCGACGACCCGGGTGATGCATGTGGCGGAGGTGCTGGTGCACGCGGCAGGAGGAAACTGATGCAGGTCCAATCCATGCACTTCAAGGCTCGAAGCGGCCAGAAACTTGCAGACCTGCGACTGCAAGCCAACCTGAAGAAGCTCTCCACCAAGTGGGTGGCGGGTCGCGCCCAGGCGATCGCCGAACTCGATGACTTCGAGAATACCCGTGAAGACGCAGTGCAGCGCCGCAAGCGTGCGCTTGCCGACCTCGATGTGTGGCTCGAGCGCTTCGAGCAGGAGGCTACCCGCCGGGGTACCACTGTGCTTTGGGCGCAGACGCCCGCAGAGGCCTCGAGGCTGGTTGTGGCGATCGCCAAGCGCCATCAGGTGCGCAAGGTCACCAAGTCGAAGTCGATGGTGTCGGAGGAAATGGCACTCAACCGAGCGCTGGAGGCTGCCGGCATTCAGCCTGTCGAGACCGATCTCGGCGAATACATCCTGCAGATCAACAACAACGAACCGCCCTCACACATCGTTGCCCCGGTCTTGCACAAGGATAAGGACGAGGTTTCCGACCTCTTCGCCCGGGTGCATCAGCGGCCGAGGCTCGACGAGGTTGGACAGATGACCCGTGAAGCGCGGGAGTTCCTGCGGCCCCACTTCCTGTCGGCCGACATGGGCGTATCCGGCGGGAACTTCCTGATCGCGGAAACCGGGTCGGTGGCGCTCTTCACCAACGAGGGCAACGAGGGCATGTGCACCGTGCTTCCGCGGGTGCATGTGGCGGTTACGGGCATCGAGAAAGTGTTGCCAACGCTCGAGGACCTCGCGGTGGTTGCGCGCTTGCTACCCCGCTCGGCGACCGGGCAATCGATGTCGAACTATTTTTCGATCCTCACCGGTGCCCGCGCACCGGGCGAAACCGACGGCCCGGAGCATGCCTATGTTGTCCTGGTCGACGGCGGACGAAGCGGCCTCCTCGGCGGCGATTTCGAGGACATGTTGCGCTGTATCCGCTGCGGTGCCTGTATGAACCACTGTCCGGTCTACCAGAAGGTTGGGGGGCACGCCTACGGCTGGGTCTATCCCGGACCGATGGGTTCGGTACTCACGCCAGCCTACGTTGGACTCGAAAAGACACTCGACCTACCTCAGGCGGCCACCTTGTGCGGCGAGTGTCATGTGGTGTGTCCGATGAAGATCCCGCTGCCGGACCTCCTGCGCAAGCTGCGCGAGAGGCAGTTCGAGCGTGGTCTGCGACCCTGGTCGGAGCGGCTCGGTCTGGCGCTCTGGGCTTATGTGGCGCGGCGTCCGGCGCTCTATCGCTGGGCGACGCGCGCAGGATCGCAGGTGTTGCGCTGGATGGGTGGTCCTGCCGCGTCGATCCGAAGGATCCCCGGGGCCGGAGGCTGGACCGACCACCGGAACCTGCCGGCGCCCTCGGCGAAGCCTTTCCGGCATCAATGGGCTGAAGGCCGAAGGCCGCGTGGCTGAGGCGCTGTAAACGCAGGTTCAACCCGGCCGAAGCCTGCAGCGGTGGAGCAAAGTCCAGCAACGGGCCAGCTGGCTCAGTGCACGGTTGGCGTTGCATCGCGGATGCGCAAGGCTGCGTCACGCACGAGGCGTGGGCCGCTGTAGATCAGCCCGGTGTAGATCTGCACCAGGTTGGCACCCGCACGCATCTTTGCCGCAGCGTCGTCGGCGCTCAGCACGCCGCCCACGCCGATGATGGGAAAGCCCGGGCCGAGTGCCTGCCGCAGACTTGAAATCACACGGTTGGACGCCTCGAGGAGCGGTGCCCCCGAAAGGCCACCGGCTTCCGCGGCGTGCATCGCGCCTTGCACCTGCGCGCGCGACACTGTGGTGTTCGTGGCGATCACGCCGTCGATGCGGTGGCGCAGCAGCGCCCGCGCCACAACCACCACGCCATCATCCTCGAAGTCGGGCGCAATTTTCACCAGCAGCGGTACGCGCCGCCCGCGCCCGCGGTCGAGTTGATCGCAGCGCGCGCGCAACGCATGGAGGAGCGCATCGAGCGCCTGCTCCTGCTGCAGTAAACGCAGATTGCGGGTGTTTGGTGAGGAAATGTTGACCGCGACATAGTCGGCCCAGGCATGGACCGCGTCCAGCCCCCGCAGGTAGTCGCCGGCGGCACTCTCGATCGGCGTCGTGGCGTTCTTGCCGATGTTGAGCCCAAGCACGCCCCTCCAGCGGCGCTTTTGGACCTGGGCCAGGAAACGGTCGAGCCCGTCGTTGTTGAAGCCGAGCCTGTTGATGAGTGCGCGCTCGCGCACCAGCCTGAACATCCGGGGTCTGGGGTTGCCGGGCTGCGCCTGCGGGGTAACGGTACCCACCTCGAGGAAGCCGAACCCGAGGCTTCCCAGAGCATCGATGTGCGCCGCGTCCTTGTCGAGTCCAGCCGCGAGTCCCACCCGATTCGGAAACGACAGCCCCATCACTTCGCAGGGGTCTGCCACCTGCGCTGGAACAAGATGCCGCAGAAGTCCGAGATCATGCAGCCGGCCGAGTTGACGCAGCGCCAGGTCGTGCGCTTGCTCCGGTTCGAGGTGAAACAGGAACTTGCGGGCGACCGGATACCAGTCGATCACGGCCGCAGGGAGGCAGGACCCCTCGCCCTCATCCCGGGGCGCGCGTTTCGGGGTAGTGGGACAGCGGGATCCAGCGACCCTGGTGCAGACCCTCCACAGGCCGGAAGGTGGCCTTGTAGGACATCTTGGGACTCTCGCGGATCCAGTAGCCGAGATAGAGGTGGGTGAGGCCCCGGCTGAGCGCCCAACGAATCTGCCAAAGGATGCAGTAGGTGCCAAAGTTGGATCGTGGGTGTGCGGCATCGAAGAAGGTGTAGACCGAGGACAGGCCGTCGGCAAGTTCGTCCACGATCGAGACCATCCGCAACACCTCCGAGCGCGGATCCCGGAACTCGATCAGATGGGTGCGCACGCGGCTCTGCAGCAGGAACTGTGCGTACTGCTCGCGGCTGTCCTGGTCCATCCCGCCGCCAGGGTGGCGCTGGCGCTGGTATTGCAGGTAAAGCCTGTAGTGCTCGTCGGAGAAGGTGAGGGGCACGAACTGGGCGTTCAGATCGGAGTGGCTGGTCCATGCCCGCCGCTGACTGCGGCTCGGCTTGAACGACGCCACGATCACCCGCACCGGGACGCAGGCGCGGCAGTCGTCGCACCACGGGCGGTAGGTAAACACCCCGCTGCGGCGAAACCCAACGCGCACCAGCTCGCTGTAGGCCTCGTGGTGAACCAGATGATTGGGCGTGGCCACCTGCGAGCGGGCGTTCCTGTTCGGCAGATAGCTGCAGGGGTAGGGTGCTGTCGCGTAGAACTGCAGCGTGGAAAAGGGTGCTTCGTGCGGGCGAGTCATGACCAGTCGATGCGAATCTCCGACCATCTCGGCGCCGGGAGCGCACACAGGTGGGCAATCCTGGTCAGATACTCGGCGCGCGGCATCGGACCGGCGCCCAACCGCGCCAGATGGTTCGTCTGTTGCTGACAGTCTATCATCCGGAAATCGTACTGATCGAGGCATACCACCAGCGCGGCGAGGCTGAGTTTCGATCCGTCGGCCACCCGGGTAAACATGGACTCGCCGAAGAACATCCGCCCAATACTCACGCCGTAGAGACCGGCCATCTGGCGATCCTCCTGCCATAGTTCCACCGAGTGGGCGTAGCCCATGCGGTGGAGTGCGCAGTAGGCATCGATCATCCGAGGCGTGATCCAGGTGCCGTTCTGGTCCTTGCGCGGGGCAGCACAGGCGCGCATCACGCCAGCGAAGTCGGCATCGATGCGCACCTCCCAGCCCCCCTGCGCCCAGAGTTGCCTCCTGCGCTTGCGCAACGACCGGTGCATCCGAAAGTGAGCGGGCAACAGCACCATGCGCGGGTCGGGGCTCCACCAGAGCACTGGCTGACCTTCGCTGTACCACGGAAAGATTCCGCGCGGGTAGGCCTCAAGCAGGCGGCTCGCTGAGAGATCGCCGCCGGCACAGAGCAGCCCGTCGGGTTCCCGAAGGGCCAGCGAAGCGTCAGGGAGTGCCTCGTGGGCGTAAACCCAGGGTAATCGCATCGTAGTGGATCGGCGCAAGGTGATCCGGCTGCGCTGCCGCAAGGTCGTCGATGAACCAGCGGAGGGTCTTTTCCACGGTGCGGAACGCGATGTGGTCCCAAGGGATGTCGGCAACCTGAAACAGCCGCGCTTCGAGGCTCTCTTCGCCCGGGTCGAGTTCCGGATGGAGCATTCTTGCGCGATAAAAGAGGTGCACCTGATTTACATGTGGGACGTCGATCATGGCGTAGGGGCGAAGGAGTTCGATCGTAGCACCGGCCTCCTCGCGGGTCTCGCGTTCTGCGCCCTGGGCGGTGGTTTCGTCGTTTTCAAGAAAACCCGCGGGCAAGGTCCACAGACCGTAGCGCGGTTCGATCGCGCGTCGGCAAAGCAGGATCTCTTCGGCCCAGGTACTGACGGTGCCCACGACCACGTTGGGGTTCTGGTAGTGGATCGCACCGCAATGCGCACAGCACCACCGCACACGGTTGTCACCAGGCGGGACAGCCTGGTGGACCTTGTTTCCGCATCCCGAGCAAAAGTTCATCGATCAGAGGGTGGAGTCTTGGGCCGTTGATGCATCGCTGGGTGAACCGGGCAGGTCGCTCGCAGCTTCGCGGAACACTTCCCGACTGTGCTTCGGCCAGTTTATCCTGCCCGAGACCCTTCTGTTACACTGGCCGCCAACTGACGCGGGGTGGAGCAGCCCGGTAGCTCGTCGGGCTCATAACCCGAAGGTCGCAGGTTCAAATCCTGCCCCCGCAACCCTCCGCAGGCGTGAAGGGCCAGTGCACCCGGTGGTGTCCGAGCCCAGGTATCCGAGCCCAGGTATCCGGGCATCTCGGGCCCTGAGCGTGGCGATCTGGAAGAGCGCCGGGATCCGGCTGTTTGGGGGTCCGGCCTGCATTGCCTGTCCGAACCACGCAGGCACACAGCGAAAGTCATCAGGGGCATCGAGGGAGCAACCCGAGGGCATCGAGTCCATCGAGGGCGGTGAGTCCGTTGAGGATATCGAGTCCATTGAGGGCGTCGAAGGGTTGGTTCCGGTTCCCCGCGACCCGCGCCGTGGCAGACGCAGCGCAAGCCAGCGCCGGAAGGCCGTGATGTCGAGCGGGGCTCACTGCGGTCCCGGGGATCACTTCGGTTGCAGGCTTGCGCCGGTCGAAGGCTCCAGGTGCGAGGCCATCGTGCTCCGGGCTCAACCACAACGAACCAATCTTCGAATCACATGAATACGATTGAGGCAACACGAATACTCGAGGCTGCTCTGCTCACTTCGCGCGAGCCCCTTAGCCTTGCACGACTGCGATCGCTCTACGACGACGCGGTTGGCAGCGACACGCTACGGCAGCTTCTCGAGGACTTGCGCCTCGCCTGGAGGGGGCGGAGTCTTGAGCTGGTTTGCCTCGCCGGCGGGTGGCGTTTTCAGAGTTCCCCGCAGCTCGCACCGTTCCTGCAGCGGCTCAACCCGGAGAAGCCGCCCAGGTATTCACGTGCAGTCATGGAAACACTTGCCATCATTGCCTACAGACAACCGGTCACCCGCGGCGACATTGAGTCGATCCGCGGGGTTACGGTTTCAGCGCAGGTCCTGAGGACCCTCGAGGAGAGAGGCTGGATCGAGACCCTCGGACACAAGGAGGTGGTTGGCCGTCCGGCGCTCCTTGGAACGACCCGGCAGTTTCTCGACGATCTCGGTCTGCAATCGCTTGCGCAACTGCCAGCCCTCAACACCCCATCTGCCGACAGTTCCGCACGCCAGCAGCGGGATGAGCGCCTCACAGCCACGCTCGAAGCGCCAAAAGGAGCCATTGCATGAGTCTTCCCCCCGACGATCCGACGCGGTCCTCGCGAAGCGGGCCCCCGGAGGCTTTGGCCCCTGGGGCCGGGTCGAGCGATCATCCAAAACGCCGGCGCGGTCCCTT
Organism: Betaproteobacteria bacterium; assembly: GCA_016868175.1. Taxonomy (GTDB): domain Bacteria; phylum Pseudomonadota; class Gammaproteobacteria; order Burkholderiales; family Burkholderiaceae_E; genus UBA3064. Next base: position 10,799 of record VGHO01000003.1, read on the forward strand.
CGGCCCACGTCCGCGCAAGAAGGGTCCGGGGTTCGCAGACGGCCAGCAGGCCCGCCACGACGGATCGACATCCGGCCAGGCTGACGGGCAGCCTCGGCCCCGGCCTGGTCCAGGCGGCGCGCCCGAGGGCGGAAACCGCCCGCAGGGCCGTGGCAAGCCGCCACGACGTGAGCGCCCGCCAGAGGCCGAGGCCGATCCGCTTCCGATTCGCACCCAGGCTGCAAGTATCGTCCCTCCTCTGCAGCCGAGGCACACAGCCGATCCCGAGGCCGCCGGGCTCAAGCTGCAAAAGGTCCTTGCCGATGCCGGGATCGGATCGCGGCGCGATATGGAGGAATTGATCCTCGCGGGGCGGATTTCAGTCAACGGACTGCCCGCGCATATTGGGCAGCGTATAGGCCCGAACGATCAGGTGCGGATCAACGGGCGGACGCTTCCGCGCAAGGTGCAGCCAGCGCCGCCCCGTGTGTTGCTCTACCACAAGCCCTCGGGCGAGATCTGCAGCCGCGACGATCCGGAGCAGCGCCCCACGGTGTTTCATCGGCTGCCACGGCTCAAGGGTGCGCGCTGGGTGGCTGTGGGCAGGCTCGACTTCAACACGGAAGGGTTGCTGATCTTCACCACGTCCGGCGACATTGCCAACCGGCTGATGCATCCGCGCTACGGATGGGAGCGCGAGTACGCGGTACGTATTCTCGGGCGTATCGACGACAACACCCGTGCCCGACTGCTCGAAGGGGTGAGTCTCGACGACGGGCAGGCACGCTTCAACAGCCTCGAGGATGTGGGCGGCGATGGTGCCAACCACTGGTACCGCGTTACCCTGGCGGAGGGTCGCAACCGCGAGATCCGGCGACTTTTCGATGCAGTCAACCTCACGGTGAGCCGCCTCGCGCGCATCCGCTTCGGGCCGCTTGGATTGCCTGAGGGGCTTGTGAGGGCGCGGTACGTGGAGCTCGACGAGGCCGAGGTGCGAAGGCTGCAGGAGTTTCTGCGCAACGCCGAGGCACAGGGCACAGGCCCTGCTGGCGTTTCCCACCGCCAGCCATACCCGGGCAAGGCAGGCACGGACGCTTCCCCGGTGCGAGACACGATGACCCCCGTGCAGCCCAGCGCAGCAGTGGTTTCCCGACCCGATCAAGGCGCCGGCGCAGCGCACCGTATGGGCGGGCAGGGCGCAAGCCGGCTTGGGGTGCGGCACGACGATGATCCGGAGCACGATACGGATGCGATCGACCCCGAGCTCGACGATGCGCCACCGCCCGGCTTTGATCCGGCAGCCTATCTGCCGCGCTATGCCGACGATCCGGAGGAGGCCGACGAGCACCACGACGAGGAATGGCAACCGCGCAACGCCAACGCACATCTCGAAGGCATCACCCGGGGCCTGCGAAAGTCACTGCGCAGCCCGAGCGCGCTGCCTGCGGGTCTTCGACCGCCGGGCAAGCTGTCGGGCGAGCCAGCGGCCAGGAAGAAGCGTCGTCATGCGGGGGCGGTATTCAATCTTGCTCCCGGGGTCTACCAGCCACCCCAGGGGGGTATGGGAGCGGGTGCCTTTCCACAGCGGGGGCCCAAGCCTGGTGGGGGGGCGGCCAGCCCTTCGAAGCAGGGCGCTTTTGGCCCGAAGCCCTCGCGGGGCAGAAAAAAAACGGGCCGTACAGCGCCCAAGCCGGGCTGAGGAAGCTATACTCGAATGCTGTCGGGACTGGGCAATGCGCGCGTGACTTCCCCACGTCCAACCCCACCACATCGACAACGACGGGCTGGATTCAGCCCTTTTTTTTTGCAGGACTCTCGTTCAGTTGGCGAAGCAACCAAGGCCCCTGCGCAGTATCGCTTCAGCGCAGCCCGCGCGGCTGTCGCTGGTGGTGTTGCGTCGGCTCGCGGAGGAAGCCTTGTTGCCCTGGGGCTACGAACTCGTCGACCTCGAGGTTGCTGCAGGCCTGATCCGTATTTTCATCGACTGGCCCGCAGACCTGAGGAGAAGTATCACGATCGATGATTGCGAGAATGTGTCGCGGCAGCTTGGACAGCTGCTCATGGTTGCGGATCTCGATTACCGTCGCCTCGAGGTTTCCTCGCCTGGACTGGATCGGCCGTTGAAGAGCCTGCGCGACTTCGAGCGTTTTCAGGGTTGTCAGGTGCGCGTACGCCTGCGCGAGCTTCTGAAGGGGCGACGTCAGTGGGAGGGCACGCTCGTCCCGGTCAGCTCGCTCGGCGCGGAATTCGTGGCGTCGATGCCAGACGCGCAGAGGCCTCAGGATTCGGAAAGCCCTGAGCCCGGGAACGAAAGCAAGCGTTGGGCCCTGGTGCTCAACGCCGGTTCCCCCCCGGCGCATAAACCTGCCCACGCAGGTGCGCGCCCGGGCAAGACCCCCGGGCGTAAGGGCGAAACCCCCGGGCGCAAGGGCGAAACCCCTGGGCGCAAGGGCAAGGCTCCCGGGGTAGCGGGACTGGAGGCGCCCGCCGACCCCGCCGAAGCGGTGATGCCGATGGCCTTGTGTTTCCGACTCGACGAGTTGGAGAGTGCGCGGCTTGTGCCGCAACTGGAATTCTGAACGCTGCAGCCCGTTTCGCAGCAGGCACGCGCACACCCCACCTGCTGCGTGCCGTGACCCCGGTTGGACGTCCTGCGAGGGTTTGCAAGGGTGGGTTTGACGATGGTGCACAGCGCTGTGCGCCCCGAGATCGGGAGAGATGAGCATGAGTCGGGAGGTCTTGCTGTTGGTGGATGCGTTGGCCCGCGAAAAGAACGTGCCGCGCGAGACCGTCTTTGTGGCGCTCGAACTGGCGCTTGCCTCGGCAACGAAGAGGCTCTTCAAGGACGAGGTTGACGTGAGGGTGCAGATCAACCGGGCCAACGGTGATTACGAGGCCTTCCGCCGCTGGCTGGTTGTGGCCGATGGTGAACTCGAGGACCACGACCTGCAGATCATCCTGTCGGAGGCGCGCAAGCAGGTGAGCGATGTGGAACTTGGCGACTACATCGAAGAGGGCCTCGAGGCGATCGACCTCGGGCGGATCGGAGCGCAGGCTGCCAAGCAGGTGATCCTGCAGAGGATCCGGGATGCCGAGCGCGAACAGATCATCAGCGACTATCTCGCGCGCAACGATCCCATCGTGTCAGGAACCGTGAAACGTGTGGATCGCGAAGGCGCCGTGATCGAGTCGGGGAAACTCGAGGCGCGGCTGCACCGCGACCAGATGATCCCGAAGGAGAATCTGCGCACCGGCGACCGGGTGAGGGCTGCAATCCTGCGCGTCAACCGCGAGGGCCGGGGTCCGCAACTCCTTCTCTCGAGGACTTCGCCGGAGTTCATCAAGTACCTCTTCTCCAACGAAGTCCCCGAAATCGAGCAGGGGCTGCTCGAAATCAAGGCCGCCGCCCGCGACCCCGGTGTGCGGGCCAAGATCGGTGTGCTGAGCCACGACCGACGGGTGGATCCTATCGGCACCTGCGTAGGCGTGCGCGGGTCGAGGGTACAGGCGGTAACCCAGGAACTCGCCGGCGAGCGGGTGGATATCGTGCTCTGGTCCGACGATCCGGCGCAGTTCGTGATCGGGGCCTTGGCCCCGGCCAACATCTCGTCGATTGTGGTCGACGAGGAGTCGCACTCGATGGATGTGGTGGTCGACGAGGACAACCTCGCGCTGGCAATCGGCACCGGGGGCCGCAATGTGAGGCTCGCCTCTGAACTCACCGGCTGGACGATCAACATCATGACGGCAGCGGAGTCGGCTCAGAAGTCCGAGACCGAGCGGACCCAGGTACGCAAGGCGTTGATGGGCAAGCTCGATGTGGATGAGGAGGTGGCCGACATCCTCATCGACGAGGGCTTCACTAGCGTGGAAGAGGTGGCCTACGTGCCCATCAACGAGATGCTCGAGATTGATGCCTTCGACGAGGACACGGTCAACGAGTTGCGAACCCGTGCGCGCAATGTGCTTTTGACCGAGGCGATCGTGAAGGAAGAGAAGATCGATCGCAGCAGCGAGGATCTGCTTGGGCTCGAGGGGATGGACCGCGATCTGGCCGCAAAGCTCGCCGACGCCGGGATCCACACCCGCGACGAGCTTGCCGAACTGGCGGTCGATGAGCTGCAGGAGGCAAGCGGGATCGAAGAGGCGCGGGCGCGGGACCTGATCATGAAGGCGCGTGCCCACTGGTTCGCCGACGAGGCGCAATGAGGGCGGGGTCGCTGCGGGTAGTTGCCGAAATGTATCCAAGGATCAAACTTGCCGGTCTTCCGGTTCCCATTTTCAGGAAGTCCCTATGTCCGTGAACAACGTCGCCAATTTCGCAGCCGAGCTGAAGATGCCTGCCGACGTGTTGCTGCAGCAGCTTCAGGCCGCCGGGGTCGCCAAGCTGTCGGCCTTTGACCCCCTGTCGGAAACCGACAAGGAGCAGTTGCTAAGTTCCCTGCGCAGGGCGCACGGCTCGGAGGACGTGGTCAAGCGCAAGATCACACTCACGCGCAAGCAGACGAGCGAGATCAAGCAGGCCGACGCCACGGGCAAGGCGAGGACCATCCAGGTCGAGGTCCGCAAGAAGCGGGTTTTCGTGAAGCGCGATGCCCCGGAGCCCACGCTGGCCGACCCGATTGCGCAGCCAGAATTGCTTTCGCCCGAGGAATTGGCGGCCCGGGCCGAAGAGGAGCGGCATCAGCATGAGTTGCTCGAGCGTCAGGCGGCTGAGTTGCGCGAAAAGCAGGAACGCCTCGAACGCGAGCGCGAACGCGAGGCGCAGGCCGCCGCCGAGGCGGCCGCCCGCGAGGAGGACGCCCGTCGCGAACGTGAGCGGCTGGCAACGCTCGAGTTTGCGCAGCACGAGGATCTGAAGGCTCGCGCACAGGCGGAGACCGCGGCTGCGCTCGAGGAGGCTCGGCGCGCCAAGGAGGCCGCCGAGGCGCAGGCCCGGGCGCGACGCGCGGTGGAAAGCGAGGTTGCCGAGATCAACCGACTGATGAGCCTCCAGCGCAAGCCTGCTGCCAGGCTCGCCCAGGCCGCAGCGGCGCAGCCGGCCAGCCCCGCAGCGGAGGCTGGCGCCACGCCTGCAGCGCTCGCCGCATCAGGCCCTGGCACCGCAACAGCCGGCGTTGGGGCTGCCGGCCAGGCAAGTGGATCGGTGGCCGTGGTGGTACCGGGCGCCGCTGCGCCCGCCGGCCCCGGACAGGTATCTGGCGTGGCGCTTCGGGCCACACCTGGATCTGCGCCCGTTACGGTGCCCGGGGCCGCGTCCGGCGCTGCTCCCGGCGTCACGCCTGGTGCCTCACCCGGCGTCACGCCTGGTGCCTCACCCGGCGCCGCACCTGGTTCGCTTGCGCGGCACGGCGGGCCCGCGGCGAAATCGTCCGACCCATCGCGCAAGGAGGCAACCACCGGCACTCTGCACAAGCCCACGGCGGCCAAGGCAGCCGACGGCAAGCCGGGGACTGCGCCGGCCAAACCCAAGGAGAAGGATGCCAAGGACTCCCAGGGCCGCAAGCATCTCAAGTCGGAGAAGCTCTCCTCGAGTTGGGCCGACGAGGCTTCCAAGCGACGCGCGCTCAAGACCCGCGGCGATACCTCGATGGGCACCAGCGCCTGGCGGGCCTCGCGGGCCGGTGGGCGGCGTCCTCACAGCGAGCGCCACGACCAGCCGCAAGGTGTTGCCGAATTCGTGGCGCGCGACATTCATGTTCCCGAAACGATCACGGTGGCCGACCTTGCACACAAGATGTCGGTCAAGGCCTCCGAGGTCATCAAGCACCTGATGAAGCTCGGCCAGATGGTCACGATCAACCAGGTGCTCGACCAGGAAACCGCCATGATTGTCGTGGAGGAACTTGGCCACAAGGCCCTCGCTGCCAAGCTCGACGATCCGGAGGCGATGCTCGACCTGGTCCCCGACCACGACGCGGAACTCACCAGCCGACCCCCGGTGGTGACGGTGATGGGCCATGTGGACCACGGCAAGACCTCGCTCCTCGATTACATCCGCCGCACCAAGGTTGCCGCGGGGGAGGCGGGCGGGATCACCCAGCACATCGGTGCCTACCACGTGCGCACCCACCGCGGTGTGGTCACGTTCCTCGACACGCCGGGCCACGAGGCCTTCACCGCAATGCGCGCACGGGGCGCAAAGGCCACCGACATCGTGATTCTCGTGGTTGCCGCCGACGACGGCGTGATGCCGCAGACGGTGGAGGCCATTGCCCACGCCAAGGCTGCAGGCGTACCGCTGGTGGTGGCCATGAACAAGATCGACAAGGCCGAGGCCAATCCCGAGCGTGTGAAGCAGGAACTCGTGGTCCACGAGGTGGTTCCCGAGGAGTTCGGCGGCGAATCGCCCTTCGTGGGAGTTTCGGCGCGCACCGGGGCGGGAATCGACGAGTTGCTCGAAAATGTACTCTTGCAGGCCGAGGTGCTCGAACTCAGGGCACCGCGCGATGCTCCGGCCAAGGGGCTGGTGATCGAGGCACGCCTCGATCGCGGACGCGGACCTGTGGCCACCGTGCTGGTGCAAAGCGGCACGCTCCACAAGGGTGACGTGGTGCTCGCGGGCAGTTCCTGGGGCCGGGTCCGGGCCATGCTCGATGAGAGCGGCAAGCCGGTCGACGAGGCCGGTCCGTCGATTCCGGTGGAAATCCAGGGCCTGCAGGAGGTGCCGAGCGCCGGTGAAGAGGTCCTGTCGCTGGCCGACGAACGCAAGGCACGCGAAATCGCGCTCTTCAGACAGGGCAAGTTCCGTGATGTGAAGCTCGCCCGGCAGCAGGCTGCGAAGCTGGAGAACATTTTCGAGACCATGACCGAGGGGCAGGCCAAGAGCCTCACGCTCATCATCAAGTCCGATGTGCAGGGTTCTCAGGAGGCCCTGGTGCATGCGATGCAAAAGCTGAGCACCGATGAAATCAAGGTGCAGGTGGTCCATGCGCAGGTTGGCGGCATCACCGAGAGCGACATCAACCTGGCGGTCGCATCGAACGCAGTGGTGATCGGCTTCAATGTTCGTGCCGACCAGCAGGCCAAGCGGGTGGCCGAGGGCAACGGCGTGGACATTCGCTACTACAACATCATCTACGATGCGGTGGACGAGATCAAGGCGGCGATGGCCGGCCTGCTGTCGCCGGATCGCAAAGAGGAGATCATCGGCCTGGTGGAGATCCGCCAGGTCTTCCGGGTGTCGAAGGTGGGTAACGTGGCCGGTTGCATGGTACTCGAGGGGCTTGTGCGCCGCGGTGCCAGGGTGCGCCTGCTTCGCGACTCGGTGGTGCTCTTCACCGGCGAACTCGACAGCCTCAAGCGCTTCAAGGACGATGTGCGTGAGGTGAAGGAAGGTTTCGAGTGCGGCCTTTCGGTCAGGAACTACGACGACATCAAGGAAGGCGACCAGATCGAGGTCTTCGAGATCAGGGAAGTGGCGCGCACGCTCTGATACCCACCGTGCGACGTCGATCGGTTTCGTCGGCCTCGGTGCCGCGGCAGGCGCGCCTCGCCGAGCAGATCCAGCAGGAGCTCGCGCTGCTTTTGCAGCGCGAAATCAAGGATCCACGCATCGGATTGCTCACCCTCACGGGCGTTGAACTCTCCGCCGACTACGCGCATGCGGGCGTGTACTTCACCGTGCTTCCCGATGACGCGGCGCAACGCGAGCGGTGCGCCGCGGGTCTGCATTCGGCAGCGGGCTTTCTGCGCAACGAACTTGGTCGCAGGATACGGATGCACACGGTGCCGGAGCTGCGCTTTCACTACGATTCTTCCACCCGCCACGGCATGGCCATGTCGCAGTTGATCGATCAGGCGCTTGCCCGGGAGTCGGCCGTCGAGGACGGCGCGGTTGTCGACTCAACCGCAACGCGGCCGGGGCAGCCTGCTGCGGCCAGGCAGAAGGCGCAGTGAGCCATGCGGTCCGGGAAGGCTGGGTGGGCAGTGGAAGGGGCGTCATGAGCGGTGCCGTTTCGTCGCTCGTAAAGGCTGAGGCCGCGCGCCGCCCGGTGCGCCAGCGCATCAACGGCCTGCTGCTGCTCGACAAGGCGTTGGGCGTCTCGTCCAACCATGCCCTGCAGCAGGTCAAGCGCCTGTACTGCGCAGCAAAGGCGGGGCATGGTGGCACGCTCGACCCGCTTGCGAGCGGGCTGTTGCCGGTCGCCTTTGGGGAGGCCACCAAGTTCCTGCATGCGCTGCTCGATGCCGACAAGTGCTACACAGCCAGGATCGTGCTCGGACGCAGCAGTTCAACCGGCGACGCCGAGGGGCAGCTGAGCCAATGGATCGATCCGCGGCCGATGCGCGGCGCGGTCGAGCAGGCGCTCGACCGTCTTCGAACATCAACGCAGCAGATACCACCCATGTACTCCGCGCTCAAGCGCGAGGGCGTTGCGCTTTACCGGCTCGCCCGGCAGGGTCTGGAGGTCGACCGGCCCGCGCGCAATGTACGTATTCATCGGCTTGACATGCTCGATATGGTCGAATGCGAGCTGGCGGGTCTCCCGATGCTTCAACTGCGTGTTTTCGTGCATTGCAGCAAAGGGACCTATGTGCGCGTGCTCGCCGAGGATCTCGGCGCCATGCTCGGCTGCGGGGCGCATCTGACGGATTTGCGCCGCACCCGGATCGGCCAACTCACTCCGGACCGCATGCTTGGTTTGCAGGAGCTGCAGTCACTCGATCCAGCCCGGCGGCGCGAGGTTCTGCTGCCGGTCGACCACCTCATCCACCACCTTCCGCGGGTGGATCTCGGCGCAGAGCTGGCCGAGCGTTTCAATCGCGGTCAGCGCCTGCGACTGCCTGCCTCGGCAGTCGTGGAGGCTTCCGGCGAAGTCTCCCAGGTGCGCGTCTACGGGGCGAGGTCGCATCTGCTGGGGACCGGAGTGCTCGATGCCACGGGCAGGCTTGCACCCCAGCGGCTGGTCTCAAGCGACGTGCCGCAGTCCAGTTCGGCCTGAGGCTCTTTTTCCGGCGACGGCAGCCCTTGTGGCGGGCCGCGACTGCCTCGTTCATCGGGAGTGCTCAACATGAATCAAGCGGTAACCATCCGCAATCTCGCCATCATCGCGCACGTGGACCATGGCAAGACCACGCTCGTCGATCAGCTGCTGCGGCAGGCGGGCACGTTCCGTGCCAACCAGGCCATGGTGGAGCGGGTGATGGACTCCAACGACCTCGAACGCGAGCGTGGGATCACGATCCTTGCCAAGAATTGCGCCGTCATGTTCAGGGATGTCCGTATCAACATCGTTGATACACCCGGGCACGCCGATTTTGGCGGGGAAGTCGAACGGGCCCTGTCGATGGTTGACGGGGTGCTGCTGCTTGTCGACGCCGTGGAGGGCCCCATGCCGCAAACGCGCTTCGTGACACGCAAGGCGCTTGCGCAGGGCTTGCGCCCGATCGTGGTGATCAACAAGGTTGACCGGCCTGGCGCCCGGCCCGACTGGGTGGTGAGCCAGACCTTCGATCTCTTCGACCGCCTGGGTGCGAGCGAGGAGCAGCTGGATTTTCCCGTGGTCTACAGCTCGGCACTCGCAGGGTATGCGAGCCAGGACCTGCAGACGATCCGCAGCGGCGAGGCCACCAGCATGGAGCCGCTCTTCGAGGCGATTCTTGCGCACGTGCCAGCGCGCACCGACGATCCGGATGCTCCCCTGCAGTTGCAGATCTCGGCGCTCGATTATTCGAGCTATGTGGGCAAGATCGGGGTGGGGCGGGTGCGGCGCGGACGGTTGCGTCCAGGGCAGGCGATCGTGTTGCTGCATGGACTCGACGAGGACTACCCGGGGCATCCAGCCCCTGCAGCACTTACGGGCCGCATCGGTCAGGTGCTGTGCTACCGCGGACTCGAGCGCGTGGCCATGGACGAGGCGCTTGCCGGCGACATCGTTGCGGTGACCGGCGTGGACGACATCGGAATCGGCGTGACGCTCGCCGATCCTGCGCGTCCCGAGGCCCTGCCGATGCTTCGGGTGGATGAACCCACGATGAGCATGGAGTTCCTGGTCAACGCCTCACCGCTTGCCGGGAGGGAGGGGCGCTTTGTGACGAGCCGGCAGATCCGCGAGCGGCTCGAAAGGGAACTCAAGAGCAATGTGGCGCTGCGGGTGGAGTTTGGCGTCGACACCGAGTCGTTCCTCGTGTTCGGGCGCGGCGAACTGCACCTCACGATCCTGCTCGAGACGATGCGCCGCGAGGGTTACGAGCTGGCGGTGTCACGGCCGAAGCCACGCTTGCGCATGGTGGAGGGCGAGCGACTCGAACCCTATGAGGTGCTCACCATGGACCTCGAGGAAGCGTACCAGGGTGCGGTGATGGAGTTCATGGGGCCACGCCGTGGTGAGTTGCTCGACATGGTCTCCGACGGACAGGGCAGGGTACGCCTCGACTACCGGGTGCCCGCTCGCGGGCTCATCGGCTTTCACGGTGAGTTCCTCAACATGACCCGCGGTACAGGGATCATGAGCCATGTGTTCGACGCCTACGGAAGCTGGGCCGGCAGCATCGAGGGACGGCGCAACGGCGTGCTCGTCTCGCAGGACGATGGTCAGGCGGTCGCGTATGCGCTGTGGAAACTGCAGGAGCGTGGACGCATGTTCGTCTCACCCGGCGAGGCCCTCTACGAGGGCATGATCATCGGCATCCATAGCCGCGACAACGACCTGGTGGTAAACCCGGTGCGCGAAAAGAAGCTCACCAACGTGCGTGCCTCCGGCAAGGACGAGGCGATCGTGCTCACGCCGCCGATTGCGCTCAGCCTCGAGCGCGCTGTCGAGTTCATCGACGACGATGAACTGGTGGAGATCACGCCGAAAAGCATCCGCCTGCGCAAGCGTTTCCTCAAGGAGCACGAGCGCAAGCGTGCCTCGCGTGAGGAGGCTGCAGCCTGATGGCGCTGCGTGGAGCGATGGGATGCCGCCTATGCGGCGCGGTGCAATCGCGTTTCAGAATGACCTGGGCATGCCGAGCACATGCTCAGCGATATAGGAAAGGATCAGGTTCGTTGAGATCGGCGCTACCTGGTAGAGGCGGGTTTCGCGGAACTTGCGCTCCACATCGTATTCGCAGGCAAAGCCGAATCCACCGTGAAACTGAAGGCATGCGTTTGCCGCCTCCCAGCTTGCCCTGGCGGCCAGATACTTGGCCATGTTGGCTTGCGGACCGCAGGAAGCGCTGCGATCGAAGGCATCACAGGCGGCGTAGCGCATCAGGTTGGCAGCCTCCACCTCGATGAAGGCCTCGGCAATCGGGAACTGCACGCCCTGGTTCTGGCCTATCACCCGGCCAAACACCTTTCGCTCGCACACATAGCGCGACACCCGGTCAACGAACCAGTAACCATCGCCGATGCATTCGGCAGCGATCAGGATGCGCTCGGCGTTGAGCCCGTCGAGGATGTAGCGAAAGCCCTGTCCCTCGACGCCAATCAGCTGTTCGACGGGTATTTCGAGATCCTCGAAGAAGAGTTCGTTGGTTTCATGGTTGACCATGTTGCGGATGGGCCGCACGGTCATCCCCTTGCCGATCGCTTCACGAAGGTCAACGAGGAAGATCGACATGCCCTCGGCCTTGTGCTGCACCTCGGCAAGCGCGGTCGTCCTGGCAAGCAGGATCATCAGGTCGGAGTGCTGGATGCGCGATATCCACACTTTCTGCCCGTTCACCACATAGCGGTCACCAACCCGTCGGGCGGTGGTCTTGAGGCTTGTGGTGTCGGTTCCGGTGGTGGGTTCGGTCACGCCCATCGACTGCAGGCGCAGCCGCCCGGCTGCGACCTCGGGCAGGTACCTGCGTTTTTGCGCCTCGGAACCGTGACGCAGTAGCGTTCCCATGTTGTACATCTGACCGTGGCAGGCTGCGGCATTGCCGCCGCATCGGTTGATCTCTTCCATGATCACCGAGGCCTCTGCGAGCCCGAGTCCGCTCCCGCCGTAGGCGCTCGGAATCAGCGCAGCCAGCCAGCCGTCGCGGGTGAGAGCCTCCACAAAGGCTTCAGGATAGGCGCGCTGCTCATCGATGTTACGGTGGTATGCGTCGGGAAATGCCCGGCAAAGATCACGGATTGCATCACGGATCTCGGGGTGGCGGTCGAGCGAGGACTGCATCGGGACTTCCTAATGGGGAGAAGGCGTTAAGCCTTGTTGGGGAGCGTTCAGCCGCTTACCGGGCAACAACGGCCCCCTGCAGTGTAGGCGGCGCAGACGCACCTTCACGGGGGCGGGCGACTCCCCGGGCTATCATCCCGGATGGACTTTGCCTTGAGTGCCGAGCAGCGCGCGATCGTGGAGGCGGTGGAAAGCCTTTGCGCCCGCTTCGATGCGGACTACTGGGCCGAATGCGAACAGAGCGCAAGCTTTCCGCATGCCTTTCATGCGGCGATTGCCAGCGCAGGGTGGCTTGGCATCGCGATGCCCGAAGCGTATGGCGGCGCCGGGCTCGGTATCCTGGAGGCCGCGCTGATGCTTCAGAGCGTTGCCGCATCGGGGGCTGGGATGAGCGGCGCCTCGGCGATTCACATGAATATCTTCGGGCTTCATCCCGTGGTGGTCTTCGGAACTCCGCAGCAGAAAGCCCGATGGTTGCCCGCGCTGATCCGCGGCGACGAGAAGGCCTGCTTCGCGGTCACGGAGCCCGACACCGGACTCAACACCCTCAAGCTCAGGACCACGGCACGCCGTGATGGCGATCACTATGTGGTCGACGGGCAGAAGATCTGGATTTCCACAGCGCAGGTTGCCCAGAAGATGCTTCTGCTGGCGCGCACCACTCCGCTCGAGGAGTCGCATGGGACCAAGGGGCTGAGCCTATTTTATGTGGACCTCGACCGCCGGCATGTTTCTGTGCATGAGATCGACAAGATGGGGCGCAAGGCGGTCGACTCCAACCTGCTCTTCATCGAGGGCCTGCGCGTTCCGGTGCACGACCGGATCGGTGAAGAGGGCGAGGGCTTTTCCTACATCCTCCACGGGCTCAACCCGGAACGCATTCTGGTGGCGGCCGAAGCGGTTGGTCTGGGGCGCGCAGCCCTGGCGAGGGCGAGCACCTACGCCCGCGAACGCGTTGTCTTTGATCGTCCGATCGGCATGAATCAGGCCATAGCGCACCCGTTGGCACGCTGCTGGATGGAACTCGAGGCGGCGTATTGGGTCACGCTGCAGGCCGCCTGGCTGTACGACCGCGGAGAGGCCTGTGCTGCGCAGGCCAACAGTGCCAAGTATCTTGCGGGAGAGGCCGGCTTTCGCGCCTGCGAGACCGCAGTCATGACCCACGGCGGGATGGGCTATGCGCGTGAGTACCATGTGGAGCGCTACCTGCGTGAGAGCCTGATCCCGCGAATTGCGCCCGTGAGCCGGGAACTGATCCTGAGTTATGTTGCCGAGAAGGTACTCGGCCTGCCACGCTCCTACTGAGTGTCGGGTGCAACAGCCCCGCTTTCGGGCTCTTTCACCCTACGCAGATACTGGACGCTGAGTCAACATGGCCGTTTTCGGTCAAGATGCGGGCTGGTGGTGAAACCGTCCAGCACCTCAAAGCCTGCCCGGGTCTGCCGAGGCCACCCGAGGGGCTGCCGGGAGCCCCGGCAAACGACTTCGGAGGGGAGCGAAGAGCCCCCGCAGGACTTCGTCTCCCCTCTTCCGTGCTCTCGCGAGGTTGCATGCTGTTTGTTTTGTCGCCAGCAAAGACGCTCGACTACGCATCGCCTGCAGCGTCGATCGAGCCCACCGTACCTCGCTGGATGAAGGAGTCGGCAAGGCTTATCCGTGGGCTGCGAAGGCTCGACGCCGAAGCCATCGCCAACCTGATGGACCTTAGCCCTCGGCTGGCAGAGCTCAACGTTGGCCGGTACCAGGCCTGGAAGTCGAAGAACTACGAAGCGCAGGCGCGGCCCGCAATCTTTGCCTTCGACGGCGATGTCTACGAGGGTTTGCGTGCGCGCGACATGCACCGCGAAGCCCTGCATTGGGCGCAGGGGCACCTGCGGATTCTTTCGGGCCTCTACGGTGCCTTGCGGCCCTTCGACTGGCTCCAGCCCTACCGTCTGGAAATGGCAACCCGGTTTGAAAACGACCGGGGCCGTGACCTTTACGCCTTCTGGGGTGATCGCATCGCCCGGTCGCTTGAGGAGGATCTGAAAGGACATTCGGCTGCGCTCGTGGTGAATCTGGCCTCGGAAGAGTACTTTGCAGCGGTGGACCGCAGACGGCTCCGCGCTCCTGTTGTGCAGGCAGTGTTTCAGGAGTCCCGGGCAGGTTCGTTCAAGGTTGTGAGTTTTTCGGCGAAAAGGGCGCGTGGATTGATGGCGCGTTGGGCCATCGAGCGTCGCATCGAGGATCCGGAGCGGCTGAAGGAGTTCGCTGAGGAGGGCTATCGGTTTTGCGCCGAGGCCTCGGAGGCGCGGGTCTGGGTGTTCAGGCGGGTGGTGGGCGAGCCCGATTCCTCCCAGAGCATCAACCCTCCGCAGTCTTCCCGGGTTGCTTCACAGGCTCAGCCGATACTTGCGAGCATAAGCCCGCTTCCGGGCTCAGATCGATCGTAACCCGTGGATGTTTCAGGAGATGCCTGGGCTTTTCCGATCGTGGTCCCGTGGTGTTTCCTCAACCCCCGAACAGGCTGGCGCCCTTCGCGCTCGGCACCGACTCCCGGCCGGGAGGCATCGAAATCGCCTCGACCGCGCCTCGAAATCCGAAGAATCGCTGCCCTGTAGCGCCACACGACGCGTTTTGCGAATCCCGGTCCTTCCGCCAACTGAATTGCGGAGAGGCCGACAAGGATGGGCGAGGGGTCAGGTGATGGATTCGCTGCAAAGTCTCGGAACGGTTCACCATCACAGGCTAGCTCAGCACTACCCTCGGTTCGATCGACAGTGGCACACCAAAGCGCTGCTCCACTGCACCGCGTACCTGATCCGCGAAGCTGATCAACTCCTCGCCGGTGGCTCTACCGTAGTTCACCAGCACCAGCGCATGCTGTCCGGACACGCCCACATTCCCGCTGCGCAGCCCCTTGAGGCCGCAGCGCTCGATCATCCAGGCCGCCGAAAGCTTCACCGATCCGCTCCTGTCGGGAGCGTGCACAAGCCCGGGCTCGCGCTCGAGGAGTTCGCCTGCCTTGTCGGCAGCAACCCGAGGATTGTGAAAGAAGCTCCCGGCGTTGGGGTATAGCGCAGGGTCGGGTAGTTTGCCCGCCCGGATCCTGCGTACAGCGTCGGCCACCTCATCTGCACAGGCCGGAGCTCGCTGCGCAAAGGCTGCGGCGAGGTCCGGGTGGGTCAGACGCAGGTCATCCGCCTTGCGCAGCGGCCGGAGCCGGAGTCGAAGACGGAGAATGATCCAGTGCTCCGCGCCGTGCTTGCGAAACACGCTGTCGCGGTACCCGAAGCTGCAGTCGCTTCGGTCGAAGCAGCGGGTTTCGCCGGTGAGCCAGTTGAAGGCATCCAGCGACTCGAGACACTCCGCGAGTTCGACCCCGTAGGCGCCGATGTTCTGCACCGGTGCCGCGCCCACCGAACCAGGGATCATGCTGAGGTTTTCCAGCCCGCAGAGCCCCTGGCTGAGGCTCCATCCCACCAGATCGTCCCACGCAACCCCTGCTCCGGCCTCGATGCACCGATCGTCGCGGCGGTGCAGCCCGCCCCAGGCCACCTGAACCAGCGTGCCGCCCACCCGCGTGCCGAACACACTGTTGCTTCCCTCGCCGAGGACTCCCCGAAACGGCCCGCGGACTGCCTGCCTTGCTTCCTGAAGTTCTGCCGGGTGGTGCACCCGAATCAGGCGTTCGATGCGCGCACGCAGTCGCAGACTCAGCCGCGAGGACAGGTCTGCATCGTCGATGATTTCCAGCGGCATGCGCGCCCTCGCAACCTAGTTCGGTGTGTACCCCAGACGGACGTAGATCGGTGCATAGCACTCGGCCTGGGTGAGTTCCACGAGCGACTCACGGTTGAGTTCGAGGAGGGCTACGAAGGTCACGATCGTGTAGGCGAGTCCCTGCGCAGGGTCGAACAACTCCTCGAACTCGGCAAAGCGTCGATTCTGGAGTCGGCGCAGGACCTGCGTCATCGTTTCGCGCACCGAGAGTTCCTCGCGGCTGATGCGGTGGTGTTGCACCAACCGGGCCCTGCGCAGGATGTCGGACCAGGCAGCCTGGAGATCCTCCGGCCGCACCAGCGGCAGTTGCCGGGCGCTCTCGAGGCTGCGCTCGGCCTGCGCTGCAAACACCTCACGGTCGAGCATCGGCAGTTCATCGAGCAGCGCAGCCCCCTGCTTGATCGCTTCATACTCAATGAGTCTCCGGGCGAGTTCGGCGCGCGGGTCCGCAGGCGATTCCCCGCTCTCGCTGCGCTTCACGGGCAGCAGCATCCGTGCCTTGATGTCGATCAGCATCGCAGCCATCAGCAGATACTCGGCGGCCAACTCCAGATGGGTCGAGCGAACCTCCTCCACATACACAAGGTACTGGCGGGTGAGTTCGGCCATCGGAATGTCGAAGATGTTGAAGTTCTGCCTGCGAATCAGGTAGAGCAGCAGATCCAGAGGGCCTTCGAAGGCCTCGAGAACGATCTCGAGCGCGTCAGGGGGAATGTAGAGGTCGTGAGGGAAATGGCTTAGCGGCTCGCCGTAAAGCCTGGCGATCGTCTTGAGTTCGAGCTGCCGAGGGGCGTCGGCAGGCTCGACCGGGGTATCCGCGAGGAATGCGCCCTCGCCAGCAGCCTTGCGCCGCTCGTCGTGGAGCTTTGCTCCATCCCGCAGGGGGCTTTCGGGCAGACCGCGGTTGCGCGCAGCGGCACTTCGCGGCGCGCTCCCGCGTTCAGGCATTGTGGTACACGTAGGGCTTTTGCGGCACCTTCACCGACTGTCGTTCCTGGGTAGTCTCGAGATCCTGGGGCTTGTCCCACCATATCGATCGCCCCTGCCGCTGCTGGTCTTCGAGGTGGGGTCGTTCGGACTTGAGTTGCTCGATGAAGAGCGTGGCTTCGGAGCGGTAGGAGCGGTTCTTCATGCACTCTCCGTGGAAGGAACCTGAAGGCTGGATTGTAGGTGAAGCACCCCGTCGTGCGCAGCGTGCACGTCGTGCGCCCGCGCCGGTCCTTCAGGCGCGGGACTGAACGATGCGGAGTTGCGCCAGCGCTTCCCCGCGGCTTGCATGAATCTGCCGGCCTGCGAGCTTTTCGATGAAGCCGCTACGCCGGATGAGCGATGCCACATTTTCCGGCGCGCCGACGACTGCCAGCGCACCGCCCGACTCGCGCAGTGCCCGTTCGTAGTCATCGAGTACTTCGAGCGCGCTCGTGTCGAGGTAGCTCACTTCGGACATGTCGACCATCACCCGGGTTGCAGGGGGGCGGGCGGCATCCAGCACGCTTTCGAGACGGTCGACAGCGCCAAAGAAAAGTGGTCCACGCAAGCGACACACCGCCACGCCCGCTTGCGCCTGCGCGTCCTCTGTCGAGCCTTCCCATTGCGCATGGCTCAAGCCCGCCATCCGGTGCAGAAAGAGCAGGCAGGCCAGACCCATCCCAACCTGGACAGCCACCGTGAGGTCGTAGACCACCGTGAGCACGAAAGTGCTCACCATCAGCACCCGGTGCGCAACGCTGAAGACCCGGATCCGGCCAAAGGCCAGCCAATCCCCCATGTGCCATGCCACAAACAGCAGGATCGCAGCCAGCACTGCAAGCGGGATGTTGGCCGCGAGCGGCGCAGCGAGCAACACGATGCTTGCGAGGGTGAGCGAGTGGACGATCCCCGAAACCGGCGAGCGCGCTCCGCTGCGCACGTTGGTGACGGTGCGCGCGATCGTGCCGGTGGCGGCGATTCCGCCAAAGAGGGGCACCAGCAGGTTTGCGAGCCCCTGCGCCATCAGTTCCTGGTTGGAATCGTGGCGTTCGCGGATCAGACCGTCGGCCATGCGGGCGCACAGCAGCGATTCAATGCCACACAGCAGCGCGATGGAGAACGCGGGGATGAGGACTTCGCGGATCTTGGGCCAATCGATGTCGGGGAGGGAAGGCATGGGTAGGCTTGCCGGGATGCCGCCGAAGCGCGAGCCGATCGTGGGAACCTGGACGAGGCCGCTCGAGACCAGCGCAATGCCAACGGCCAGCACGATCACGGTTGCCGGAATGAAGCGTGCCCAGGATCTCCATCCAGGATGTTCGGCCGCATAGGCCTTGGGCCAGAAGTGAAGCACCACGAGGCTGAGGCTGCCCAGGGCAATCGAGGCGGGATCGAAAGTGTGCAGGTGATGCAGCAGAGTGTCGATCTGGGCGAAGAAGTCGGCCGGCATTCTGGCGATCGGCAAACCGAGGAAGTCCCTGACCTGCTGGAGCGCGATGATCACCGCAATGCCGTTGGTGAATCCGGCCACGATGGCCACTGGCACATAGCGGATCATGCGGCCCACGCGCATTGCACCTGCAACAAAGAGCATCGCCCCGGCGAGCATGGTGGCCAGGAGTAGGTTGCCGGCGCCGAGGCGCTCGCCCAGGGTGTAGAGAAGCCCCACGAAGGCGCCCGCAGGGCCGGCAATCTGCACCCGCGAGCCCCCGAAGACCGCCACCACGATCCCGGCGAGGATCGCCGTGACCAGTCCCTGGGCAGGCGTGACGCCGGAGGCGATTCCGAAGGCCATGGCCAGGGGCAGGGCCACGACGCCCACCGTGACACCCGCCGCAAGATCGGCCGTGAAGTCGGCGCCCCGATAGTGGACGAGCGAACGCAGCAAGGCCGGACGGAAGGTGAGCACGGGTGGCTGCCTGTGGCGCCCTGCCGCTAGCTGAGTTTCATGCCCGGGCGGGCGCCTTCCTCGGCATCAAGGAAAAACATGCTATTGATCTCCCCGGAGACATCGGTGGCCGTGAGCAGCATGCCTTCCGAAGTGCCAAAACGCATCTTGCGCGGCGCGAGGTTGGCAACCACCACCGTGGTTCGCCCGAGCAGCCGTTCGGGCGCAACATGCTCCCGGATGCCCGAAAAAATGATGCGCGGTGCGGCTTCGCCCAGATCCACCGCAAGCTTCAACAGTTTGCTCGATCCCTGCACTGCCTCGGCTGAAAGGATCTTCCCGAGCCGCAAATCCACCCGCGCAAAGTCCTCGATGCCGATCGGAGGTGAGGGGGTTGCCGGGCCGGTGCGCTGCTCGCGGTTTGCCTCCACCAGAGCGTCGATCTGCTTGCGGTCGACCCGGGCGAGAAGGTGCGGAA
Source organism: Betaproteobacteria bacterium (assembly GCA_016868175.1). Taxonomy (GTDB): domain Bacteria; phylum Pseudomonadota; class Gammaproteobacteria; order Burkholderiales; family Burkholderiaceae_E; genus UBA3064. The sequence goes on from VGHO01000003.1 coordinate 29,970, forward strand.
ACACTTCGATGCGGTGGCCCGGCGGCATGCCTGCGTCGCCCAGGGGATCGATCGAGGCCCAGTCGCGGTTGCTCACGCGCAGCAGGTCGAGTGCGCGCGCGGCGGTGCCCGGGAGCACCGGTTGCAGCATGCGCATCAGGTGCGCAAAGACGCGCATCGCGGTGCTGCAGACCTGCTGAAGTTCGGCGCCTCGCTCGGCCTGCCTTGCAAGTTCCCAGGGCTTGCGCTGGTCGATGTATTGGTTGACCGCATCGCACAGCGCCATGACCTCGCGCATCGCACGGCTGTACTCCCGGCCCTCGTACAACGCGCCAAGGCTCTGTGGCCCGCACCAGGCTCCGGCGAAGCCCTCGAGCGCAGAGTGCTCGCTCGCACCGAGGCAGCCGTCGTTGCGCCGCGCAAGGAACCCGGAACACCGGGCCGCGATGTTGACCAGCTTTCCGACCAGATCAGCATTGACCCGGGCGACAAAGTCCTCGAGGTTGAGGTCGAGGTCCTCCATGCTTGCGTTGAGCTTGGCGGCGAAGTAGTAGCGCAGCCACTCCGGGTTGAGCCCTTGCTCGATGTAGCTTCGGGCATTGATGAAGGTGCCGCGCGACTTGCTCATCTTCTGGCCGTCGACGGTGAGAAAACCATGCGCAAAGACTTTCGTTGGCGGGCGAAATCCTGAGAAATGCAGCATCGCCGGCCAGAAGAGCGTGTGGAAGTAGAGGATGTCCTTGCCAATGAAATGGTACTGTTCACACGAGCTGTCTGGGCCGGTGAAGGCGTCGAAGTCGAGGTTCCGGTTCCGCGCGTGGCGCAGAAAGCTTGCGTAGTAGCCGATCGGCGCATCGAGCCACACGTAGAAATACTTGCCCGGAGCATCGGGGATCTCGAAGCCGAAGTAGGGTGCATCCCGCGAGATATCCCAGTCGGCGAGCCTTGCCTCGCCCGTGCCAGCCTCCACCCCTGCCTCGCCCGCGCCAGCCTCCACCCCTGCCTCGCCCGCGCCAGCCTCCACCTCTGCGCCGCCGTCGGAATGCCCGAGCCATTCGCGCAACTTGTTGCGCGCCTCGTTCTGCAGGCGGCCCTCCTCCAGAGCCCACTGGCGCAGGAAGTCCACGCAGCGTTGATCCGAGAGGCGAAAGAAGTGGTGCTCGGAATTGCGCCGCACAGGCACCGCGCCCGAGACCACCGAGCGTGGATCGATCAGATCGGTGGGGCTGTAGGTAGCGCCGCAGACCTCGCAGGAGTCGCCGTACTGATCGGGTGCGCCGCAGCGCGGACAGGTGCCGCGGATGAAGCGATCCGGGAGGAACATCTCCCGTTGAGGGTCGTACATCTGCGCGATCGAACGCCGTTCGATGAGTCCCGCTTCGTTGAGCGCCTTGTAGATGCGTTGCGCAAGTTCCCGATTTTCCTCGGAGTGTGTGGTGTAGTAGTGGTCGAAGGCAATCCCGAAGTCCCGGAAGTCGCGGGTATGCTCATGCCAGACACTTTCGATCAGCGTTTCCGGGGTGATGCCGAGCGCCTCGGCCCGAAGCATGACCGGTGTGCCGTGCGTATCGTCGGCACACACGTAGTGCACCTCATGACCGCACAGCTTCTGGTAGCGCACCCAGACATCGGTCTGGATGTATTCCACCAGATGCCCAAGATGGATGTCGCCATTGGCGTAGGGTAGTGCCGAGGTCACCAGCATTCGGCGACCGGCGGCTTGCGTGGGTATCGTCATCACATCGTGGACAAAGACCCGAGTGTAACAAGCGGGTGGATTAGACTGGGGGTGCTGAGTAACCGGAGACTTCCCGATGAACCTTGATGAGCAAGGCCTGCGCGATCTGCTGAGTCGGGTGGTCGACCCGAATACCGGAAAAGACCTGGTCCGTGACAAGTCCTTGCGCAAGCTCCGGGTCGACGCATCCGAAGTCAGCATCGACATCGAACTCGGCTACCCGGCACGTTCGCAGGTTCCCGTTATCCGGGCACTGATCGAGGCGGCGATCCAGCCGCATGCGGGGTCGCGCCGCATCAGCCTGCACATCGGGCAGCGGATCGTGGCGCACGCACCGGCCGGGGCAACCCGGCCTCTTCCAGGGGTTCGCAACATTCTGGCGGTTGCCTCCGGCAAGGGAGGGGTGGGCAAGAGCACCACAGCGGTCAACCTGGCGCTTGCTCTCTCAGCCGAGGGCGCGCGCGTGGGGATGCTCGATGCGGATGTGTACGGACCCTCGCAACCGATGATGCTGGGCGTCTCGGGCAAACCCGAGACACGCGACGGCAAGTTGATGGAACCCCTTCTCGGACACGGCCTTCAGGTGAACTCGATCGGTTTCCTGGTGGGCGCCGACACACCGATGGTGTGGCGCGGTCCGATGGCCACGCAGGCACTCGAGCAACTCATTCGCGATACCCGCTGGGACGATCTCGACTACCTGGTGGTGGACATGCCCCCGGGCACCGGCGACATTCATCTCACGCTCGCCCAGCGCATTCCGGTCACAGGAGCGGTGATCGTGACCACGCCCCAGGACATTGCCCTGATCGATGCGCGCAAGGGTCTGAAGATGTTCGAGAAGGTGGGAATTCCGGTGCTCGGAATCGTGGAGAACATGGCGATGCACCGCTGTTCGCAGTGCGGGCATGTGGAGCATATTTTCGGCGAGGGCGGTGGAGCAGCCATGGCCGGCGATTACAAGGTGCCGTACCTCGGCGGTTTGCCCCTGGATATACGCATACGTGAGCAGGCCGACGCCGGGCAGCCCACCGTGGTGGCCGAGCCCAGGGGAGAACTTGCCGGGCTCTACCTCGGCATCGCGCGCAGGATCGCAATTGCGGTGGCAGCCCAGGCAGTGAGCCACGCTGGCAAATTCCCGAGCATCGTGGTGCAGAACACCTGAAGGGGCGATGGCGTGAGCATCAAGTCCGATCACTGGATTCGTCGGATGGCTGGGGAGCACCGGATGATCGAGCCCTTTGCGGCATCGCAGGTGCGGGAAGGCCACGCGGGCGAGCGCATCGTTTCCTACGGCACTTCGAGTTATGGCTACGATGTACGCTGTGCCGACGAATTCAAGATCTTTACCAACATCAACTCCTCGATCGTGGATCCGAAGGCCTTCGACGAGGGTTCGTTTGTGGACTTCAAGGGTCCGGTTTGCATGATCCCCCCGAATTCCTTTGCGCTCGCGCGCACGGTCGAGTACTTCCGGATTCCCCGCTCGGTACTCACGATCTGCCTTGGCAAGAGCACCTATGCGCGTTGCGGCATCATTGTCAACGTCACCCCGCTCGAGCCCGAGTGGGAGGGTCATGTCACGCTCGAGTTCTCCAACACCACGCCGCTTCCAGCGCGGATCTACGCCGGTGAGGGCTGCGCCCAGGTGATCTTTCTCGAGTCCGATGAGGTGTGCAGCGTGAGCTACGCCGACCGGGGTGGCAAGTATCAACGGCAGCACGGGGTGACCTTGCCCCGGACCTGAGGTTCGGGGACACGCGCGATGTTGCCGGTCGCGTTGAAGCGCTCCGGGCCGGCTCTCGGACTTGCCCTGGGCGTTGCGGTGGTTTCCACTGCCGCCCTCCTTGTGCGCTGGGCCCTCGATGCAGGAGCCCAACCGCTCGCGGTGGCCGCCGCAAGGCTCACGCTCGCAGCACTCCTCATGTGGCCGATCTGCTGGTGGTCGTTGAAGCGCGATGGCCTGGCCGACAACGGGAAAGCCGTGCGCCAGGCGCGTCTGCCCGGTGGGCTGGTTGCATGGATCCTGGTGGCGGGCGTCTCCCTTGCAGCCCACTTTGCGGCCTGGATCAGTTCGCTGCACTACACCTCGGTGGCTTCGAGCGTTGCGCTTGTCACGACCAACCCGATCTGGGTTGCGCTCGGTGCGTGGCTCGTCTTTCGCGACCGTCCCGGCGCCCGGGTTTGGGTCGCCATCGCGCTTTCGCTCGCCGGAAGCCTTCTGATCTCGTGGTCCGACCTGATGTCACCCGCAGTGGCGCTTTCGCCTCTCCCGGAGGCATCGGCAGACCTATCGTCGCCGTCGGACGCCCAGGGTTCAGACCCGCTTCGCGGCAACGCGCTTGCACTGCTTGGCGCTGTTGCAATGTCGGGCTACATGCTGGCGGCCCGGGCAGTGAAGCGACGCGACCCAACGATCGGGCTGCTGCGCTATGTGGCGATGGTCTACAGCGTTGCTGCAGTTGCGCTCAGCCTTTGCGCCTGGCTTGCAGGTGCTGCGTGGTGGGCACTTCCTGCTCCAGCCTGGCCCGCACTCATCCTGCTCGCACTGGGGCCGCAGGTCCTCGGACACACCCTCATCAACCACGCATTGCGTCATCTTGCGCCCACCGTTGTTGCGCTTGCGATTCTCGGCGAACCGATCGGTGCAGCCTTGCTCGCGTACGCGTTGCTCAACGAGGTGATCAGCGCGGGGCAGTTTCTTGGCTTTTGCATGGTGATCCTCGCGGTTGTGCTGGCGCGCTGAGCTCTGGCCGTGCTATCGTCGAATCCACGATGATGATTTGGGTAGTCAACACGTGCGGCCTGTCTGCGCTGCACCTCGAGGTCGTGAGGCTTTGCGCCGCTTTGCCTTTCCGGGTGTGGCGCGCCTACGTGCTTCTTTCAGGTGCTGGTGGCCTGCTGCGACTGCGCCGCGCGCGCTAAGCCCAACGACGCCAGCGCCCGAGGGCGCCAGGGGGCTGCGGCACCCTGTCAACACCGAATCGACCGCAGTGACCCCCTCTGCCCGCAGGCCGGGCGGCCGCGCTCACTTTCCAGCGAGACTTCATCATGAGCGAACATCTCATCATATTTGATACAACCTTGCGCGACGGAGAACAGAGCCCGGGCGCATCCATGACCCGCGACGAGAAGCTCCGGATCGCCCGCCAACTCGAGCGATTGAAGGTGGACGTGATCGAGGCGGGTTTCGCCGCATCCTCGAACGGGGATTTTGAAGCGGTTCGTGCCATCGCCCAGCACATCAAGGATTCCACGGTTTGCTCTCTGGCGCGCGCAAACGACCGTGACATTGCCCGTGCGGCGCAGGCGCTCGAGGCTGCACGCTCGAGGCGCATCCACACCTTCATTGCCACGAGCGCCCTGCACATGGAAAAGAAGCTCAGGCTCAGCCCCGAGCAGGTCTATGAGCAGGCGAGACTGGCGGTGCGCTTTGCGCGAAAGTTCACCGACGATGTGGAGTTTTCCCCGGAAGACGGCAGCCGCTCCGACCCCGACTTCCTGTGTCGCGTTCTCGAGGGCGTGATCGAGGAAGGGGCGCGCACCATCAACATTCCCGATACCGTGGGCTATGCGGTGCCCGAACTCTTTGCCGAGATGATCCGCAGTCTGCGTGGCCGGATACCGAATTCGGACAAGGCGGTATGGTCGGTCCACTGCCACAACGACCTCGGTATGGCGGTGGCCAATTCACTCGCCGCAGTCCAGAAGGCTGGCGTCCGTCAGATCGAGTGCACCGTCAACGGGCTGGGTGAGCGTGCCGGCAACACCTCACTTGAGGAAGTGGTGATGGCGCTGAAGACGCGGCGCGACTACTTCGATCTGCACTTGAGCATCGATACAACGCAGATTGTTCCTGCAAGCAAGCTCGTCTCCGGAATTACCGGATTTCCGGTTCAGCCCAACAAGGCCGTGGTGGGCGCCAACGCCTTTGCGCACGCCTCCGGTATTCATCAGGACGGGGTGCTGAAGGCACGCGACACCTACGAGATCATGCGCGCCGAGGATGTGGGCTGGACGACGAACCGGATCGTGCTCGGGAAGCTCTCCGGGCGGACCGCCTTCCGGCAGCGTCTCCAGGAACTCGGCATCGAACTCGAGAGCGACCATGATGTGAACGCCGCCTTCCAGCGCTTCAAGGACCTTGCCGACCGCAAGGCCGAGATCCTCGACGAGGACATTCAGGCGCTGGTTTCCGACCAGGCTTTGCAGTCGTCCACCGAAGATGTGTTCCGGCTGATTTCGCTCGCACAGTCCTCGCGCACCGGGGGCCGACCGCACGGCGAGGTGGTGCTGAGCGTGGAGGGATGCGAGGTGCGTAGCGAGGCCGAAGGCAACGGCCCGGTCGACGCGGTCTTCAAGGCGATCGAGTCCGAAATCGGCTCGGGCGCCGAGTTGCTGCTCTATTCGGTCAACGCCATCACCACCGGAACCGAGTCGCAGGGCGAAGTCACCGTGCGCCTGGGGCGCGGCGGGCGGATCGTGAACGGCGTGGGCGCCGACCCCGATATCGTGGTGGCTTCGGCGAAGGCCTATCTCAACGCACTCAACAAGCTTCAGACCCGACAGGAAAAACTCAATCCGCAACTCTGAGCCGATGGCGCAAGTGACGGCCCGCGCCTGTTATACACTCTCGCTCTTGTCACGTACGGCTCCTCCCATGCCGTACGCACGTTCAACCACGGGCCCATGTGGCCTGGTTCAGGGGAGTCGGAATGTCTATTGCAGCAATCGACAAACAGAAGATCGTGGGGGATTTCCAGCGTGAGGCTGGCGATACCGGTTCCCCCGAGGTGCAGGTGGCGCTACTCACGGCCCGCATCATCGAACTGACCGAGCATTTCAAGCAGCACAAGAAGGACTTTCACTCGAGGCGCGGCTTGCTTCGCATGGTGAGCCGTCGACGAAAGCTTCTTGATTACCTGAAGCGAACCAATACGGCAAGCTACCGCAGCCTGATCGAAAGACTCGGACTGCGTAACTGAGCCAAGGCCAAACCCGCAAGCGCTCTTGCGGGTTTTTTGTTCGCCGTGCGCCTTGCGCGCGGGACTTGCCCATCAACCGATGAGGAACCAGCAACGTGTTTGAAATCGCGAGAAAAACATTCAGCTATGGGAACAACACCGTCACGCTCGAAACCGGCGAGATCGCCCGCCAGGCGGGTGGTGCGGTCCTGATCAACATGGACGACACCGTGCTGCTTGCCACGGTCGTTGCAGCCAGGAGTGCGAAGTCGGGTCAGGATTTCTTCCCGTTGACCGTGGACTATGTGGAGAAGTTCTATGCCGCCGGCCGTATTCCCGGGGGCTTCTTCAAGCGTGAAGGCCGGCCCTCGGAACGCGAAACCCTGATTTCGCGCCTGATCGACCGGCCGATCCGCCCCCTCTTTCCGGATGGCTTCTACAACGAGGTCCAGCTCGTTGTCACCCTGATGTCGAGCAATCCGGAGGTGGACTCGGACATTCCCGCGATGATCGCCGCTTCGGCTGCGCTTTGCATCGCGGGCATACCCTTCAGTGGTCCCCTGGGCGCAGCGCGGGTCGGCTACGTCAACGGCACCTATGTGCTCAATCCCTCCGCAACCCAGATGAAGTCCTCGGCCCTTGATCTGGTGGTGGCGGGTACCGAAGCTGCGGTGCTGATGGTCGAGTCCGAGGCGCATCAGCTCGCTGAAGACGTCATGCTCGGCGCGGTGGTGTACGGCCATGAACAGATGCAGACCGTGATCCAGGCCATTCACGAACTTGTGGAGGCCGGGGGGAAACCCGAGTGGGACTGGCAGCCCGCTGCGCGCAACGAGGCGTTGATCGCGCGCATCGCTGCACTGGCCGAAGACGACATGCGCGCCGCCTACCGTGTGCGCGACAAGCAGCAGCGCACGCATCAGGTTGCCGCAGTGGAGAAGGCCACAGCGCGTGCACTCGCGGCGGAAGCAGCCGCGGCAGGTCAGCCGGCGCCCGACAGCAGCGAAGTGGCCAACCTGCTCTTCGAGCTGCAGTCGCGGATCGTGCGCAGCCAGATTCTCGCGGGCGAGCCACGCATCGATGGCCGTGACACCCGCACTGTGCGACCAATCGCGATCCGTTCCGGGGTGCTTCCACGGGCTCACGGCTCCTCGCTCTTTACCCGGGGCGAGACGCAGGCGCTGGTGGTGGCCACTCTCGGTACCAACCGCGATGAGCAGGTGATCGATGCGATCAACGGCGAGTACCGTGACCGCTTCATGATGCACTACAACATGCCACCCTATGCCACCGGCGAGACCGGCCGGGTGGGTAGCCCCAAGCGTCGCGAAATCGGACATGGGAGGCTCGCGCGCAGGGCGCTCGAGCCGCTTCTTCCTGCAGTGTCCGAGTTCGGCTACTCGATCCGGGTTGTGTCGGAAATCACCGAGTCCAACGGGTCATCGTCGATGGCGTCGGTCTGCGGAGGTTGCCTTGCGATGATGGATGCCGGCGTACCGATCAGGGCGCATGTGGCCGGCATTGCGATGGGCCTGATTAAGGAGGGCTCAAGGTTTGCGGTGCTCTCCGACATCCTCGGCGATGAGGACCATCTGGGCGACATGGACTTCAAGGTGGCGGGTACTGAACGCGGCGTCACCGCCTTGCAGATGGATATCAAGATTCAGGGCATCACAAAGGAGATCATGCAGGTCGCGCTCGCGCAGGCCCGCGAGGGGCGCCTGCACATTCTCGGCCGGATGCGCGAGGCCGTCACAGGGGCGCGAAGTGAACTCTCCGATTTCGCTCCGCGCATGTACAACATGAAGATCAACCCGGAGCGGATACGCGATGTGATCGGCAAAGGGGGCGCCACCATCCGCCAGATCACCGAGGAAACAGGTACCCAGATCGACATCCAGGACAACGGGTCGATCACGATTGCCGCAGTGGACGCGCAGGCGGCGCGGCGCGCGCAGCAGATGATCGAAAACCTCACCGCCGAGGTGGAGGTGGGCAGGATCTATGAGGGCCCGGTGCTACGCATTCTCGACTTCGGCGCGATTGTCCAGGTGATGCCCGGACGCGATGGCCTGCTGCATGTGTCGCAGATCGCCAACGAGCGGGTCAATCAGGTGAGCGACTATGTGAAGGAGGGGCAGGTTGTACGGGTGAAGGTGATCGAGGCCGACGACAAGGGTCGGCTGCGGCTTTCGATGAAGGCGGCAGCCGCGCAGGACGCCGCGCAAGCCGCCGCGCAGGCCCCGGCAGCAGCGTCCGCCCAGGCGCCCGCGCCCGCCCCGGCACCCGTGCCCGCCCCGGCACCCGTGCCCGCCGTCGTTGCCGCGCCCGCCCCGGCAGCAGCACCTGCACCTGCCAACCCGAGCAGTCGTGCGGATGCTCTCCGGGAAGGCCCCAGCGCCAGTCCGGCGGACCCCAACGCCAATCCGGCGGACCCCAACGCCAGTCCGGTGCATTGAGAGAGGGTCCTTGACGTTCGGACGATGGAGGCCTGGCTTCTGGACCCGGGTCGAGGGAGCCTGGGTCGTGTCGATTGCGAGATTCCCCGGCCTGGCCCCCAGCAGTTGCTCGTGCAGGTTCGGGCAGCTTCGCTCAACCGGGGCGAGTTTCTTGGCGTAGCGGCGGGGCCGCCGCGTCCCTGCGGCATCGAGGCCGCAGGCGTGGTCGTCGCCTGCGGCGCGTCCGCGTCTTCGCTGGCGGGCTTCGAACTCGCCACCGGGACGCGGGTGATGGGGCGCGCAGCAGGCGGGTTCGCCGAGTTTGCGATCATCGACGCCCACGACGTCTTGCCTGTGCCCGCGGAGCTCGGATGGGAGGAAGCAGGCGCGATTCCGATTGCCTATCTGGTGGCCTACGACATGCTCGCAGGCCACGGTGCCCTCGGCAAAGGCGAGTGCATGCTGATTGCCGGGGCAAGCTCGGGGGTTGGGGTGGCATGCCTGCAGATGGGAAAGGCGCTCGGCGCGTTCGTGATTGGCACTTCGGGCTCTGCCCGCAAGCTCGAACGGCTGGTCAAGGCCGGGCTGGATACTGGCATCTGTGCGCGTGGCGCAGAATTTGAGCAGGCAGTCCGCCGTCACCTCGAGGGTCGTGTTGTTGACCTGGCGATCAACAATGTGGGCGGCTCGGCGTTAGCAGCCTGCGTGGCTGCCCTGCGTTTCGAGGGAAGGCTCGCTCAGGTTGGCTTCGTCGACGGAGTCCGGACGGCCGTGCTCGACCTGGAACAACTTCACGCACAGCGCCTGCACGTCTTCGGTGTGAGCAACAAACTGCGCAGTGCCGCGCAGCGTGCGGCAACGGTGCGCGGCTTCGTTCACGACATGCTGCCGCATGTACGCAGCGGCACGCTGCGGCCACTGATCGACCAGGTGTTTGGCTTCAGCGACCTGCCGCTTGCGCGAGAGGCGATGCTCGCGGATCGCCATCTGGGCAAGCTGGTGATCCGCATGGACGCTTGAGGGTAGCACTTGCTTCGTTGCACCAGCTGTCCCGGGCTGCTTCGCGCCGGCAGGCGCCTTCACCCTGCCTCGGCGTCGCTGCTCTTCCAGCCCCGCCCGCTCCACCGCCCCGACTTCGCCCACGCTGCGCTAGCGGCTTTGCCTACCCGCCCCTCTGCCGGCTCCGCCTACCCCCTCGTCGTGCTTCGCCCAGCCTGCGGGGCTCAGCCTCCAGCCCTCTGCTGCCCGATGGACTTTTCCGTCGGCCTCGAGCTTGATGAGGTGCGCGAGGAGCGAGCGCGCCGCTAGCGGGTAGAGCGATGGCGAGACCTCGACATAGGCGCCCGGCACGATCATCTCGACAGGAAATCCCGCTTCACCGTGATCAGCCCCGGCCAATGGATCCAGCGGTGCCTGGCCTGCACCTTCCCGGGCCTCGTGAAGCTTGCGCATGGACCCGAGGACGCTCGCCTCGCGCTGCAGGCGGTGACGGATCAGTTTGCGGATTTCGCGTGCCGGATTCCCCAGCACATAGCCGTGCGCTGGGAGGATGTAGTGGATCGGCAGCGTTTCGAGGCGAACCAGCGCGTCGAGGTAGTCTCGCATGTTGCCGTCTGGCGGGTTGATCACCACCGTGGAGCCGTTCATGATGTGGTCGCCCGACAGCAGCAGGCCGTCCTCCTCGATCAGAAAACAGAGGTGGTTCGACGCGTGCCCCGGCGTGTGAACGACCCTCAGATGCGTATCGGGAAGGATTTCGAGGCGCTCACCGTCTTCGAGGATCCTGTCGGGCATGAAGCCCTGTTCCGCCGCGACTGAAGCCCCGCTCGGACGCCCCAGAATCGGCACCCGGTAACCGCGCTCCATTGCGATCTCTCGCTGAAGCGTGAACGCTCCGGGCGAGTGGTCCTGGTGGGAATGCGTACACAGGATGGCCGCAATGCGATCACCCGTGAAATGCCGGATACGTCCCACGTGGGCCGCGATGTCGGGTCCCGGGTCGACCACGGTCCAATCGCCCGGTGCGCCAAGCAGGTAGGTGTTGGTTCCAGGACCCGTCATGCGTCCTGGATTCGGTGCGGTCAGACGAAAGAGATAACGGAGCAACCCTACAGCCTCGTCGTGCTGCCAGTCGAGACGGTGAAGCACCTTGCCGTCGGGGTTTGTCATCTCGAGTTCGGCGAAGGGTGCTTCGTTTTCGGTGTAGCGGGTGTCCTGGCCCCCGAGCAGGCCGCCACGCGGACAGCTTCGCCACAGACGACCCGCAGCAAATTCCTGCTCCGCGTGTTCGAGAACAGCCTGTACGCAGCTGAAGCGTTCAAGTTGTTGCAGCGTCCGGATGGTGGGGAAGATCAGCGCGAACCCGCCTCGAGCGTGGCGCGCCAGTGCCTCGGCCGGGTTCACCCAGCACGGTTCGAACTGTTCGCCCTCGTCGGCCTCGGGCCGCTGTCCCTCCGGCGCACGGGCAACCAGGAAACGCACGTCGAAGCGCTTGGGAAGGTCGCGATCGGTGGTCCAGTGTGAAAAACTGTGTACTTCCTCCACCTGCGCATACCATCCCTGCCGGGCCAGCGCGGTCGCGAAGCCTTCCGGCGGGTGCCGCGGAAGATTGGCGATGACGTGTTGCAACAGGGGTGCGGGGTACAGAGATTCCGCCTGATGCCGGGTATCCGGGGCTGCGTGAAGCTGCGAATCCCGCGGAACTGACGCGGTATTCTGCAAGAAGGGCGGATAACCGTGGATCCTCGCGGCAAGCAGCAATTGCACTTCCTCCCAGGCCTCCCGAAGCGCCGCCTGTGCGTAGATCCGGTGCAGTTGCGCTTGCCCGCTGCCGGGGAGTTCGCCGGGAGCAGAAATCGACAGCAGGGAAGGATCGCTGTCCACGGCCAGTGCATCGGCCTCGTCCACCACACCGCCGGGAAACACGAAGGCTCCCGGGGCAAAGCTGGCCCGGGTTGACCGGCGTGTCATCAGCACCTCGAGCCGATCCTCACGGTCGCGCAGCAGCAGGACCGTCGCTGCTGGCCGCGGGTCGACCGGCTTGCGCCACCCATGAAGCAGCTGGTTGCGCCGGACCTCCGGCCCGGGATCAGGCGGGGCCGTTACCTCCTGCCCGCCTTGACTTGCATCGGGCCGGTTCGGCCCTGTTGAACGCTGGCTCGGGGGGCTCACGCTGCGCTGGCCCTGTCGTGTTCGGCCTCCGCCAGGGTGTGCAGGATCGCGGGCGGGGCGAACCGGTCGCCATATTGAGCCTGCAAGGCCTTGCAACGCGCAAGAAAGCGAGGCGCGCCAACATGGTGCACGTACTGCAAGGTTCCACCGGTCCAGGCAGGGAACCCCCAGCCCATGATGGCACCGATGTTGGCATCGTGCTCGGCCCGCACAACACCCTCCTGCAGGCAGCGGAGGGTCTCGATCGACTGGACCATGGTGAGCCGGTCGCGGATGTCGGTGTCGCTGATCGGCCTGGCTGCACGGGAGAACGCCACCAACCCGGGCCACAGGCGCTTGGGCTCGCCCTCGGGGTAATCGTAGAAGCCCCCTCCGTAGGCGCGGCCCATGCGCTTGAAGCCATGGGCCATCTTCTCGAGCACGTAGACCGCCGACTCGGCCATACGTTGCGACCTGGGCGCAGTCCTGCGGCCCTGACGGCGGCCCTGGTCCTCCCGATGGCCGTGGTCATGTCCGTGGCCATGATCGTGTTCGTGAGCGTGGTCATGTCCGTGGCCATGATCGTGTTCGTGACCGTGTTCGTGAGCGTGGTCATGTCCGTGGCCATGACCGTGCCCGTGACCGTGTTCGTGACTGTGGTCATGTCCGTGGCCATGACCGTGCCTGTGGTCGTGACCCCGGTTTCCCGCCGCATCTGCGATCGCGTCGAGCTCCTGGTGCAGCACATCGTCGGCAAGCTTCAGCGAGACCTCGTCGAGCACCGCGAGCGGCCCCACCGGCATGCCGAACTGCGCGGCAATGTTCTCGATCCGCGCGGGCAGCACGCCCTCGCCGAGGAGCGCCATACCCTCGTTCACATAGCTGCCGAAGACCCTGGAGGTGTAGAAGCCCCGGGCGTCGTTTACAACGATTGGCGTCTTGCCGAGTTGCTTCACGAAGTCGTAGGCTTTGGCGAGCGCAGCATCACCGGTCTGCCGTCCCCGAATGATCTCCACCAGCGGCATCTTCTCCACAGGAGAGAAGAAATGGATGCCGATGAAGTTCTCAGGACGGTGACTGGCCCGCGCAAGCTCGCTGATCGGCAGCGTGGAGGTGTTCGAGGCGAAGATCAGCTCCTCGTTGGCAAAAGCGAGTGCCTCCTGCGTGACCTGCGCCTTGAGGGCTGCGTCCTCGAAGACAGCCTCGATGACCAGATCGCATCCGCGCAAGTCTGCGGCATCTGCGGTGGCCTGGATGCGTTGGAGCGTGGCCTGCGCTTTCTCGGGCGGGATTCGCCCTTGCTCCACGCGGCGCGCCAGCAGGCGCGCACTCAGGGCCTTGCCCTGCTCGGCCTTTTCCCGTGTGAGGTCCTTCAGCACCACGCTGATGCCGCGCGATGCCGCAGCCCAGGCGATTCCCGCGCCCATCATCCCGGCGCCAAGAACGCCAAGCTTCATGGTCATCCGCGCGGCCTCGGCCGATGGCCGACTGCGATCGGACTTGATGTCGTTGAGGTTGAAGAAGAACGCAGTGATCATGTTCTTGGAAACCTGGCCCGTGGCGAGGCGGGTGAGCCAACGCGATTCGATCCGCAGCGCGGTGTCGAAGTCGAGCCCAGCGCTCTCCACTGCCACGGCAAGGATCGCTTCCTGCGCCGGGAAGTTGCCGCGGGTCTTCTCGAGGAGCATCGCCGGAGCCACACTGAGCATCGCGGCAACCGATGGATTTGTCGGGCCGCCGCCGGGAATCCGGTGCTTCGGGTTATCCCAGGGTTGGGTGCAATGACCGCCCTCGAGTGCCGCAAAGGCTGCAGGCATCAGTGCGTCTTCATGGGTGACGATTTGCGTGACCCAGCCCATCTCCAGTGCCTGCTTCGGCGTGAGCCGGCGCGATTCGGTGAGGGTTTCCACCGCAGCCTGGATTCCCTTCAGACGGACCGTCTTCACGATGCCTCCGGCGCCCGGCAGAAGTCCGAGGCTGGCTTCCGGAAAGCCGATTTCGAGACCCGGTCGATCCACAACGATCCGGTGATGGCAGGCAAGCACCACCTCGAGTCCACCCCCCAGCGCTGAGCCGCTCATCGCAGCCACCACAGGTTTCCCAAGACGCTCGAGCGCGCGCAAGTCGGCCTTCATCGCTTCGACCTCGCGGAAAAAATCCGCAGCGTCGAGGGGACCCACGCCGAGCAGAGCCTTGAGGTCGGCCCCGGCGAAGAAGGTGCTCTTGGCCGAGGTGATGATCACGCCCTGGAGTTCGGGGTGCGCCTGCAGATCGCGGCGAATGGCGGCCAGCGCCTCGTGCAGATCGGTGCGAAAGCCCGCGTTCATGAGGTTCACTGAAGAGGCCGGCGCATCCAGCGTGAGGACGATCGCACGGCCGGATTCGATGGCATAACGGATCGAGCGCATGATCAGACCCGCTCGATGATGGTGGCAATGCCCATGCCGCCACCCACGCAGAGCGTGGCAAGCCCGCGTCGCAGCTCGCGCCGCTCGAGTTCGTCGAGCAGGGTGCCAAGGATGATGCAGCCGGTGGCGCCAAGCGGGTGTCCCATCGCGATGGCGCCGCCGTTCACATTCACCTTTTCCGCCGGGATCGTGAGCTCACTCATGAAGCGCAACACCACGGCGGCGAAGGCCTCGTTTACTTCGAAGAGGTCGATGTCGTTGGCCTCAAGGCCTGCGCGGGCGAGCGCCTTGCGACTCGCGGGAGCCGGCCCGGTGAGCATGATGGTGGGATCGGTTCCGGTTAGCGCGGTGGCCACCACCCGCGCGCGGGGTTCGAGACCGAGCGTGGTTGCGGCCTGCGCATTGCCGAGCAGCATCAACGCCGCCCCATCCACGATGCCCGAGCTGTTTCCCGCGTGGTGAACATGCGCGATGCGCTCGACCTGCGGATACTTGCGCAGTGCGATCGCGTCAAAGCCCATTGCACCGAGCCTTTCGAAGGAAGGCTTGAGCGACGCGAGGCTCTGGATCGAGGTTTCGGGGCGAATGGTTTCGTCGTGGTCGAGGATCGGCAGTCCGAGTTCATCGCAGACAGGGATGATCGAACGGTGGAAGTAACCGGCGGCCTGCGCCTGGGCCGCCTTGCAGTGCGATTGCGCGCCGAAGGCATCGAGGTCCTCGCGCGAATAGCCGTCGAGGGTTGCGACCAGATCCGCGCCGATTCCCTGGGGAACGAAGGAGGTGAGAACGTTGATCTCGGGGTCGTGGGCCCAGGCGCCGCCATCGGATCCCATCGGCACCCGCGACATCGACTCGACGCCGCCCGCTACCACCAGATCCTCCCATCCCGAGGCCACTTTCTGCGCAGCGAGATTCACCGCCTCGAGACCCGAGGCGCAGAAGCGGTTGATCTGCACGCCTGCAGCCCTCAGGTCCCAGCCTGCGGCGAGCGCGGCGGTTCGTGCGATCACCGAGCCTTGCTCGCCCACCGGGCTCACACACCCGATCACCACATCGTCAACGCGGGAGGTATCGAGTTGTGTGCGCTCGGCCAGGCTGCGCATGAGGTTGCTCAGGAGGCGAATCGGTTTCACCTCATGCAGTGCGCCGCTGGACTTGCCCCGCCCGCGTGGCGTGCGGATCGCGTCGTAGATGAAGACCTCGGACATGGGCCAGCTCCCGTTTGAGAAGTGTGGGGTGTGGAGTGTGGGGTGTGGGGTGTGGGGCGTGGGGCGTGGCCTTGCGCGACGCGACAACGCTTCCCGGAAGCCTGGAAGTCTAGCCGAGGTCGTGGGCGAACTATCCACCATGGTGTACATTTCCAGCAAAGCAACGATAAACATGGGGAGACGGCCGGCATGATCGCCCGGGAGCTTTTTCGGGAAGAGCACGCGCTTTACCGCGATACGGTGCGGCGTTTCCTTGAAAAGGAAGTGATGCCGCAACACGACCGCTGGGAAGAGCAGGGTTATGTGGATCGCGACGTCTGGGGCAAGGCGGGAGCCCTGGGCCTGCTCTGTTCGAGCATGCCGCCGGAGTACGGGGGCGCAGGTGTCGACCGGCGCTATGCGGTAGTGCTCATGGAGGAGATCGCCCGGGTCAACGCCACTGGTCTGGGTTTCGGCCTGCACTCGGAGATCGTGGCCCCCTATCTGCTGCGGTATGGCAGCGAGGCACAGAAGCGCAGTTTCCTGCCGCGCATGGCACGTGGCGACATCATCGGCGCGATCGCCATGACCGAGCCCGGCGCAGGCTCGGACCTGCAAGCGGTGCGCAGCACGGCGCGCGACCAGGGCGACCACTTTCTGCTCAACGGCTCCAAGACCTTCATCACCAACGGATGGCAAGCCGACCTGGTGATCACGGTGGTGAAGACGGATCCGGAGGCCGGAGCCAAGGGAACGAGTCTGTTGCTGCTCGAGCGGGGCATGGAAGGTTTCACGAAGGGGCGGCGCTTGCGCAAGGTGGGGTTGAAGGCGCAGGACACTGCCGAACTCTTCTTCGATCAGGTCAGGGTACCCCGCAGTCACCTGCTCGGCGACCTCAATTGCGGCTTCATGTACCTGATGCAGGAACTGCCCTGGGAGCGCCTGCAGATTGCCATCAGCGCAGTGGCTTCTGCCCTGGTGGCGATCGAGCAGACGCTCGCCTACACCCGCGGGCGCCAGGCCTTTGGCCAGGCAGTGGCGCATTTCCAGCACACCCGGTTCACGCTCGCTGAATTGCAGACCGAGGTGCAGGTGGCGCAGGTCTTCGTGGATCGCTGTACCGAGTTGCTGCTCGAGGATCGTCTCGACACTGCAACCGCCTCGATGGCCAAATACTGGTGCACCGACCTCCAATGCAAGGTGCTCGACGCCTGTGTGCAACTCCACGGTGGCTACGGTTACATGTGGGAGGTCCCGGTGGCACGCTCCTGGGCCGATGCCCGGGTCCAGCGGATCTACGGGGGCACCAACGAGATCATGAAGGAAGTGATCGCCCGCTCGATGGGCCTGGCCGCGCGACAACCCGGGTGAGCGTGTGATTGACGCGGCGCAGTTGCTCATCTCGGGAGCCGCGATCGGCTGCATCTATGCGCTGATCGCACTCGGGTTCGTGCTCATCTACAAGGCCACCGAGGTCGTGAACTTCGCGCAAGGCGATGTGATGATGCTTGCCGCCTTTGTGGCCTTCAGCTTCGCGAGCCTGCTCGATCTTGGCTTCTGGGCATCGCTTCCCCTGGCAATCCTGGTGATGGCCGTGTTCGGTGCGGCCTTTGACCGGGTCTTGCTGCGGCCGATCATTGGCATGCCAACCTTCTCGGCGGTGATGATCACGCTGGCCGCAGGTTTCGCGATGCGCGGGATTGCCTCGATGATCCCGGGCTGGGGGACCGACACCCATTCGTTCAAGGCACCGTGGTCGGATGAAGTGATCCGTATGGGTCCGGTGATCGTGTCAACCGACCACCTGGCGATCCTTGCGGTGACCGCGCTCCTTTGTGTGGGCCTCTATCTCTTTTTCAAGGGTACGCGCGTAGGGATGGCGATGCAGGCGGCTTCGCAGAACCAGCTTGCTGCGTACTACATGGGTATTCCTGTGCGCAGCATCAACACGCTGATCTGGGCGATCGCAGCCTCGGTGGCCGCACTTGCCGCAGTGCTGCTCGCCCCTATCACCTTTGTGCACAACAACATGGGCTTCATCGGCATCAAGGCCTTTCCGGCTGCGGTTGTAGGCGGGTTCGGATCGATTCCTGGCGCGATCGTAGGTGGCCTGATCATCGGCTGGGTGGAGGCCTTCGCCGGCTTCTACCTCCCAGAGGGCTTCAAGGATGTTGCGGCCTACGTGGTGGTGTTGCTTGTCCTTGTGATCCGCCCCTCGGGGATCTTTGGCCAGATGCGGCGCAAGAAGGTTTGAGAAGAGGACGTATGCGGTTCATTTTCAAGACGCGCTACGAGCAGGATCTCCAGTTTTTCAAGGATGTGCCCACGGCCTGCAGCTACGCGCTGCTGGGTGCGGCGCTGCTCGCTGCGCCCTGGGTGGTATCGGAGTACTACCAGACGCAGTTGGTCTTTGTGTTCATCTACGGCATCGTGGGCTTTGGACTGATGCTGCTCGCCGGCTTCACCGGGCAGATGTCGATGGGCCACGCGGCTTTCCTGGCGATCGGCGCGTATGCGGAAGCCTACTTTCAGGCGCGCGGCATGCCTTTTGTGGTCTCGGCGCCGCTTGCAATGCTGCTGAGCGCCGCGGCCGGTGTGGCGATCGGGCTGCCCGCATTGCGCCTGAGCGGCCTTTATCTGGCGATCGCCACGCTCGCTTTCGGCTTTATCGTGGAGGAGGTCCTGGCGCGCTGGGAATCGGTGACGGGCGGTAACGGGGGGATGATGGTGGCACCGCTCAAGCTCTTCGGGGGCACGCTCAACAGTTCCTGGGGCTTTTACTACCTGTGCCTGGTGCTCGTGGTGCTCGTGGGCGTGGCCATGGTGAACCTTTTGCGCTCGCCCACCGGACGCGCCCTGATTGCCATCCGCGACTCGGAAATCTCGGCGCAGAGCATGGGTGTGCACCTCGCCCGCTTCAAGACCCTGAGCTTTGCCTTTTCAGCCGCAATCACAGGACTTGCAGGTGCGCTCTACGCGCACCAGATCAAGTTTCTGAGTCCGGAGCAATTCACGGTGCTGGTGTCGATCGAATTCCTCATGATGGTGGTGATCGGCGGCCTCGGTTCGCTCCACGGCGCGATCTTCGGGGCAATGTTCATTATTTTGCTCCCCGAGGCGATTTCCACCGCAAAGGACTATCTGCCGGATGCAGTGGCCGACCAGACCGGACTCAAGGCCACGCTCTTTGGCATCATCATGATCCTGTTCGTGGTGTTCGAGCCGCGCGGCCTCTACGGCACCTGGGTGAAAGTACACGCCTACTTTTCGCTCTTCCCGCTATACAAGCGTGGCATGTTCCGGAGGCAGCGCGCCTACACACGCTCGGAACGGGTGCACTGATGCGGTCGGGCGCAGCCTTTTTCGAGATCGACAGGCTGAGCAAGCGTTTCGGTGGGCTTGTCGCGCTCGACGAAGTGAGCTTTTCGGTGCGCGAAGGGGAGATCTACACAATCATCGGCCCGAACGGTGCGGGAAAGACCACGATCTTCAATCTCATCAGTCTGATCTATCCGGCTTCGAGCGGCACGATCCGGTTTTGCGGCGAGGACCTGCTTGGGCGATCGCCCGAGCAGGTTGCGCGGCTCGGGATTGGAAGAACCTTCCAGAACATCGAGCTTTTCGCGCAGGCAAGCGTGCTGCAGAACCTGCTCATCGGCCGACATGTCCATGTGCCGAAGAACCCCCTTGCCGAAATGTTCTTCACGCCTGCGGTGCGTCGGCGCGAACTCGAGAGTCGGCGCGCCGTGGAGGAGGTGATCGACTTTCTCGCATTGCAGGCGTATCGCGACGCGGTGGTGGCGGGTCTGCCCTACGGCGTACGCAAGGTGGTGGAGCTGGCGCGCGCCCTTTGCACCCGGCCGCGCCTGTTGCTTCTTGATGAGCCGTCTTCGGGACTCAATGTGGAGGAGACCGAGGACATGGCCTACTGGATCCAGGACATTCGCGACGAGCTCGGCATCACGGTACTGATGGTGGAGCACGACATGTCGCTTGTCTCCCGAGTCTCCGACCGGGTACTCGCCGTGAACTTCGGCAAGGTCATCGCCCATGGCACACCAGCCGAGGTGCAGTCGCACCCGGATGTGGTTGCCGCCTACCTTGGCCACTGAAGCGGGTGTTGCATGGCTGATGCGATCCTGCGGCTGAGCAATGTTGAGGCGAGCTACGGTCCGGTGCAGGCGATCCGGGGGGTGTCGCTCGAGGTGCCCCAAGGCAGCATCGTGACCGTACTGGGCTCCAACGGTGCGGGGAAGACCACGATCCTGAAGACGATTTCGGGGATTCTCGATGCGCGCAAGGGAACGCTGCACTTCGCGGGCGCGCCGATCCAGGGACTCGAGCCCGATGCGATCGTGCGCCGCGGTCTGAGCCACGTGCCAGAGGGGCGCGAGGTGTTCCCGCTTCTCACCGTGCGCGAGAACCTGCTCATGGGCGCGTATACCCGAGGCGACGACGGGGTTGGTCGCGACTTCGACCGGATGTATGGATACTTTCCGATTCTTCGTGAGCGAAGCGGGCAGGAGGCAGGGCAGCTCTCGGGGGGGCAGCAGCAGATGCTTGCGATTGCGCGCGCGCTGATGTCGCGGCCGAGGATGTTGCTGCTCGATGAACCCAGTCTCGGGCTTTCGCCAAAGCTTGTGAAGGAGATCTTCGCGATCATCGGCCGCATCAACCGTGAAGAGGGCACCACGATGCTTCTCGTCGAGCAAAATGCGCAGATCGCCCTCGAGACGGCGCACTTCGGCTATGTGCTCGAGGTTGGGAGAATCGTGCTCGAAGGACCCGCCGCAGAGTTGCTCCACAAGGACGACATCCGCGAGTTCTACCTTGGTGTGAAGGCCGACGCAGTCCGCGGCGAGCGCCGTTGGAAGAAGAAGAAACAATGGCGATAAGCACAAGCTTTTCAGGTTCCGGGCAGGCTGCAGCAGCGCCCGGGTGGTCCGCGGTCCGCAGCGGGTTGCCCGGAAACACGGTGGGCGAAAAGTTCTGGAACGCTGTGCAGTCGCGCGGCGATCGGGTTGCCCTGCGCCAGAAGGAGTTCGGCGTCTGGGAGGAGATCAGCTGGCGGCGGTTCGGGCAATGCGCAAGGCAGATCGGCATGGGTCTGGTGAGCCTCGGACTCGAGCCGGGTGACTGCATGTCGATCCTTGCCAACACCCGCCGGGAGTGGGTTTACTGCGACTTCGGAGCACTCGCGGCTGGGCTGGTGGTCTCGGGGATCTACCCCACGGATGCCCCGGAGCAGGTGGAGTTTCTGTGCGCCGACTCGCGTACCCGTGTGGTGATCGTGGAAGACGAGGAGCAACTCGACAAGGTGCTGCAGGTGCGCGGCGCGCTTGCCGACCTTCTGCGGATTGTTGTGATCGACATGGAAGGTCTGCGGGATCTGCGCGATCCGCAGGTGATCTCGCTCGCGGAACTCATGTCGGCGGGCGAGGCGCTCGACCGGGGCTCGCCGGGACTTTTCGAGCAGCGATTGCGCAGCCGATCGGTCGGCGACGTTGCGATCCTTGTGTACACCTCGGGAACGACCGGAAAGCCTAAGGGCGCAATGATCACCCATCGCAACCTGCGCGCAGTGATGGAGAATTTTCCGCGCCAGCTTCCCCAGGGCGAAGACGACGACAAGATGTCGTTCCTGCCGCTGTGTCATATCGCCGAGCGGATGTTTGGCCTGATGCTCTCGCTCGAGCGCGGTTCGCGGCTCAACTTCGTTGAAAACCCGGATACCGTGCCGGAAAACGTGCGCGAGATCGCCCCCACGATCATGCTCGGGGTTCCCCGGGTCTGGGAGAAGTTCTACTCGGCGATCAATCTGCGGATCAAGGAGTCCACCGCCTTTCAGCGCTGGGCCTACCGTGTGGCGCTGGCCGTGGGCGAGCGCTGCTCCCACTACGCGATGCGTGAAGAGTCTGCGCCGCCCGGTCTGAGGCTGTTGAACCACCTGGGGCGCTGGCTCGTGCTCAACAACGTGCGCAGGGCGCTCGGACTCGACCGGGTGCGCTGGGCCGCCACGGGTGCCGCGCCGATTTCGCCCGATCTGATCCGCTGGTACTGGGCGCTGGGCGTCCCGCTTTTCGAGGTGTGGGGGATGACCGAGACCACCGGCGGCGGCACCATCAACCTTCCGGGCGCGTTGAGGATCGGTACGATCGGCAAAGCGCAGGCCGGCATCAACGAAGTTCGCATCTCTTCGCAGGGTGAGATCCTCACCCGCGGGCCCAATGTCTTTCTCGGCTACCTCAACCAGCCCGACAAGACCTCCGAGGTCATCGACGCCGAGGGCTGGCTGCACACTGGCGATGTGGGCGAGATCGACGCCCAGGGTTTTGTGCGTATCACCGACCGGATGAAGGACATCATCATCACAGCGGGTGGCAAGAACGTCACGCCCAGCGAGATCGAGAACGAACTGAAGTTCTCCCCCTTTATCACCGATGCCGTCGTGGTGGGTGACCGCAAGCCCTACCTCACGCTGCTGGTGATGATCGACCACGAAAACGTGGAGCATCATGCGCAGGAGCGCAACATTCCTTTCTCCAGCTTTGCAAGCCTGTGCCGCGCGCCCGAAGTGCAGGCGCTGATCCAGGCCGAGGTGGATCGCGTGAACGCCAGGTTCGCGCGCGTGGAGCAGATCAAGAAATTCCGACTGATCGAGCAAAAGCTCACGGCCGAAGACGAGGAACTCACCCCAACGATGAAACTCAAGCGCAAGCTGATCAACGAGAAGTACCGCGACCTGATCGCCCAGATGTATGCACCCGGCTAAAATCCGGGCCGCGGGTAACTGTTTCACGACCGACGCAACTCCAAGGAGACCTCACGATGGCTCAACAACATGATCCAACCCACCAGGCAATGGTTCAACTGCTCGCGCAGGCGGCAGACCGGCGCGCATTTCTCGCGCTGAGCGCGGGAGCCGCCTCGCTCGGCGCTCTCGCTTCCACAGCGTCCTTTGCGCAAACCACCCAGGGCGTCTCGAAAACCGAGATTGTTCTGGGCCACATCGGCGATCTTTCAGGGCCGCTGGTGTCGCTCTCCAAGCCCTCGATCAACGGTATGCGCATGCGCGTGAAGGAGCTCAACGATCAGGGCGGCATCAACAACCGCAAGGTCAAGCTCAACGTGGAGGATTCGGGCTACGACCCGAAAAAGGGCGTGCTTGCAGCGCAAAAGCTGCTCACGCAGGACAAGTCCTTCGCCATGATCGGCACGCTCGGCACGGTGATCTCGCTGCCCACCATTCAGTTGTGCCTCGAGCGCGGTGTGCCGCACCTCTTCCCGATCACTGCGCACCACGGCAACTATGAACCCTTCCACAAACTCAAGTTCGCTTCGTTTGCGCCCTATCCGGAGACCACTGCGGCAGGCCTTCGCGAACTCCTCAAGCAGCGCCCCTTCAAGCGGATCGGCATCCTGTATCAGGACGACGAGTTCGGCATGGAGATTCTGCGGGGTACCGAGATGGCGCTCAAGGACCTGCCCGGCGTGCAACTGGTTGAAAAGACCTCGTACAAGCGTGGTGCCACCGATTTCTCATCGCAGGTGCAGCGGCTTCTTGCGGCCAAGGTGGAGTTCATCGTGCTCGGCACGATCATCCGGGAAACGATTGCCACGATCGGCACTGCGCGCAAGATGGGCTACGGCGGTGAGTTTTTCGGCTCCTCGGCGGCCTACATGCCGGCAGTCGCCAAGGCAGGCGGAAAGATCGTCGAGGGTTTTTTCGCAATGGCCGAGGCACCCACCCCCTACCGCGATGATCCGAAGAACAACAAGCTCCTCAACGACTGGATGGACCGCTACAAGGAAGAGTTCAAGGAGGACGGCGACCTGTGGTCGGTGGTGGGTTGGGTGCTCATCGACATGTTTGCAAAGGCTGCCGAAAAGGCGGGCACCGGCCTCACTGCCGACGCGTTGGTGAAGGCGCTCGAGTCGAATCCCTACCCGCGTACTTTCCTGGGCACTCCCGAATACTCCTGGGGGCCCAACAAGCGCCTTGGCAACAACCAGATGCGTATTGCGCAGATCCAGGGCGGCCGCTGGGTGACCGTGAGCGACTTTCTCCGGGGCTGATCAGCAGGGCCTGACCAAGCGGGCCTGATCAAGCGGATCCGGTCGTCCGGGGACCGCAGGCGCGCTGCATCGCTCAACTCACGATGTAGCTCGCCGCCCCGGTGGCGATGAGCAAACCCCCGTCGTTGTGCAGTTCCATCTGGGTTGAGGCGATCCGCCCTCCAATGCGCGTCACCCGTGCGCTCGAGGAGAATCTCTGCCCCAGCCCCTGGCGCAGGTAGTCCACCCTCAGATCGATCGTGCCCACCCGCGTGAAGCGGGCAAGCGTCTGATCGGCGCTGTCGTGCGGATGACGATCGGCAATACCCATCATCACCGCGCAGCCCGCGGTGGCGTCGAGCGCCGCAGAGATCACGCCTCCGTGCAGGCGTCCATGCTGAAAGTGCCCCACCAGTTGCGGCTGCATTGCAAAACCGATCACTGCGGTTCCGGCGCCCAACTGCTCGACGCACAATCCAAGCACGTCGTTGAAGCGGATCTCCTTCTCGAACATCGCGCGGAGCGCGCGTTCGAACTTTTCCTGCTCGATCGCATTGCGGCGCATGGTGGCTCGGTCCTCCCGGGGTTCCGTGGGCTAGGTGGGCTAACAGCCCCTGAACACGGGTGCACGCTTTTCGAGAAACGCGCGGATACCCTCGCGGCAATCCTCGGTTGCCGCAGCCTGCGACTGCAATTGGGCCTCGCGCTCGAGTTGTTCGCTCAGCCCTGTCTGAAGACTCAGGTGCAGGGCTTGCTTGGCAAGCGCATAGGCCGCAGTGGGCATGCTGGCCAGCGCGTGCGCGGTACGCACACAGAAGGGCTCGAGCTCTGCATCGGGTACCACCTTGTAGACCAGACCGATGCGTTCGGCTTCTTCTGCGCTGATCCGTTCGGCGAGCATCACGAGCGCGCGCGCCTTCGCCTCGCCCACCAGACGCGGCAGGAACCAGGTACTGCCCGCGTCGGGAATCAGGCCGATGCGCGCAAAGGCCTGCAGAAACGATGCAGACTCGCCACAGACAATGATGTCTCCAGCCAGCGCAAGACTCATTCCGGCGCCGGCCGCAACGCCATTGACCGCAGTCACGATCGGCTTGGGCAGGCTGCGCATTGCTTCGATCACCGGGTTGAAGATCCGGCGCAGTTTGTCGCCAACCGCTGCGGATGCTGCGTCCGCCGTGCCCGGGCTTGCAAAGCCGCTTTCGGCCAGGTCAGCCCCGGCACAAAAGCCCCGTCCTTCGCCGCTTAGCAGTACAGCGCGCACCGAGGCGTCGTCGCCGGCGAGGGTGAGCGCGGCATGCAGTTCGAGCATCAGTGTGTTGGTCATCGCGTTGAGCACCGAAGGCCGATTGAGGCGAATCCGCAACACTGCAGCGTTGCGTTCGATCAGGATCGCTTTCTCCTGGGTCATTGCTCCTCCCTTGAGCTGGGGTTGTGAAGGTGGAGATCGCTTGGCAGCCACAGCGAACCGCTGCGCCAGACGGCAGCACGCGGCGCCAGACGGCAGCACGCCGCTGCGTCAGGCGGTAGCACGCCGCTGCGCCAGACGGCAGCACGCCGCTGCGTCAGACTGCAAGGCCACCGCGGCAAACCGCTGGATCACGCCGCAAGGCACCCATCCGGCAACGCCGCATTCAGGGTTCGAGCCCGAGTTGCCGCGCGGCGAGTTCGTACATCACTTCCTCGGCGCCGCCGCCAATCATCATCACTTTCACTTCGCGGTAGATTCGTTCACTTGCGCTTGCCCGCAGGTAGCCC
>VGHO01000004.1 GCA_016868175.1 Betaproteobacteria bacterium
TTGGCATCAGGTGGTGCAGGGCCATCGTTCCGGGCATTTCGTTGGCATGGATCGCCGCCTGGAGATAGGCCTTGGGTCGGGCACCCTTGCGGCCGAAGCGCAACCAGGGGATCGATCGCGCGGTACCGGGAGTCATCACCGGAAGCTGGATGGAATGTTGCTGTACAGACATGTTGTTCTCCTCGCATAAGCCACAACGGAAAGATCGGTTGCAGCGCAAATCGAATCCGTTTACGCTGTTTTACAGCGAAGGTCGCACCCCGGCGGCTAGCGAGTCTCCGAAGTTGATCGAAGTATCCACTGCGCAAGCGTCGCAGCGCTGCGACTTCCCGCGCCCCGATCACCGGTTACCGCTTCCCACTGCCCCCGCTTCCCGCACCCCGTTTACCGTTTACCGTTTACCGTTTACCGTTTACCGTTTACCGTTTACCGATTACCGTTTACCGATTACCGATTACCGCTTACCGATTACCGTTTACCGTCTACCACTTCCCAATTCACCCCTGCATCAGCCAATTGCACAGGAGCACGCCCCATGCGGATCGACGACATCGAACACAGCCTGCGCGCGCAGATCGAGGAGGTCCGCGCAGGGAAGCTCTCCCGCAAAGCTTTCCTCCAGGGCATGGTCCATGCCGGCCTCACGGTGCCCATGGCCGCGCAACTCCTCATGCTTCACGGCGTTGCCAACGCCCAAGCGTACCAGTCGACCTACAAGGCCACCCGCAGGGGCGGAGGTGGGCCGCTGCGGGTGCTCTGGTGGCAGGGTCCCACGCTCCTCAACCCGCACTTTGCCACCGGCACCAAGGATCAGGATGGCTCGCGGGTGTTCTATGAGCCGCTCGCCAGCTGGGACAGCGACGGCAACATGGTGCCTGTCCTTGCCGCGGAAATCCCCTCGGTTGCCGGCAAGACGCTTGCTCCCGACGGACGCTGGGTGATCTGGAAACTCAAGAAGGACGTGCGCTGGCACGACGGTCGGCCCTTCACCGCCGACGATGTGCTCTTCAACGCAGCCTACGCCTCCGACCCTGCAACTGCGGCAGTCACGGTCGCGGTGTATCGCGACATCAAGGTGAGCAAGATCGATAGCCACACGGTTCGCCTGGAAAACCCCGGTCCACGCCCCTTCTGGGCCGACGCCTTCGTGGGCGTGAATGGCATGTTGATCCCGAAGCACCTCTTTGAGGCCTACAGCGGCGCCAAGTCGAGGGATGCACCCACCAACCTCAAGCCGGTGGGTACCGGACCCTACAAGTTTGCCGACTTCAAGCCCGGCGACATGGTGCGCGGCATCATCAACACCGACTACCACGAGCCCAACCGTCCCTTCTTCGACACGATCGAGTTCAAGGGCGGCGGAGATGCGGTATCGGCTGCACGCGCCACGCTGCAAACCGGCGAATTCGACTTCGCCTGGAACCTGCAGGTGGAAGACGAGGTGCTGCAGCGGCTTGAGGCGGGTGGAAAGGGCCAGGCGCGGATCTACCTCGGCGGCAACATCGAGTTCATGCAACTCAATTCGGCAGATCCGTGGAGTGAACTCGAAGGCGAGCGCGCTCATCCGAAGAGCCGCCATCCGATCCTCAACGATCCTGCCGTGCGCTCGGCAATGGCCATGCTGGTCGACAAGGACAGTGTCCAGAAGTTCATCTACGGGCGCACCGGTATTGCCACCGCAAACTTCCTCAACAATCCGAGCCGCTTTGTGTCGAAGAACCTCAAGTACGAATTCAATCCCGACAAGGCGGCCAGCGTACTCGAGGCTGCCGGCTGGAAGCGCGGCACCGACGGAGTACGTGTGAAGGACAACAAGCGGCTGAAGTTTGTGTACCAGACCTCGATCAACGCGCCCCGGCAAAAAACCCAGCAGGTGGTGAAGCAGGCCGCTGCGAAGGCCGGGATCGACCTGGAACTCAAGTCGGTGGCCGCCTCGGTCTTCTTCTCCTCCGATGTGGCCAACCCCGACACCTACACCAAGTTCTTCTGCGACGTGCAGATGTACACCACCACGATGACCCAGCCCGATCCCGAGCGCTTCATGGACCAGTTCCTGTCGAACCTCGCGGCGAGCAAGGCCAACAAGTGGCAGGGTCGCAACATCACCCGATGGGTCAATGCCGAGTACGACAAGATCTTTGCGGCCGCCGAGATGGAAATGGATCCGGTCAAGCGCGCAGCGCTCTTTGTGCGCATGAACGACCTCGCCGTCGGTGACTACACCGTGATTCCAGTGGTGGCACGACCGCGGGTGGCAGGGGTGGCCAACCGTCTCAACGCGCCAACATCGGCCTGGGACAGCGACATGTGGATGCTCAAGGACTGGTATCGCGAGGTTTGAGGCCCCTGTCTGCGCTGCGGCCGCCCCGTGCGCACCCGGCCCCTGAGCCAGTGCCGCTTCAGCGCCTCCGATGACCCAGTACCTCCTGCGCAGGTTGCTGATCGCAGTGCCCAGCCTGCTGGGCATCAGCCTCGTGCTCTTCAGCGTCCTTGCGCTTGCGCCTGGCGATCCCTTCGGCGAGCTTGCCGCAAACCCCAATGTCCCCCCGGAGGTCGCCGCAGAACTGCGGCGCAAGTTCGGCATGGACGACCCGGTGCTGGTGCGCTACTGGTCGTGGCTCACTGCGATGCTGCAGGGCAGCTGGGGCTTTTCCTTTGTAAGCAGGATGGATGTGGACCTGCTGATTCTCCAGCGCCTGCCCACCACGCTGCTCGTGATCGGCTCCTCGCAACTGCTGGCCCTGGCGATCGCCTTGCCGGTGGGCATTTATGCTGCCACCCGGCCGTATTCGATCTTTGACCAGATCGCCAGCACGCTCGCCTTCATCGGTTTTTCGCTTCCCACCTTCTTCACCGGGATCGTGCTGATCCTGATCTTTTCGATCACGCTCGACTGGCTGCCTTTTGTGTACCGCGCCGACATTGCCGAGACCGGCTGGCGCTTCTACTGGGAGCACTTCAGGCAGATGATCATGCCGGTCACGGTGCTCGGCCTTTTCCAGGCGGGATCCTGGACGCGGTATGTGCGCTCGGCGGTGCTCGATGTGATCCGGCTCGACTATGTCACCACCGCGCGCTCCAAGGGACTCCCGGAGCGCGTCGTGATCGCCAAGCATGTGGTGCGCAATGCACTCATCCCGGTGGTCACGCTGGTGGCGCTGCAGATGCCTGCGATCTTTGGCGGCGCGATCGTCACCGAGCAGATCTTCCGGGTACCCGGCATCGGCTCGCTGCTGATTTCGGCCATGCTCGCCAACGACACCCCAGTGATCATGGCAGTCACCTTCGTGTTTTCGGTACTCGTGATTCTGTGCAACCTGCTCGCGGACCTGCTCTATGGCTGGCTCGACCCCCGCATCTCCTACCGCTAGCCCGGCCGCTGCCACCGGCGCAGGGGCGCAAATGGTCTCGAGCCCCGGGGGGGAAGCCTGGCGACGGTTTCGTCGCCACCGGCTTGCGCTCGGCAGCGCCTTCATCCTCGGCGTGATCCTGCTTGCTGCGATGCTCGGGCCCTTCGTCTGGACGATACCGATCAACGATATCGACTTCAACGCGAGGCTTTCTCCACCCTCCCTGAAGCACCCCATGGGTACCGACGACCTGGGTCAGGATCTGCTGGCGCGCATGCTCTACGGCGGTCGGATCTCGCTCGCGGTTGGTCTCGCGGCCATGGTGATTGCAATCACGGTGGGTGTTCTGGTTGGCGCTGTCGCGGGAATGTCGCGGGGGTCGGTGGATGCGTTCCTGATGTGGCTGACCGACCTGTTCCTGTCTCTCCCGCAGTTGCCTCTTCTGCTGCTCATCTTCTACCTCTTCAACGACAGCCTCAAGAAGCTTGTGGGCCCGGAGACCGGGGTCTTCATCCTGGTGGTGGCGGTGATCGGCGGGCTGCGCTGGATGCCGGTGGCACGCCTCGTCCGAGCCCAGTTCCTTTCGCTCCGCGAAAAGGAGTTTGTGGAGGCCGCGCGCGCGCTCGGCGCATCGCCAGCACGGCAGGTCGTGCGCCATATCCTGCCCAACGCCATGGGTCCGGTGATCGTGGCCGCCACGATCGACGTGGCTGCGGCCATCATTGCGGAGTCCACGCTGTCCTTCCTCGGCCTGGGTTTCCCGCCCGACATACCCACCTGGGGGCGGATACTCTTCGACGCGAAAGACCATCTCGACATTGCTCCGCACTGGGCGCTCTTTCCCGGGATGCTCATCTTCATCACGGTACTCACCATCAACTACATCGGCGACGGCTTGCGCGACGCCTTCGATCCGCGACGGGTGCTCTGAGATGGCTGAGGCTACCGTTCAGGCGCTGTTGCGTCTGGAGGACCTGAGCATCCACTTCCGCACCGAGGAAGGCACGCTTCACGCGGTCGACCGTATCCACCTCAACATCCATCGGGGCGAAACCCTCGGGGTTGTCGGCGAGTCGGGATGTGGCAAGTCGGTCACCGCGCTGAGCGTGATGAAGCTTCTCGCGATCCCCCCCGGCTTCATTGCCGGTGGGCGGATTCTCTTCGAAGGGCGCGACCTGGTGCAGGCTTCGGCCGCCGACATGCAGCGCATCCGGGCGCGCGAAATCGCGATGATCTTCCAGGAGCCGATGACCTCGCTGAATCCGGTGTTCAGCGTTGGCGAGCAGATCGCCGAGACGCTCCGACTGCACCAGGGATTGAGCCGCGCGCAGGCACTGGCGAGGGCGATCGAGATGCTCGCGCTGGTCAACATCCCAAAACCGGACCGTCGGGTGCACGACTATCCCCACCAGTTCTCCGGCGGTATGCGCCAGCGCGTGATGATTGCCATGGCGCTGTCGTGCAACCCCAGGTTGCTGATCGCCGACGAGCCCACCACCGCGCTCGATGTGACCATCCAGGCGCAGATCCTCGACCTCCTCACGCGCCTGAAGGAACAAATCGGCATGGCGGTGATGCTGATCACCCATGCGATGGGTGTTGTGGCCGAAACCACGCAGCGCGTCGTGGTGATGTACGCAGGCCGGGTTGTGGAGGAGGCGCAGGTGGGGCAACTCTTCGGCGAACCGCTTCACCCCTACACCCAGGGATTGATCCGGTCGATCCCGCGGATCGATCGGAGCGCTGGCGAGAAACGGAGGCTCGAGGCGATTCCCGGCACCGTGCCCAAGCTCATCAGCCCGCAACCGGGCTGCCGCTTTGCTGCGCGCTGCCCGCAGGTGATCGAGGCCTGCCGGTCCCAGGATCCTGTGCTGCATGAAGTGAGGCCGGGCCACAAGGTGGCCTGCCTGCGGGTAGCCTGAGGTCCGTCGCCCGCCATGTCCCCGCCCGCCAACACCGTCAACCCTCCCGCCAACACCGTCAACCCGGGCGGCAACGTCGCACGCCAGCACCCTGGACCTCTTCTGGAGGTGCGCGGCCTGGTCAAGCACTTTCCGATCCGGGGGGGCCTTTTCGGGGGTGTCATCGACAAGGTGCACGCTATCGACGGGGTGAGTTTCACCGTGGATGAGGGAGAGACCCTCGGGGTGGTTGGCGAATCCGGTTGTGGCAAGTCAACGACCGGGCGCTGCATCCTGCGATTGATCGAGCCCACCGCGGGCACGGTGTGGTTCGACGGCCTCGAGGTCACCGCGATGAACCGGCAAGCCCTGCGCGCCAACAGCCGGGCAATGCAGATCATCTTCCAGGACCCCTTCGCCTCGCTCAATCCGCGCATGACGGTGGCCTCGATCATCGGCGAGGCACTCGCCATCCATCGCCTGGCAAGCTCGCGCACGCAGGCCGAGCAGCGCATCGTGGAGTTGCTCGAAACAGTCGGGCTGCATCCCGATCACATGCGACGCTTCCCGCACGAGTTCTCCGGTGGCCAGCGGCAGCGTATCGGGATTGCGCGCGCGCTCGCGGTTTCGCCGCGTCTCATCGTTTGCGACGAGCCGGTGTCGGCACTCGATGTGTCGATCCAGGCGCAGGTGATCAACCTGCTGGAGGATCTGCAGGAGCGCTTCAGGTTGAGCTACCTGTTCATTGCCCACGACCTGTCGGTGGTGGAACACATCAGCGACAGGGTGGCGGTGATGTATCTGGGCCGCATCGTTGAGATTGCGTCTTCAAAGGCGCTCTACCGTCACCCGCGCCATCCCTACACCGAGGCACTGCTCTCGGCGGTCCCGATCCCCGACCCTGCGCTCAAGCGCAAGCGCATCGTGCTTGGCGGTGAGGTTCCCAATCCGATCCATCCGCCTGCGGGCTGCCACTTCCATCCGCGCTGCCCGCACACCATGGAGCGCTGCCGCATCGAAGCACCGATCCTCCGGGATCTTGGCAACCGACATCATGCCGCCTGCCACCTCAACGACTGAGCGCGCAACGCGCTGCCCGCTGTGAAAGGCCGCTTGGCGAGGGCAAGATCAAGCTTGCCAAACCGCGTATTCCTGAAATCACCCCCAGGCTACGCGTTGTGACGCACGCCCAAGACGCTTCAGCGACTCCCTGGAAACTCCCTGAAGACCCCTGACGACACTGGAGCGGGTACGTTCAGTTGACGTATACTCCTCCCCGCAAGCTGAAGCGTTCGCTGCGGGACGAAAGCCCTTACATTCAAAGTCCTTATATTCAAAGTTTTTCTGAGGAGAACCACATGGCACAAACCGTGATCCGTCGCAAGTTTCTTGTTGGTGCTGCCGCCAGTTCGGCGGGCGCTGCCACCCTTGGTTTCCCGATGATTGCCAGGTCGCAGGGCACCACCACCTTCCGGTTTCAGTCCACCTGGCCAGCCAAGGACATCTTCCACGAGTACGCCAACGACTTTGCAAAGAAGGTCAACGACATGACCGGGGGCGAACTCAGGATCGAGGTGCTTCCCGCTGGCGCCGTTGTCCCTGCCTTCGGTCTTCTCGATGCAGTGTCGAAGGGTACGCTCGACGGGGGTCATGGGGTGGTGGTGTATCACTACGGGAAGAACGCTGCCCTCGCATTGTGGGGATCCGGCCCCGCATTCGGCATGGACGCCAACATGCTGCTTTCGTGGCACAAATATGGCGGCGGCAAGGAACTGCTCGAGAGACTCTACAGGGCGGTTGGCGCAAATGTGCAGTCGTATGTGTACGGTCCAATGCCCACCCAGCCTCTGGGCTGGTTCAAGAAGCCGATCACCCGCGCCGAAGACCTCAAGGGGCTCAAGTTCCGCACGGTGGGGATCTCGATCGATGTGTTCACTGCGATGGGTGCTGCGGTCAACGCGCTTCCTGGCGGTGAAATCATCCCGGCGATGGACCGTGGCCTGCTTGATGCCGCCGAGTTCAACAACGCAAGTTCGGACCGCCTGCTGGGCTTTGCCGACGTCTCCAAGGTCTGCATGCTGCAGAGTTTCCACCAGAACGCCGAGCAGTTCGAAATCCTGTTCAATCGCGACAAGTACAACGCGCTCCCCGAAAAGCTGCGCGCGGTAATCGACAACGCGGTCGAGGCGGCATCTGCCGATATGTCGTGGAAGGCGGTTGACCGCTACTCCAGAGACTACGGCGAGCTGCAGACCAAACTCGGGGTGCGCTTCTTCAAGACCCCTGATGCAATCCTCAAGCAGCAACTCGTGGTCTACGACCAGGTTGTGGCAAAGAAATCCGCCGAAAACGCGCTCTTCAAGGAGATCGTGGACTCGCAACGCGCATTCGCTGCACGCACTGTGCGCTGGGATCTCGACACCAATGTGGGCCGGCGGATGGCCTACGACCACTACTTTGCAGGCCCGGCACCTGCCACCAAGAGCTGACACGCTGAAGACTTGAGCGAGGCGTTGGCCGGATGCTGCACAAGCCTTCCGGTCGACCTCCCTTCCTTCCCCTCTTTTCATCCTTGCCATGCAGAAAATCCTGCTGTTGGTCGACGCGATTTCGACCTGGATTGGGCACCTTTTCGCCTGGCTCATCCTTGCCCTCACCGGACTGATCTGCTACGAAGTGTTTGCGCGCTATGTGCTCAACAACCCGCACCCGTGGGCCTTTGATGTGCAGATCATGTTCTACGGCACCCTCTTCATGATGGCCGGCGCCTACGCCCTGTCGAAAAACGGGCATGTTCGCGGGGACATCCTCTACGGGTTTTTCCAGCCGCGCACCCAGGCCACAATCGATCTCATCCTCTACATTGTGTTCTTCATTCCGGGCGTTGTGGCAATCGTGTGGGCAGGCTACTCCTACGCGGGGGAGTCCTTTGCAATACGCGAGCACTCCTCGATCACTGCCGACGGTCCTCCCCTGTACCCCTTCAAGATGATCCTGCCGCTCGCAGGTGCAGTCCTCCTCCTGCAGGGTCTGGTCGAGATCATCCGATGCCTCCTTTGTCTGAAGACCGGTGAATGGACCTCGCGTGAGCATGACGTTGAGGAGGTTGATGTGGAAAAACTCAAGACCATGGTGCAGTCGAATTGATCGTCAACACATTGCGATTGTGGCGATGTCTCGACAGCTCGGCGTGAAGCGCCCGCAGGAAGACATCGTTTAGAGACGGATACCGAGATGCGCAAGGAGCTGCGGTTCGGCTTTGGCCTGATGGCACTGATCGTGCTCGCGGTGGTGGTTTTCATGCCATGGGGCAACCTCACCAACGGGCATCTCGGACTACTGATGCTCGCACTGGTGGTGGTAGCAATCATGCTTGGATTTCCCACCGCCTTCACCCTGATGGGTATGGGCATGATCTTCGCGCTCTTCGCCTACGCATCGCGCGATGCTGACAAGGCCATCGGACTCACGCTCGACCTCATGGTGCAGCGCACCTACGCGGTAATGACCAACGATGTGCTGATCTCGATCCCCCTCTTCGTCTTCATGGGGTATCTGGTGGAGCGCGCCAACCTGATCTCCAGGCTGTTCCACTCGCTCCAGCTCGCCCTCGCACGGGTACCTGGATCGCTCGCGGTGGCCACGCTTTTCACTTGTGCGGTGTTCGCCACGGCCACCGGGATCGTGGGTGCGGTGGTCACGCTGATGGGACTGCTCGCCCTGCCATCAATGCTTCGGGCCGGTTACGACGTGCGCGTGAGCGCGGGAGCCATCACCGCCGGCGGTTGCCTTGGCATTCTCATCCCACCTTCGGTGATGTTGATCGTTTACGGCGCCACCGCAGGGGTGTCGGTGGTGAAACTCTACGCGGGGGCGTTTTTCCCCGGTCTGATGCTCGCTGCGCTCTACATGATCTACGTGATCGTGCTTGCCAAACTCAAGCCCCACCTGATGCCCGCGCTGAGCGCGGCGGACCGACATGTCGATCTCCCGGCGATGTTCGAACTGATCCGGGATCGTTGCGGCCGGCTTGCGGTCCCCTCCCTGATCAAGGCGCTCAAAGGCGCACGGAACCTCAATCTGTCAACGCTCGAGATCAGTAAACAGTTACTCCTTGCGCTGCTGCCCGCACTGTTTTGCATCGGATTTCTGAGTCTCCTGTACCGCGCGGCCATGCCTGCACCTGCCGATGTCGAGGCTTCGTTGCAGGGTGTGCAGGAAATGTCGGCGCCTGCCTCGGGATCGACTGGACTGAGTGAGCCCCCTTCCTCAACCTCCACAACCGGGCTCAGCGAACCGCCGCGTTCCACTACAGGCCTTGCAGAGCCGCCGGGAGCCTCCTCCACTGGCTTGAGCGAACCGCCCCGGTCTTCCACCGGGCTCAGCGAACCGCCGCGTTCCACTACAGGCCTTGCAGAGCCGCCGGGTAGCACACCCGCTCCGGTGCCGGCCGCTGAGCCGGCCGCAGGCACAGCGAGCCCGCCGCAAGGGTCCGCCGCCTCCAGTGCTGCGGGCGTATCGGCTGCAGAGGGCACGCGCTCGATGGCTTCCCTGCCGCGTTGGTACCAGATCACCGCAGCGATCACGCTCGCGGCGCTCGGGTTGCTCTACTGGAAGCTCACGCTGGTGAGGCTCGAAATCTTCAAGATGCTTCTGGCTTCGTTCTTTCCGCTTGCCTTTCTCATCCTGGCGGTGCTTGGCACGATCGTGTTCGGGCTTGCCACGCCAACGGAGGCTGCGGCCGTCGGGTCACTTGGCGGATTCCTGCTCGCCTTTGCCTACAAGCAACTCAACCTCGAGGTGGTGAAGGAGTCGGTCTTTCTCACTGCAAAGACAAGCGCCATGGTCTGCTGGCTCTTCGTGGGATCTTCGATCTTCTCGGCGGCGTTCGCTCTGCTCGGGGGCCAGGAACTGATCGAACGCTGGGTGCTCTCCCTGGGACTCTCCAAGATCCAGTTTCTTCTTCTTTCGCAGGCGATCATCTTCATCCTTGGCTGGCCCCTCGAATGGACCGAGATCATCGTGATCTTCATGCCGATCTTTGTGCCTCTGCTTGCCAAGTTCGGAGTGGATCCACTCTTCTTCGGGCTGCTCGTTGCACTCAATCTCCAGACAGCCTTCCTGTCGCCGCCTGTTGCCATGGCAGCGTTCTACCTCAAGGGTGTGGCGCCATCCCACGTCACCCTCAACCAGATCTTCGCCGGGATGATGCCGTTCATGGGTATCCAGGTCATCGCGCTCGCACTGCTTTATCTCTTCCCCGAGATCGGGCTTTGGCTCCCGCAGGCGGTCTACAACTGATGTTCGACCGTCGCTTCCGCCGGCCTGCGACGTCCGGGTCTACGGGCTCGCTGCTGATGCCCGCCTGGTTGAGCGCGCGGGCTTGGTTGGCCCCGCTTCAAGGCGCGTGACATCCCCGCGTATCCCTGGCGCGCGCTTTCTGCACGCGCCAGGCCCCACCCGTATACCCGACGAAGTGCTCGATGCAATGCATCGGCAGTCGATCGACCTTGCCGACCCCCGGCTCGATGTGCTGATTCAGGACTGCGAGCGTGGAATGCAGCAGGTGGTGGACACCGCCAAGGGTGAGGTGTATCTCTACTCCGCCAACGGTCACGGCGCCTGGGAAGTGGCGATCGTGAACATCCTGGCCGAGGGCGACCTCGTTCTCATTCCTTCAACCGGACACTTCTCGGAGAGCTGGGCGCAACAGACCGAAGCCCTCGATCGGCGCGTTCTGCAAACCGCCTGGAAACCTGGCTACCCGATCGACCCGAATGAAGTTGAATCGATGCTGCGCAAGGATCGCGAAGGCCAAATCCGCGCGGTGTTTGTTGTGCAGACCGACACTTCCACCGGGATCACCAGCGACGTCGAGGCCATTCGGCAAGCGATCGATGCGAGCGGACATCCGGCGCTCTACGTGGTCGACGTGGTGTCGTCACTGGCTGCGGCCCCCTTCGCAATGGACCGAATGGGTGTCAATCTGGTGGTGGGAGGATCACAGAAAGGCCTGATGCTGCCGCCCGGGATGGGATTCGTCGTCGTTGATGAGCACGCCAATCAGGCCTCGCTCGACAATCCCTCGCCCAAATACTACTGGGACTGGACCAAGCGCACCGGCACCCACGCCTACCGCAAGTTCTGCGGCACGCCTCCGCTGCAGATGCTGATGGGCTTGCGCGCCGCACTCGCGTTGCTCCTGCAGGAAGGACTCGACGAGGTTCTCAGGCGTCACAAGCGTCTGGCCCATGCGGTCTTTGCCGCAGTTGAGGCCTGGTCATCCGCGGGGGCTGTTGGCTTTTTCTGCCGTGACCCGCAGGCCCGCTCGGTCTCGGTCACTGCGGTCACCCTCGAAGGCCACGATCCCGAACTCTTGCGCGCTGTGGCGCGTGAACGCTTTCAGGTGGCCATGTCGGGAGGTCTCGGCCCGCTCGCCGGCCGGGTGTTCCGGATCGGGCATCTGGGCGACATGAATGAGCCCACGATCCTCGGCGCGCTCGCGGGTATCGAGGCGGCGATGCTGCACCTCGGGATCCCGATCGGCAGGGAGGCCCTGCCGCGCGCCATCGATGCGCTGGCTACCGCTGCGCGCGGCTCCAACGGCTGAACAAGCTATGCACCACCCGGCTGCCTACCATTGCTCCAACGGCGCACGCATCCGATGGTGCCCACTCGTGCGCTCAAAGGCGGCACCCAGGGCAAGAATCCGGGCCTCATCGAAGGGCTTGCCAACCCATTGCACGCTCGTTGGCAGGCCGTTGGCAAGACCGCTGGGTTGAGCAAGTGCGCACAGCCCGAGATAGTTCACCGGGCGGGTGAGGTAGGCGGGTAGCGGTGACAACTCGTCGATCGGGAGCCTCGGAGCCACGGTCGCCACTGTGGGGAGCGAGATCGCGTCGAGTTCGCGAATCGCGTCGAGAAACGCGCTGCGCCGCTGCCGCATCAACCTCAACTCGCCCGCATAGTCGGAGGATTTGAAGCACTCAGCGGCGAGTATCCTCTCGCGCACTGCGTCGCCGAGCGGAAGGCTGCGGTCGTGAACGATCGCCTCGTGCAGGTGGTAGGCCTCTGCAGCGATCACACGGCCGGTTGCCGCTGCGAGGCTGAAGAACCAGGACGGCAGCTTCACAGCCGTGATCTGCGCACCCTGCGAGGCGATCGCCCGCACCGCCTCGCGCCAATTTGCAACCACCGCATCCTCCATGAAGTCGGGAAGCTGATCCTCCTCCACCACGCCGATGCGCACCCCCTTCACCGACTCCCTGATGCGGGCGAAGCACTCCAGCGGTTGACCGAGCGTGGCCGGATCGCGAGGGTCGGGCCCTGCGAGAACGTCGAGAAGCCAGGCGCAATCCTGCACCTCGTGCGCCATCGGGCCGATGGTGTCGAGCGTCCACGACAGCAAGCCGGTAGCATGCAATGCGATGCGGCCCCAGGTCACCTTCAGCCCGGTGATTCCGTTGAATGCGCTCGGAATCCGCACCGAGCCCCCGGTATCGCTTCCGATTCCCGCCGGCGCAAGCCCGCCGGCCACCGCAACGCCAGTACCGCTCGATGATCCCCCCGGCACACGGTGCGCACGCAGATCCCACGGGTTGCGCGGCGTGCCCATGAGGGGATTCGTACCCCACCCGCCAAAGGCAAACTCGGTCATGTGGACTTTGCCAAGCGGAATCATCCCGGCGCCGAGCAAGCGCTCGACCGCAGCGCTCGTCTCGGGGCTGCACCGATCAACATAATGGCGCGATCCGAGCGAGGTTCTGCGACCCTTCATCTCGAGCAGGTCCTTGAGGACGATCGGTAAGCCGTGCAGCGGCGAGGTGGGCCATCCCGCGCGCCGGACTGCGTCGGCTGCGTCGGCCAGCGCCAGCGCGTACTCGGCATCAACCTGCACAAAGGCATGCAGATGCGCATCGCCTGCCGCGATACGATCCAGGTAGTGTCCGACGATGTCGCGGGAACTGCATTCGCGCCGCCCGAGTGCTGCGGAGAGTTCACGCAGGCTGGCTCGGGCGAGTTCCTGGGGAAGGGCCATGTCAGTGACTCGAAGTGAAAGCTTGGAATGCCAGCCTGAATCGTCTCACAGGCCAGAAAACGCGGTGCCTGCCGCCACGGGGCCTGGTGGTCTGGCCGGAGCCCGGCACCAGCACCGGATTGACGCGCGGCGTCTCATCTACCTGCACGGTTTTCGGTCCTCCCCCGCGTCGTTCAAGGCAGGCCTGCTGCGCAACTGGTTCGAGCAACGCGGCCTGGGCGGGCGTTTCGTGTGTCCGCAGATTCCGGTGGCGCCACGCGAGGCAATCCGCACGCTGGAGCGGGATTTGCGGCTCACCGCGCACGATGCGCTCGTGGGTTCCTCGCTCGGAGGGCTCTACGCCCACTGCCTCGCCGAGGCCCATGGGTGTAGAGCGGTCCTGCTCAATCCTGCGGTGCACCCATCGCGCGACCTTGCGCGCTTCATCGGCACGGTTCAAGCCTGGCACTCGGAAACGTCTTTCGACTGGCGCAGTGACGACGTGGAGGCGCTGCGCGAACTTGAATCCATCCCGGTGAGCAATCCTGCGCGCTATCTTCTCGTGGCCGCCACCGGCGACGAAGTGATCGATTGGCGCACCATGACAGCCCGCTACGCCGGGTGCGGTCACATCATTGTTGACGGCAGCAATCACGCACTCGACCTGTTCGAAAACTACCTGGAGCGGGTGATCCGCTTTGCCCAATTGGCTCTTCCAGCGCCCTCGGACTGAGGTTTGCCGCTCGGCATCCCCCGGACCGCTCCTGCGACGCAGCGGATCGTGCGCCTACACGCCCAGACTCCGGCGACGATGGATCACGAGGGAAAACATCCCATCCCGGAATCCGAATTCCGGATCCACCGACGCGGCGTTTCTCGCCTCCTCGATGATCTTGAGCGTGCCTCCCCCCCAGTTCTCGAAAAATCCCATCAGGTAGAGAACCCTTGCAATCAGGCGGTTGCCAGGCCTCGAGGCGTGATGCCGCTTGAGGGACTCAAGAGTGATCGTTGGCGCAAACAGCTCGGCCGGGTTGTAGAAGAGGAGCGATGAAGGCCTCAGTTCAATGGTGGACTTCACGCCAACGCGGAAGTCACGGTGCGCAATCATGTTAACCAGCGCCTCGCGCAACATCGACATGGGAAATTCGAGGCGTTCCACCCCCTGGACATCGCCCTTGCTGTAGGACTTTTGCAGGGAGAGCACCAGAAACTCGAGCACGCGCGCAACCTGACTCAGCAGATTGCCTGCGAACTCGTGAGCGTTGAGCATCGTGTCATAGCCCGAGTCCGAAGGAAAGATGGCCGCCTTGATTTCGTAGCAACCGCGGAAGAACCGCCGGGGATCGGTGGCAAAAAGGAGCACCGCCGCGTTGGTGATCGCTCCGTTTTTCACGAGGTCGAGCTTTTCGAGGACCTGGTCGACCGGCAGGTAAAGATTCTGGTTGAGGTCGCGCACCGCGTTGGCCGCCTCCAGAAACGCGTGCACGGCGGATTCGTCGATGTCGGACAATCGGGCATCCCGGCACAAAAGCGCATCGAATCCGTAGCCGTTACTCTGCTGCTGAATCATCTGCCGGTACTGGTCCTGGCTCAGTTGCTGGGTGCTTGTACCCACCCGCAGATAGGCCCTGCCGTAGGCCGTGTGCGGCTTGAGCGGGCTCTGCTCCACTGTCAACCGTATGCAGGTCTTTCCCCCGATTTCCACCTTGCGGATTTGTGGATAGAGCTTCGGGTCGGTGTTGAGCTTGACCGCGTTGGCGAGATTCCTGAGCGTGTCGTCGCTCACCTCCTGTCCAACAAGGCTCCCGTCGTCGGCCACTCCGAAGTAGAGCACCCCTCCGCCCTGGTTGGCAAAGGCGCACAAGGTCTGGACAGCTTCCCTGATGGACGCTGTTGACCGTTTGAATTCGAGGCTTTCGGATTCACCCCGGGAGAGTTCCTGCACCCAAGAGTCCACAAAAACTCCATCTCTGCGTGACCACGCAACTCCGCGCGCCAAGCGCCCCAGGAGTCCCGTGGGCCCCAAGAGCCCCGGGCGCCGCAAAAGCCCCGGGCGCCGCAAGAGCCACGGGGATCGTACACGGCCAGGGCAAGCACGATGACCTGGCGCAGAAGGATACTGCGATGTGCCTGGGCGTGGCGCCGGCGCCCGCCATGCCCTCACGCAGTGGCCCGGCGCCGCGCCCATCACGTATCATCCATCAGCGTCTGGAGTTTCCACCGACCCATGATCCAGCTCTACCACTGCATCAACGCCCGGTCGTTCCGGCCCTTGTGGGCGCTCGAGGAAACGCAGCAACCCTACGAACTCAGAGTGCTGCCCTTCCCGCCGAGGGTGCACGCGCGCCCGTACCTGCAGGAGAATCCGCTTGGCACGGTGCCGCTGCTCATCGACGGCAGTGCCCGCATGACCGAATCGGCCGCGATGTGCCAATACATCGCCTCCCGCGACCCGCTTCGGCGAATCGACGTGGATCCCACGGATCCGGCCTACCCGGGCTACCTCAACTACCTGCATCACGGGGAGGCCACGCTCACCTTCCCGCAAACGCTGGTCTTGCGCTACAGCCGGTTTGAACCGGAGTCGCGACGAAGCCCGCAGGTTGCCGACGACTACGCAAAGTGGTTTCTTGCACGCCTCCGCGGACTCGATGCCCTGCTGGCCAGGCAGACCTTCGCGTGCGGCGAGCGGTTTACCGCAGCCGACATCTCGCTGGGCTATGCATTGATGCTCGCCACGCAGGTGGGGCTCGACGATCGCTTCTCGGCGCCGGTGGGCGCCTACTGGTCCCGCCTCAGGGAGCGTGGCGCCTTCAGATCCGCGCTCGAGGCGCAACAAAGCGCAGCAAGGCGGCAAGGCATATCTGGCGATCCCTTTGCGAGCGTAAACGACAGCCCTGGAAGTTGATACGGGGACTTTCTGCAGCGCAGCACGCCTTCAGTTGCCTCACTTCCACGGTGCAGGCACTTGCGGTCTCCGGGTTCCCGGGGTTTCGGGGTGGGGTGGCCGGATCTCAGCGCGTGTTCTGATAGTTCGCACGCATGCGTTCGGCCAGGTAATCGCCTGCCGTCATCGCCGGATACTTTCCGCTGAGTGAGGTGATGAGCGCATCGGTGTTGGCCTGACAGAAGAAAGCCATGCTGTAGCGCGGCCCAAGGTACTCACCGGCGAGTGGCTTGCGCACCCGGTGAAAAGTCGACAAGAGCTGGTTGTCGCTCCAGCGCATGAGCATGTCGCCGATATTGCAGGTGACGAGGTCTTCACGGGGATCCACCGGGGTCCATCGCGGCGCATCGAAGGCCCTGCCCGGACAGACCTGCAGGCCCGGCTGGCCGGTGCGCTGGTAGAGCAGGGTGAGGCAGTTGAAGTCCGTGTGCGCGCCGCCGCGGACCACCTCCAGCTTCTCGAGCAGCTCGGGTGCAATCGCGTAGTAGTGAAGCAGACGCAGCGTGCACTGGTAGGTGTCGCCTGCGGGATCGTGCACCCGGGTGAAGAAATCGCGATCGAAGCCGATACCTTCCGCGAGGCAGGAGAGTATCCGCATACCCAGCGACCAGTTCAGTGCCTCGAAATCGAGCATCGTGGCGCGAAACCCGGGCAACTGCTCCTCGGCCGGATAAAGCCCCGCCATCCGCGGTCGCGTGATCTGGTAGCTTTCCTTCTGATCGGGCACCCCCGTGGAGGGCCGCACCTGAGCGAGACTTTCCCATCCGGCGTTACGGCACAAGGGCCACTGCGCCTTGGTCGCTTCGGGGAGCGCAAAGAAACGCTCCGCCATCGCAAAGGCTTCGCGCACCATCCCGGGTGGCACCCCGTGATTGGCCACCTGGAAGAACCCCACATGGACTGCGGCGTCCAGAAGTTGGGCAGCAATCTCCGCGCGCCGCACATCAAGGTTGGCAAGGTCAATCACGGGAATCGGCTGTTCGTTGGTCTCCAGCCCCGCCATGCCGAGCTGTGACTCCCGCTCGAGTTCGAGCATCGGTGGGTAATCCTGTCAGCGAAGCGACGCAGCCATCCACACCGTGGCTTCCACTTCCACCCGAACCCGCGGATCCGGAAGAAGCGCAGCAACGCCCACCACGGTGCTCACCACTGGCGCAGGAAAGAAGATCTGGCGGACCCGGTTGTAGGCGGGATAGTCGGAGAGTCGCGTGAAGTACTGCACGAGGCGCGAAACATCCTCGAGTCGGGCACCTTCGAGTTCGACGAGCTCACGGATGCGCTCGAGCACGATCCAGCTCTGCGCCACGATCGGCGCTTCGAACACATCCACGGAAGCCTGCCCGGTGCAGTAACCAAGGTTTTGCAACGACGCTTTCGCCGCCTGGGAAAGCTGGTCGTAGCGCTCGATCACCTCCCCATCGCGCGGATCCACCGCAACGACTCCACTGAGAAAGAGGAAGTCTCCGAAGCGGCGGCTCGCCGCGTAGCGCGCAAGCGGCTTACCCAGGCCGTCGACGATGGGTGGGCCCGGAGGGTTCACGGTTGCACGTACTCTGCAAGCCAGCCCTCGGTCTTTCCGGGGTTCATCAATCCGTGCGGATCGGCAATCTTCTTGAAGTCGATCTGTGCGGAGTCGATGCTTTTCATGCCACCGCTCTCGATCGTGTAGACATGGTTGTCGAAGACCAGACAGCCTTCAGCCTCGTGTTCGGCGATGATCTGATAGATCCGATCCCGGTCGAAAAACGCCACAAGCGGCAGCGCAAACACGACGAAACCGTGG
Source organism: Betaproteobacteria bacterium (assembly GCA_016868175.1). GTDB lineage: Bacteria > Pseudomonadota > Gammaproteobacteria > Burkholderiales > Burkholderiaceae_E > UBA3064. The sequence goes on from VGHO01000004.1 coordinate 17,999, forward strand.
CTGTCGCGGCCAAACTCATGGTGCATGTAGACCTCGTCGCCGTAGCGCTGCATCTGGCGCATCACCAGATCGATGTCGAGCGGCCAGGCATAGACGGTCTGCAGGTTGGTCCACGAGGGGTCCTTGCGCAGCGCCATAAGTGTGGTGTGATTCCAGGCGCATTCGAAGGCTGGGACGAGTCCCTGCACAAGCAGTTGCTCCTCCGTGAACGCCATCGATTCCTCGCCGCCGAACCGGCGCATCAAGGCACGCCACCCCTCCAGATCGCGCGGGTTGACCATCGCGAAGACCGCATCGCGGTGGGCTGGAAAGCGATCGCCGAAGGCCTCGGCGTAGAACGGCGAGAAACGCTGATCAACGGCGGTGATCTCGAAGGCATCGAGCGAAGGACCGGGCCCGGGTTGTGGAGCGGTTGATCCGCGCAAGGGGTTGGCGCGCGCGCAGGCCTCGGTGGCGGCCACGCCAAACGCGAGCGCGCTGCGGTAATCGTTGAAGAGGGCAATGTGGTGCACCCAGTCGATCGCCGGGTTGAGCGCCAGATCGAGTTCGGTCATGATGCCGTTGGTACCGTAGGCGTGGTGTACCTTCTGGATGTCGGCATCGCGCAACTCGATGATCCGCGGTGGATCCTCCACGGTCACGACGCGCACCCGGGTGACATTGCCCGGATCCTTTAGGATGCCGTTGCGCACGCTGCCCGCGCCGCCGTAGCCGCCCCCGATGAAACCACCGATCGTGGCAGTGTTGCGGGTGCTTGGATACATGAGCAGCTCCTGCCCGCCCGGCACAAGCGCCGAGCTGCGTACTGCGCGCTCAATATCCATGATCAGCGCGCCCGCCTGCACCCGCACCGACCCTGGCCTGATCTCGAGGACCTGGTCGAGCGCGGTGATGTCGAGGATCACGCCCCCTTCAAGCGGTACGCACTGGCCGTAGTTGCCGGTGCCGCCGCCGCGTACGGTGAGCGGCAGCCGATAACGGGCGCAGGCCGCAGCAACACGGATCACTTCGGCCTCACTTGCCGCACGCACAAGGACCTCTCCGCGGCAGGGGTCGAGCCGTTGCTTGAGAATCGGGCTGTACCAGTAGTAGTCGCGGCTTCTTGCCTCGAGCAGCGCCGGATCGCGGCTCGGCCGCAGATCGGCCAACGCCGCGATGAAGGCCTCGAGCGCTGCCTTGCGCGGATTCGGCCCCCGCGGGTCATGCAGACTCGAAGCACTCACGGGCGGGCTTCCGGACTTGTGCCGCCGCCCGCCGCTACCATGCCTCTGGCGTCGTGCGCATCCGCAACCCTGCCGGCGGTTCCGCCCTGAGCCTCTGACCAACCGGTTGTGTCACGCAGTGTGTGGAGGGGCAGGCGGGCCACCTCGAGCAGCAGCGCAGCAAGCTTGCGTCCTGCGTCTTCGATCACCGCCTCGCCCTTGGCTGCTGTGGCGATCGATGCATTGCCCGCCGCCCCCATCGGATGCAGGTCCTGCATCTGCCAGGCCAGGCGGGCGGCACCCTGTCCGAGCAGCGGGTAGTCGCGGGCACGCTGGATCGAACTCGAAGCGAAATGATCCGCATACTCCATGCGTACCGTGTGGGGTGCGAGCGCAAGCATCATCGAGGTCTCGATGTCGCCGGCATGAATGCCGAAGCGGTGCTCCTGCGCGGTGAAGAGCGCCCTCACCTCTTCGGCCATGGGCAAAGTGAACCAACTCGACGACAAGGTGAGCAGCCCGAGTTCCACCCGCAGATCGCGCGCCACGGTTTCCATCAGCGCCACCTGGCCACCATGCCCGTTGAGAAAGAGCAATCGGCGAAAGCCGGCGCGCGCAACGCAGGCGCCCAGATCGAACCACACCCGTGCCAGAGTGTCGGCCCCAAGCGTGAGCGTTCCAGGAAAGCGCAAGTGCTCGTTGCTCTTGCCAACGCTCTGGGTGGGCAGGAAGAGCACACACGCCGAAGCAGGAAGATGCGCGAGACTCGCACGGATCACGCCCTCGGTGAGCGTGGAGTCGACCGACACCGGAAGATGCGGCCCGTGCTGCTCGATTGCGGCGATCGGCAGTACCGCCACGGCCTCGTCGATCCCTCCATGCGCGCGAAGGTGCACAAAATCGCGCGCACTCCAGTCGGACCAGAATCGCGAGGGGGCGCTGACGCTCCACGCAGCGTTCACCGCGCAGGTCCCGCTGGGATCGTGAAGTGGATCGGGCGCGGGCCCCGGGGCCGACATCGACGCGCTGCGGCAGCAACCGGGCGATGCTCCAGTGCGGTCTTTGCCATCGAATACCCAGGCGCAGTGGCTTTCATGCAGCAGAGAATACCTCAGGACCTGAGCGCACCGTCGTGATGTGCTCCTGCACCAGCCTCGTGCGCCGATCACGCCGCGATGCATGGCGAGCCGAAGACACCCGGCGGGCGGCGAGTCCTTGCGCGGGTCAATGGCATCCGTCTTGCTTGATGTTGCCCATACTTGCGTCACACTTCATGATGCAGGACTTGCCCTTTCAACGCATCTTCCGCCCCGCTCAACCGAGGAGCCGATCCATGAACCTTCCCATACGCAACACGCCCACGACCGCCATTAACGCTGCCGCAAGCGCAGCCACACCCGCGGCGGCCACTCCCGCCCCTCCCCCGGCTTCGTCATGGCGCACCTTGCTCCGGACGGGCCTTCAGCGCCTGCGGTGCGTGCTCGGCCTCGGCCTCGGGGCTTCGCTGGTGGCGCCGGGGATGGCCCTGGCCCAGGAGAAATTCAGCTACATGACCAACTGGTATGCGCAGGCCGAGCATGGCGGCTTTTATCAGGCGCTCGCCAAGGGCTTCTACAAGCGGGAGGGGCTCGACGTAACCGTGCGGATGGGCGGGCCTCAGGTAAACGGAATGCAACTGCTTGCTGCCGGACAGATCGACTGCTTCATGGGGTATGACGTGGCCACGATCAAGGGCTGGGAGAACGGTATCCAATCCGTAACCGTCGCAGCCGCCTTCCAGAAGGATCCCCAGGTCCTGATCGGCCATCCCGGCGTGCTCAACAGACTCGAGGATCTGCCGGGCAAAACGATCCTCATCTCGAGCGCCGCCAACACCTCGTACTGGCCCTGGCTCAAGGCCACCTACAAGCTTCAGGACTCGCAGACCCGTCCCTACACCTTCAATGTGCAACCCTTCATTGCCGACAAGAATGTTGTGCAGCAGGGGTATCTCTCGAGCGAACCCTATGCGATCGAACAGCAGGCAGGGTTCAAGCCGAATGTGTTTCTGCTCTCCGATCACGGCTGGCCCCCCTACTCCACCACGGTGGTCTGTATGGAAGACACGGTAAAGCGCAGGCCAAAGGCTGTGGCGGCCTTTGTAAAGGCCTCGATGGAGGGATGGCGCGATTACCTCAAGGGCGACCCTTCCCCCGCCAACGCGCTGATCAAGAAGGACAACCCCAACATGACCGATGACAAGATCGCGCATGGGATCCGGATCCTCAACCAGACCGGGATGGTGTTTGGGGGCGATGCTGCCAAGCTTGGCGTGGGTATCATGACCGACGAGCGCATGAAATCCACCTACGACATGATGGTTTCCATGAAGCTCGTGGATCCCACGAAGGTTCCGTTCGCGCGCACCTACACCACCGAGTTCGTGCGCAATCTGCGCGTACTCCCCTGAGCGCTCGCCAGAGCAATGGGGCTTTGCCGATCCGGCGTATGCTCCCCTGATGGATGAAACCGCTGCCGCCGTCGAGATCCTCTCTGCTGAAAAGGTCTATCCCAACGGTACCCGGGCGCTCGCCAGCGTGGATCTGAGTGTGCGTCAGGGCGAGTTCGTCACGCTGTTGGGCCCCTCGGGCTGCGGCAAGAGCACGCTGCTGCGGATGGTGGCCGGACTGCTCCCTCCCAGCGAGGGACGCATCCTGCTGTGGCGCAAGCCGGTCTCACACATCGAACTTTCCGGACATCGCCTCGGCTTTGTGTTTCAGGAAGCCACCCTGATGCCCTGGGCGAGTGTGTTGCGCAATGTGCGTTTGCCGCTCGACCTTGCCGGTGTGCCGCGCGCGCAATCGGAACCGCGGGTTCGGGCGGCCCTGGCCATGGTTGGGCTGGAAGGCTTTGCAGGCAGTCTTCCGCGCGAGTTGTCTGGCGGCATGCAGATGCGGGTGTCGATTGCCCGAAGTCTCGTGACGGAGCCAACCTTGCTGTTGATGGATGAGCCCTTTGGTGCACTCGATGAGATCACCCGCAACCGCCTCGACAGCGACCTGCTCCAGTTGTGGCAGGCACGCGGTCTCACGGTGATCTTCGTGACCCACTCGATCTTCGAAGCGGTATACCTCTCCAACCGGGTGGTGGTGATGGCCGCACGACCGGGCCGCATCGTGCAGGACCTCAGCATCAACGAGCCCTACCCGCGCGATCCCGACTTCCGGGTATCGCAACGCTTTGCGCTTCACGCCAAGACGCTCCAGGACTGCCTGCTGAGCGCGAGCACTGCTGGCGAAGAGGGAGCGCTTGCCTGAATGAGAGCCCCTGTCCAACGCGTTGCCTACCCGATCCTGGTGGCGATCGTGCTGCTCGCACTCTGGCAGGGGCTCGTCACCGCCTTCAAGGTGCCCCACTACCTGGTGCCTTCACCGGCACGCGTGGCCTCAACGCTGGTCGAGGATGCCGCGCTGCTCTTTGGCGCCCTCTTCAACACGCTCCAGATCACGCTACTTTCCTTCCTTGCCGCGGTGGGCGTAGGCATTCTGGTGGCCGCTGCATTTGTGCAGAGCCGCATCATCGAGACGGCGCTCTTTCCCTACGCGGTGCTGCTGCAGGTCACACCCATCGTTGCGATCGCCCCGCTGGTGATCATCTGGGTGAAGGATCCCACCGCGTCGCTCGTGATCTGCGCAACGCTCGTTGCACTCTTTCCGATCATCTCCAACACCACGCTTGGCCTGCGCAGCGTAAACCCGGGGTTGCTTGCGTACTTCCGGCTTCAACGCGCAACCCGGATGCAAACGCTCTTTCGCCTGCGCGTGCCCTCCGCGCTGCCCTACTTTTTCGGTGGCCTGCGCATCAGTTCAGGCCTTGCACTGATCGGCGCAGTCGTCGCCGAGTTTGTGGCGGGCACCGGCGGCACAGGAACCGGACTGGCCTACCAGATCCTGCAGGCGGGCTACCAACTCAACATCCCGCGCATGTTTGCCTCGCTGCTGCTGATCACGCTGGCTGGCGTGGCCCTCTTCAGCCTGATGTCGCTGCTCTCCAGGTGGGCCCTGGGCAGTTGGCACGAGAGCGAAACCGCACACGACGAGGCCTGATCCGATGCACACGCCCGAAAGCTCCGAAAGCCCTCGAGGGTCACTCCGGGAGAACCGCGCGCTCCAAAGGCCAGGCTCACCCCGGAGGCCAGGCTCACCCCAAGGGAGCGGCTCGCTCCTGATCCACGGCGCCGACGCAGTGCTCACGGGCCTGGCCGGCGAGGCGATGCGCGCCGGCAACGGGACCGATCTGCGGATCACCGACGGACGCATTGCCGAAATCGGCCGGCTGCGGCCGCACGCCGGTGAGGCCCGGCTCGATGCCTCGGGCTGCGTGATCTACCCGGGCTGGGTAAACACCCACCATCACCTTTTTCAGAGTCTGCTCAAGGGCATTCCCGCAGGGATCAACCTGGGCCTCGTGCCCTGGCTTTCCGCAGTACCGATACCCTACCGACGCTACTTCGATCACCAGTACGCCTTGCGCCTTGCGGCGCGCGTGGGTCTTGTGGAGTTGCTGCTTTCGGGCTGTACCACGGTTGCGGATCATCAGTACCACTATTGGCCCGGCATGCACTTCGACGCCTCGCGCACGGTGTTCGAGGAGGCCGAGCAACTCGGGTTGCGCATGGTGCTGTGCCGTGGCGGACAGACGATCACGCGGGCGCTCAGCGATGCACATGCGCCGGAGCAGGCGCAGCCTGAGAGCCTCGAGGGATTCCTTGCCTCGATTGAACACGACGTGAAACGCTTTCATGATCCGGGGCCGATGGCCATGCGCCGCGTCGTGAGCGCGGTCACCACGCCCAACTGGTCGTGCACCGCGGAGCACCTTCGCGCGATGGCAAGCCAGGCGCGCAGCCTCGGAATTCGCCTGCACAGCCATCTTTCGGAGAGTTTCGACTATGTGCGCTGGGCCCACGACACGCACGGTTGCACACCCCTCCAATTCGTGGCCGAACATGGCTGGGTGGGCGCCGACGTCTGGTTTGCGCACATGGTGCACCTGAGCGATGCTGAAATCCGCCTTTGCGCCGAGACCGGCACCGGCATTGCGCATTGCCCGCAGAGTAACGCGCGTCTCGGATCGGGTATTGCCCGTATACCCGAGGCGCTCGCGGCAGGCGTGCCGGTGGGACTCGCGGTAGACGGAGCCGCTTCCAACGAAGCTGCCGACATGGCAAGCGAGGTGCACGCCTGCTGGCTCATACACCGCGCCGATCCACGCGCGGGCGAGCGCAGCGCAATGCAACCGGGCGGCAACGCCGCCGCATTGCGGGCCGAGGACGTTGTGCGTCTGGGCAGTGCCGGCGGCGCACGGATCCTCGGCCTCGACGGCGTTGGCGTCCTCGCACCTGGGATGGCGGCGGACCTTGCGGTCTACGATCTCGACGATCCGCGCTACTTCGGGCTTCACGATCCAGCGATCGGCCCGGTGGCAAGCGGAGGCCGGCCGTCGTTGCGGGCTCTGCTCATCCAGGGCGAGATCGTGGTGGAACACAACACGATCCCCGGCGTGGATCTGCTGCGTCTGCGGCATGAGGCTGCCGACTTCGTGCGTAGTATCCGCGCAGGCTGAAGCTCAGGCGCGCCACCGAGCGCCACCGAGCCCCCGCCACCGAGCGCCACTTGCCACTCAGCCCCCGCCACCGAGCGCCACTCAGCCCCCGCCACCGAGGCCATGCGCATCCTGGTCCTTTTCTGCCACCCTGTGGACACGAGCTTTCACGCTTCGCTCCACCGGGATATTGTCGCCACCCTCGAGGCGGCAGGGCATGCGGTCGACGACTGTGACCTGTATGCCGAAGGCTTCAACCCGGTGATGTCGAGGGAGGAACGGCTGGGCTACCACCGCGAGCCTGCAAACCGAGAACCGGTGAAGGCCTACGTTGAGCGGCTGCAGCAGGCGCAGGCGCTGGTGCTCTGCTTTCCGGTGTGGACCTTCGGACCGCCCGCCATGCTCAAGGGATTCTTCGACCGGGTGTTGATGCCGGGGGTGGCCTTCGACCTCAGTGATCCTGCGCATGTGCGTCCGGCGCTCACCAACATCCGCTTCATTGCGGGCATCACCACCTACGGCCGACCGCGCTGGATGGCCTGGTACATGGGCGATCCGCCGCGTCGCATCATCACGCGCTACCTCACCCGACTCACCGGACCTGGTACCCGCACCGAGTACCACGCGCACTACCACATGAACGTGGCAACGCCCCGATCGCTTGCAGCTTTCCGCACAAGGGTACTGGGGGCAATGCAACGCTTCGGTCGATCCTGAGACGCTTAGGGATGCGATCCCGCGCAGGATTGCAGCCGTTTCGAGCAAGAAAAGCCCACCGCCTGTTGCCGCTTGCGCAGCCGCAACCGCTCGGTGCCTGGACAGAACACCCTGCGATCGGTGATCTGAAGCTGTTCGCTGGCGGCAAGGAATCCCTTTCCGGGCGCAGGCGCCGATGAACGCTTGAGGTCGATCACCACGAGGCGTGGAGCAAGCGCCCGCACCTAGCCCTCGGCATCGTCGAGGCGCTGCGGGTCCGCGTGAAGTTCCTGATCGAAGCGGGCGGATCCCTGGGGCCACGCGCTCGCGTGATGCGACGGATGCGGTCAGCGTTGTGGCATGTCGCGCGCCGAATAGCCGAGGCTCACCGTTGCATCCGGCGGAATCGGGGGCATGCCGCGATCCCAGTCCTCCCAGTTGGAGCGCATCTGCGCGAGGCGCTCGGCCTCATTCCGGGCCAGATTGGCACGCTCGCGCTCGTCGTTGCGCAGGTTGAAGAGGTAGTCGTTGCCGTCCACGCGCAGGTACTTCCAGTCGCCGTTGCGGTATGCCCGTTGCTCGCGGTGAAGCATCCGCCAATACATGCTCCGCGGAAACGCGAAGTGCGGATTGCGCAGGACGGCACCGAGCGAGACTCCATCGAGTGGGTAGTGCGGATGCGGTTGCGCACCGCCGAGCTCCAGCATGGTTGCCGACCAGTCCATCGTGAGGCAGTGCTGTGCGCTCACGCCGCCTGCATCGATCGTCGCCGGCCAGTGCGCGATCCAGGGAACACGGATGCCCCCCTCGGTGAGGTCCATCTTGCCGCCCACCAGCGGCCAGTTGTCAGAGAAGCGCTCGCCGCCGTTGTCACTGGTGAACACCACCAGGGTGTCATGCAGCCGATCGGCAACGCGCAAGGCCTCGAGAAGCCAGCCAACACCCTCGTCCATGTGATGAATCATCCGGCGGTAGGTCTCGACACTTCCTCCGTGCAGATGAAAGAGCTGCCCTCTCAGCGCCTCAGCGAGGTGCGCATCGTTGCGTGTCTCCCAGGGCCAGTGCGGCGCGGTGTAGTGCACGCTGAGAAAAAAGGGCGAAGCACCACGGCTCAGGCGGCACACCGTCTCGGCGGCGCGGGTCGAGATCAGGTCACTGAGGTAGCCCACCTCGCGATGCGGCGCTTCTCCCAGGTAGAGGTCGTGCATGCCGTCGCTGCTGCAGTGGGTGAAATAGTCCACGCCGCCCGACATCGGCCCGAAGAACTCCTCGTAGCCGCTCTTGAGCGGACCAAAGCTCGGCGGGTAGCCCAGGTGCCACTTTCCGATCAATGCGGTGCGGTAGCCGGCGTCGCGCAGCAAGGACGGCAGCGTGGGATGCGCTGGCGGTAGCCCGAGCGTGCGACTGCCCTTGCTCCTGCTGCTGATCGGCTCGTGCGCGGCAGCGGGAAGACGATAGTGATAACGCCCGGTCATCAGCGCAAAGCGGGTGGGCGAGCAGACCGGCGCATTGGCATAGCCCTGGGTGAAGCGCAGCCCCGCAGCGGCCATGGCGTCGATCACCGGCGAGACCTTCCCGAACGACGCGTCACGTCCCCCGTAGCAGCCCAGGTCAGCGTAGCCGAGATCGTCGGCCACCACGAAGATCAGGTTGGGCCTTTTCATGAATCCTCGGGCTCCTTCCGGTTGGAGGCTTTGGACGGTTCGTCACGATCGAGGTTTCCGGGTCTGTCGAGGTTCCCGCTTCTGTCGAGGTTTCCGCTTCTGTCGAGGTTGTCGAGGTTGTCGAGGACCTTGCGCCGCTTGTCCCCGCTCACCCGCATCCGGTACTGCGGGGTGCGGACGGCACGCGCCACCGGGTTTCGTGGACGGCGCGGTGCACGGGGCTTCATGGCAACCTCAGCTTTCGCGCAGAAGGTGCTGCGCAAGCGCGCGGTAGGCCGGAAGCGAGGTGGGGTCGAGGTGCACGTTGGCGGCCATCGGATGCGAGGCAAACCGCGCGATCACCATTTCGGCACGGGGGTCGATGTAGATGGCCTGGCCGTGTACTCCGCGCGCAGTAAACGCTTCGTGTGCATCATGCGCAAACCACCACATGTTGGCGTAACTCCAGCCCGGCAGAAGGTGGTAGCCCGCTGGCGCAAAACAGGCACGGTCCCCGCCCCGACGGATACTCCAGACAACCTGTTGCGGCACTACCTGTCGCGTCCCCACGCGTCCATCGTTGCGCATCAGTTCACCAAAGCGGGCAAGGTCGCGCAGCACCGCGAGCAAGCCGCCGCCTGCGAAATCGAAACCAGCCTGATCGACCTGCATCAGCGCATCGCGCTCGGCCCCCATCGGCTCCCAGAGTCGCTCCGCGAGTACCTGCCCAAGCGGTCGATCGCAGATCCGCCGGATGATCCAACCAAGCACGTCGGTATTGGGAGTGCGGTAGGCAAAGGTCTTTCCGTGTTCGCCCATCTTCGGCACTGCCCGAAGGTAATCTGCAAAGCATTCGGGACCGCTGTAGTCCCTTGGACGCGGGTAAAGCCCGCCGGCGCACAGATGCTTCCAGATGTCTGCCTGAGGATCGGCGTAGGTCTCGTCATGGCGGATGGCTGTGGTCATGTGCATCACCTCCTCCACCCGTGCGTCGGCAAATCCGCTTGTGGCAAGTTCGGGGACGAGCGTTGCAACAGGCGCTTCCGGATCAAGGCGGCCCTCGTGCACAAGGCAGGCCCCCAGGGTTCCCACGAAAGACTTGGTGACCGACGCACAAAGGTGCTGACCGCGCGCTCCCAGCCCTCCCAGCTCTCCCAGCGCGCCAGAATAGGCCTCGTAGACGCGCTTGCCGCGGTGCAGAACCACGATGCCGTCGGTGTAGTTGGCCTCGAGCGATTCCTCCCACGTCATGGGCGAAGTCCCGCCAAGAGGCAAGAACTGCACCTGATCGAGGTCGCTGCGCAGAGCGGCCTCGAGCGGAGCGATCGGACCCTGTCCCCGGTCAAGCGTGCGCACCGGCACAAGCTCGCTGCCATGCGAAAAAGCCCAGCGGATCTGAGGAAAGCGTCGCGCGGTACCATCGCCCATGGTGATCCGATGCGCCGGATCCGGGGGATGTCCCTGCATCCATCCGAGTCGGTTGGGGTCGCTGCCTTGAGACGCGGTTGTCACATCAACTCCCTATCGTTTCAGCGTCGTGGTGCTGGTACGCAGCCGCACCGGGCCCGTGTTAGCGCTGCGCACATGCCTGACCGATCACGTCCGGATTATCGCTTGCCAACGCTCTGCGAACTGCCTCCGGCTGGCCGGGTTGCCAGGTCGCGGTGAAGTCGCGATCCCTCCGCCGGGTGCACTTCTGGAAGCGGATCATCTTCCGGAGTCTTCTCGACCAGCGCTCGAAGTCGCAGGCAAAGAACTACGACAACCTGACCGCCTGGGTAACGATCCTCTGCGTTGCCCTCGCGCTGCTCCCGTATGACCTCGCCCAGAGCCCTTCAGGGCCCAGCCTGATCGGTGCCATCAACGTTCTTGCGCTCGTGGTCTTTGCGGCAGATCTTGGGCTTCGCGGATTCACTGCCTCGGTTGCTCCAGCGTTCAAGGCCAGGAACTCGCCTTGGTTGTCCTACCTTGCCTCCGGATCCGGATGGATCGATCTGCTCGCAATCGTTGCCATGGCTCTGGTGGCGAGCGGCCTTGCAGGAATGCTGGAGGCTCTGCTTCGTTGCACGCTCGTGCTCAAGCTCCTGCGGTTCATCCTTCCAGCCTGGGAGGAATTCCGCAGGCTCAATGCGTCGAGGAGCATTCGGCAGAAGGTCTACGCAATCCTGGAACCCACGCCGCACTCCGGCATCCTGCACCACTACGCCGACAACTTTTTCATCTTCTGGGTCTTGCTCTCGGTTGTGAGCGTCATCGCCGGGACCGTCGATGCACCATCGATCGCGCAACTGGCCGAGACCTTTACCCGGGTTGAATACGCTTCGCTCGCCGTGTTCTGCTTCGAGTACCTGCTGCGTCTCTACAGCGCGCCCGAAAACCCGCGCTGGAGGGCCCGATCCCTGCCGCGCCTCCGGCAGGCCACCACCTTCAGCATGGTCGTTGACCTCCTGGCGATCGTGCCCACCCTGCTCGAGCTCGTAGGGGGCCATGGACTGGATCTGCGCTTTCTTCGCGTGTTCCGACTGTTGCGTCTGCTCAAACTCACGCGCTACACCAGCGCGGTCGAGGTGCTTTACCAGGTCGTCCGACGCGAGTGGCAGGTGATGTTTGCCGCCGTGTTCGTGATGATGCTGCTCGTGGTGTTCACCGCGAGTGTTGGCTATCTGTTCGAACACGACGCGCAGGCCGACAAGTTCGAAAACATTCCGCAGGCAATCTATTGGGCGGTGATTACGCTCGCTTCAGTGGGCTACGGCGACATCTCGCCAATCACGCCGATGGGGCGCGTGATGACCGTGATCCTTGCGCTGCTCGGAATCGGGATCTTTGCCATTCCCGCAGGGCTTCTGGCTTCGGCATTCACCGATCAGCTCCGCCTCGACCGGGAGGCATTCCGCTCGGATCTGGTTGCAGCGATCGAGCAAGGCGTGTTCGACCCTTTGCGCAACCCGCGACTCGCCGAGCGCGCAGCGCGCCTGCACCTGTCGAGCGCGGATGTGAAGCGCATCGCCGACCAGGCCAGCAGGGAGGTTGCCGACAGACAGACCGCGTTGGAGCGCTCCGGTGCTCCACTTCTGCTCGATCCCTTCCGGCAACCGGATCTCGCGGGTTTCGCAAGCCGAGCTTCTTCTGCTCCAGGTTGAGGCGATCGCGCAGGTACCCACGGTGCGGCAGCGCATCCTTGAGCGTCTGAATCAGCAATCCGGGGACGCAAGCGCAAGCAAGCGGCTACGGCAGATCCTTGAGGCAGCGCCAGGGGAGAGCAAGCAGGGCCAGGCGCGATCAACCTGAGGCAGTTCCGCAGGTGGCCTCGCCGGTGCAGGGCACGAAGGCCACCGGGAGCACACTCGCCCAAGCGAGCTTTCCATCGCGCCCCATCTCGGCGCGCCTCAACTCCTGGTAACCGCCGGAGCGTCCCACGGGAAGCACAAGCCTGCCCCCTGGGGCAAGCTGGCGGGAAAGTTCCGGCGGAACGCGCACGGGTGCTGCCGTCACCACGATGCCATCGAAGGGAGCCCTCTCGCGCCATCCCTTCCAGCCGTCGCCAACCCGCAGCGCAACCTGGCGGTAGCCGGCCCGCGCCAGAGCGGCGGCAGCACTTTGCGCAAGCGGCTCGAGAATCTCCACCGAACTCACCTGCATGCCCATCTCGGCAAGTACCGCAGCCTGGTAGCCCGAACCGGTGCCGATCTCGAGGACGCGGCTTTCCGCTGCCAGATCGAGAAGGTCGGTCATGAGCGCAACGATGAAGGGTTGCGAGATCGTCTGGCCATGGCCGATCGGCACCGGGCGGTTGCGCCAGGCAATCGGACGAAACCCGGCCGGTACGAAGAGATCCCGGGGAACCCTCTGCATCGCCCGCAGTACCGGTGCACCGATCACTGCCCGGCCGGTAAGGTGGGCGGTTGCCTGAGCATCCTCGCGGATGTCCCTGAGCATTTCAAGCCAGGGGCAGACGTCGCCCGGATCAGGCGCCATGGCAGGGGCGCAAGCCCGGTCGCGAGCACGCATGCGCTCGCGAGCACGCATGCGGTCGCAAGCCCGGGTAGGGTTGGGGTGTGGGTGCCTTCACCGGGCCGGGGTCCGGTGCCAGAACGCACGGTGTTGCGCTGCAATCTGCGCTTCGAGCGCTGCAACTGGCCCCATCACCGTGATCGCACGTTGACCCGCCGCGAACACCGTGCGACACGGCAGATCGAGGGTGGGATTATCCGGGTGGTCACCGGTGAGTTCGAGTAAGCGTCGTTCACTCAGGCCGTAGACCAGGCCCCCGATACCCGCCCAGTATTGGGTGCCTGCGCACATCGCGCAAGGCTCCACCGTACTCACAAGAATGCACTGCGCGCGCACCCCGGCCGAAAAACGCTGTGCGGCTTCGCGCGCGATCAGGGATTCAGCGTGATTGACCTGATCCACATTGCCCTGTCGGAGCAGCACCGTGCGCCGATCCGGCCCAAGCAGCAGCGCTCCGAAGGGGTGATGCCCCGCCTCGGCCGCCTGCGCCGCAACCGCGATGGCCTCTCCGAGCCAGTGGACGGCCTCGTCGACCGTGAGGAGTGAGGTCATGGTTCTCTTTTGCGCGATGGGGTTTGCACGATCCCGCAATTGTGGCGCAGCGGGGCATCGCCACTGCCGCAAAGCAACCCTGGATTGAGCCTCGCACGCGAATGCGGGCTGAGGCTTCGTTACACTTCGCTGCTGATGTTTGCCCTTGCCTGCGCTTAGTGGATGCGAAGCCATGACAGACCACCTTCCCGTCGAGCCCGGCGACACCACCGCCACTGCCAGGCCGCCCAAGCTGCCCGGCGCGAAACACATCCGACTCACCTCCCACCGCGGAGGCCTCGGCTCGCTACCGATCCGCTGGGGCGAGCGCGAGGCTGAGGTGCGCGGCCCGGTGGTGGGCAGCACCGGGAGTCACGCACACCGCAACGTGATCGGCGCGCACAGCGGATCCTACAGTGTGTACCGGGCGCTTGCGGTGGCCTCGGGCGCGCTCTCTGCACACCATCGTCCCGACCTCACCAACACAGCGCCCACGGTTGCGATCGGTCCATATCCTCAATGGTCGGAACCCGGCAGGATCGTTTCGCTCGACCCTTTCGGCGCCAGCGTGGTGCAGCACTTTGCCGAACAGATTGCGGCCGGTTATGACATCCGGCCAAGCATCGCGGTCACGCGAGCCCACGTGATCCTTCCCGAGATTCTTGACGGCCTGCAGCGCGGTCGTCTCAAGGCCGACGGCAAGGTGCTCACCGAACAGGGTGCCGCCCTCGTTACCAAGGCTGCGGTCGAGCCGGTGTGGTACCTGCCCGGTATCGCCGCCCGTTTCGGGTGCTCGGAGAACCGTCTGCGGCGGGTGCTTTTCGAGGAGACCGGGGGCATGTTCCCTGAGCTCGTCACGCGCAGCGACCTCGAGGTGTTTCTCCCGCCGATCGGCGGTCAGACGCTTTACATCTTCGGGCGTGCCGAGGACCTCGCCAATCCCGGGGTTGAACTCACCGCGCGGATCCACGACGAGTGCAACGGGTCGGATGTGTTCGGTTCAGACATCTGCACCTGCAGACCCTACCTCACCCACGCGATCGAGGCCTGCATCGAAGGCGCGCAGCGCGGCGGCGTGGGACTCGTGGTGTATGCACGCAAGGAGGGCCGCGCGCTTGGCGAAGTCACCAAGTTCCTGGTCTACAACGCCCGCAAGCGACAAACAGGCGGCGACACTGCCGACAAGTACTTCGCGCGCACCGAGTGCGTGGCTGGAGTCCAGGACATGCGTTTCCAGGAGCTCATGCCCGATGTGCTGCACTGGCTCGGCATTCGGCGTATCCACCGGCTGGTGTCGATGAGCAAGGACAAGTTCGAGGCGATCTCGCGCGCCGGAATCGAAGTGCTCGAGCGGGTAGACATTCCCGAGGCGCTCATTCCGGCCGACGCGCGGGTTGAAATCGACGCCAAGCTTGCAGCCGGCTACTTCAGCGAGCGTCGTCCTGCCCCCGAGGCCGAGCAATTGCGTCAGACCCGGGGACGGGGACTTGACTGAGGAGCGCGAAGCCAACGATGCGGCGCGGGCGGTTGCCCTGCTGCAAAAGCCTGCCACGATTCGCGCCCGCGCAGCGCAACTGCTGGCGCGCGCGCGAGCCGGGCACTCGACCTGCTTTGAGGTGTGCGATGCCTCGATCGAAACTGCGGCCCGGCTGGTGGCCAGGCTGAGCCGCGAGCGCTACCCGGGCCGAATACCGCCGCACAGCCGTTGGCGGCACTTCGAGGTTGCCGGCGTTGACCGGATCAGACTTCACCTCGAGCCTCGCCTGCAGGCCCAGCCCGCTGATGAACGCTGGAGGGCATTGGTTGACCTGTGCATCGTGTCGGTGCTGCTCGACGCAGGTGCCGGTGCGCAGTGGAGCTACCGCGAAGCCGGCGGCCTCCTCCATCAGCGCTCCGAAGGTCTTGCACTTGCCAGCCTGCACGGGTTTTGCACAGGTATTTTTTCGCACGATCCAGAGCAACCTCTGCAGGTCAGTGCGCAAGGGCTTCGCGCACTCTCGCTGCAGAGCCTTGGAGCGCTGTTCCAGTGCCGGAGCAACAATGCGCTACCCGGACTCGAGCAACGCCTGCAGTTGCTCCAGTCACTCGGCATGGTCCTGGAGGACTCGCCCGAACACTTCGGCCACCTGGGACGGCCCTGCGGGCTGCTGCGCGAGCAGGTGGAGTCGGGCGCCGCAGTGCAGGCAGAGGAACTGCTCGAACTGCTGCTCAAGCGCCTCGGGCGCATCTGGCCCACGCCAAACTGCATCGGCAACGCTCCGCTTGGAGATTGCTGGCAGCATCCGCAGGTGGAGGGCGAGGGCCTGAGCAGGGGCTGGATGCCGTTTCACAAGCTCTCCCAATGGCTCGCCTATTCGCTTCTCGAGGCCGTGGAGCGCAGCGGGGTCGCGGTGGCCGAGGGCTCGGCGCTGACCGGGCTGCCCGAATACCGCAACGGCGGTCTGATGATCGACACCGGGATCCTCGTCTTCAAGGATGCGCAGGCGCAGCAGCGCGTGTATACCGTGGACGATCCACTGGTGGTGGAGTGGCGCGCGCTCACGGTGGCGCTGCTCGAGGAAGTGGCGGCTGCAGTGCGGCGGGAACTGGGCCTCGATGCGCGCGCCCTGCCCCTTGCCTGCGTGCTGGAAGGCGGAACGTGGGCGGCAGGCCGCTGGCTCGCCGCGCGGCGGCGCGGAGGCGAGGCGCCGCTCCGCCTGCAGTTGACTGGAACCGTTTTCTGAAGCGTCTTGTGGAAAGGACCTGGCATGGAGGCAGCGCTTGCCGCACGATTTCCGAACTTGCGACTGATCACGCATCCGCTCGTGCAGCACAAACTCACGCTGATGCGACGCAAGGACCTGAGCACCAGCAGTTTCCGACGGCTGCTCAACGAACTGAGCATGCTGATGGCCTACGAGGTCACGCGCGACGTGGGTACCCAACTGGTGAGCATCGAAACACCGCTCGAGACGATGCTGGCCCCGATGATCGATGGCAAGAAACTCGTGTTTCTCAGCATCCTGCGCGCAGGCACCGGGATTCTCGACGGAATGCTGAGCGTGGTGCCGGGAGCAAGGGTAGGCCACATCGGACTCTACCGCGACCCAAAGACGCTCACCGCCGTGGAGTACTACTTCAAGATGCCGCACCAACTCGAAGAGCGTGACGTTGTGATCCTCGATCCAATGCTCGCCACAGGCAATTCAGCCGTAGCGGCCATCGAGCGCACCCGGGAACTCGGGCCCAAGAGCATGAAGTTCGTGTGTCTGCTCACCTGCCCCGAGGGACTGGAGGCGCTCAACCGGGAGCACCCCGATGTGCCGGTATACACCGCTGCGGTCGACCGTGAACTCGACAGCCACGGCTATATCCTTCCCGGACTCGGCGACGCCGGCGACCGGATCTTTGGAACCAAATAGGCGCAAACCGCTCAAGCCCCCGCGGCCAGTTCCTGCTCGTTTTCATCCTCGGAAAGCAGGCGTTCGGCGTAACTTGCCTTGAGCCGCTCCACAACCTGCTGCAATGCCGACTCGAAGGCACGCACCGAAATCGAGTCGCTCACGGCCAGCTCCCAGGTGCCATCGGAACTCGTGCGCACACGGATTTCGCACCGCGCACGCAGGCCGCCCTCTCCGGAGGCTTCAAGGTCCACGCTTACCTGAACCGAGACGATGAAATCCTCGTAAGCCCCCAGGCGCTGTTGCACCCTCGTTCGGGCGCTGCGCAGGCCCACAAAAGAAAAACTCTGCGCAGACTGACGGATCACGATCTGCATACCACCCTCCTTGATCGCTGGAGAACGAAACATAAGCGGGCTGTCAAGCCTTCCGCCTAATCCTGAACGTGATTGTAGAGTTTTCTCTCTACAAAAGCTATCCAGGCGGGTCCGCGTCGCAGAAGGTGCATCGAAGTCCTTGCGTCGGAGCCCGCAGATCATTGCGGGCGGCGTGACGCCTCGGTCTGCCGGTGCGAGAATGCCCGGATGCTGCTTCCAGACACCTTCAACGCGCTCGTGATCGGATCGAGCGGTTCGATCGGGAGCGCCTTCGCAGGCTTGCTCGCCGGCGAACCGCGCTGCTGTGCACTGCGCCAGCTCGCGCGCAGCGCCCACCCCGGCTTCGATCTGCGATCGCCGGAACGCTTTGCGTCGATCGTGGAGACCCTTGTGCCGCAGAGCCCCTTTGGCCTGATCGTGGACGCAACCGGGGCACTCACGCTCCCTGCAGGCCGACCCGAGAAGGCGCTGCGCGAGCTCGAGGCAGGTCGGCTCGCGGAAGCCTTTTCAGTGAACACGATCGGGCCGATGCTTCTCATGCGCCACCTTGCTCCGCTTCTTGCGCGCGGCCCGTCGGTTTACCTGAAGCTTTCGGCAAGAGTTGGCAGCATCGGCGACAACCGCAAGGGCGGCTGGTACGGCTACCGCGCTTCGAAGGCAGCGCTCAACATGATGCTGCAATGCGCCGCGATCGAACTGCAGCGCAACAACCCCCTCACGCAGGTCCTCGCAGTCCAGCCAGGCACCGTACGCTCGGCATTGTCTCAACCCTTCCTCGCGGGGCAGACCCAGGTGCTCGAGGCGCCCGATGCGGTCGCCGGAATCCTGCGCGCGCTTGACCAGCTCACGCCCTGTGCGGGTGCCCGGTTCATCGACAACCGGGGCCAGGACATCGTCTGGTAGTCTGACGCGATGCAGTCCGTCCAGAGTACCGGCGCGCTTCGTGAGTTCGACCACCACCCGCGCACGCGGGGCGACGGCTGTCCGCGCACGCGGGGCGACGACCTTTTGGCTTTGCGCACAGTCCCGTGTGCTCTGGTCCTTGCGCCCGGCAAACACGACCTCTGCCCGCAGGTTCAGGCTTTCAGGGCGCGCCCCGGGCATTCGCGGCGGATCGACAGCCTTGAGATCCGGGCCTGAAGCAGGGGTGGGCAGCTTGGGACCGGCGCCCACGCTCGAGGCCTGCCTTGAACGCATCGAACGCGTGGACCCGCAGGCCTACGCACGAACACGCAATCATCTTCTCGGCGCGGTCACCGGACTTTCGCCCTGGATCACCCACGGCATGGTAACGCTGCGCGAGGTCGCAGCATTGCTGCACCGCAGGCACCGTCTGGAGGTGCAGCACAAGCTCGTGTTCGAACTCGGCTGGCGCGCCTACTTCCGGCATGTGTGGGCACACCGCAAGGGCGGCATTCGCGCCTCGCTGCATCCCGGCCCCCTTCCGGACAGCGCCTACGCCAGCCGATTGCCTCCCGACATCCGCGAGGCGCGTTGTGGGGTGCCAGCGGTCGATCAGGCGATCCGCACCCTGTACAGCACCGGACTTCTGCACAACCATGCGCGCATGTGGCTCGCCAGCTATGTGGTGCACTTGCGGCGCATCCACTGGCGCGCCGGGGCCGACTGGATGATCGGCCACCTGCTCGATGGCGATCTGGCAAGTAACCACCTGAGTTGGCAATGGGTTGCCGGCACTGCAAGCCGAAAGCCCTACCTCTTCAACGCCGAGAATGTGGCGCGCTACGCCCCCAGGGAGTGGTGGAGCCCTGCGAGCGCAATCGACCGGTCCTACGCCGAACTCGAGACCATCGCACGCGGCGCCGCGCCAACCGCCCCGCCAGCCTCCCCGCCATACGCCCAACCCGCGGCCCCGCCAGCCTCCCTGCCTGCCGCCCCCGCAGCAAGACCCGGGGGTATCGATGAACCTGCCCCCGCATCGCTGGAGTCGACACCTGCAACAACGCTTCCTCTCGTCCTGGAGGCCGAAGCCGTCTGGGTGCTTCACCCCTGGGCTCTGCGCGCCCCGGCACCCCATCCGCAGGGCAAGACCTGGACGGTGGTGGGTTGCCTGCCCCACGAGGCGATGGGGCAACACGCCTGGAGTGCGCGACGGCTTGCATGGGTGTCCGAAGCGCTGCGCAATCAGGCCCGGCACCTGTACCGATCCTTCGACGACCTCGCGGACGCGGTGCAGCCCGGACGCATGATCGGCACCTGGGCCGAGCCCCATCTGAGCCCCTTTCTTGGCGCGCGGATCACGGGTTTCGAGGAAAGGCCGCTCTTTGCGCCGGTGGCCAGGCGCTGCGACTCGTTTTCGCGGTGGTGGACGGTGGCAACCACGAACATCCGCACGCTGGAGGAACTGCTCGATTCCACCTGAGTTGAGGGGTGCCGCACCCTCCGGCGTGGGGCGCCCGGTGGTGAGAATCTGCTCTTGCGCATCCTCCATAGCGGCACTGCAACCTCTCGAGCCGCGCCTCCCGCAACACAACCCCGTTGCGGATCTCGGCGGGGAAGAGCCTGAGCAGACCCCACCCCTGCATCGGCCAAACGCCCCGAACTTTTCGTTGCACAATAGGGCGCGTTGGAGATGCCGATGAACGGCGCTTATCGGGCGACCGGAGCCCTTCAAGGATCGCCAGTCGGGCACTGCACGCCAACACCACTGCAACCCCGCCACAGAGGAAGTCAGCCATGTACCGAAAGATTCTTGTTCCAACGGACGGCACGAGCGGTTCCCAGGCCGCAGTGCTTGCCGCCACCCAGCTCGCGCATCACCTGGGCTCGGCAATGCTCGCGCTTCATGTGCGGGTGCCCTACACCCCGCCGGCCTTTGCCGAGATCCCCGCAATCCCGCCGATGAGTGACGAGGACTTCGAAGACTCGCTCAGGAAGGCTTCCGAGCACATGCTCGCGGCCGTTGCGGCGGCTGCTCAGGACAAGGGAGTGCCCTGCACCACGCTCAGCCTGAGCAGCGAACGTGTCTGGGAGACGATCCTCCATGTGGGCAAGGAGGAGGACTGTGACCTGATCGTGATGGCCACGCATGGCCGTCGGGGTTTGGCGGCGCTGGTAATCGGGAGCGAGGCCAACGAGGTGGTGACCCACAGCAACATCCCTGTACTTCTGTACCGGCGCAGCGGGGATTAGCCGCAGCGCACGTCACGGAAGACAATTCAGGCGAGCTCCATCTCCCCGATCTCGCCCTCCACGATCAACCGGGCCTGCGTCACCGCCAGAATATCGTTGACGCTTACGCCCGGGGCGCGCTCGCGCAGGCGCAAGCCTTCCTCCAGGGGTTCGATCACTGCGAGTTCGGTCACGATCAGGTCCACGCGGCGCATCGAGGTGAGCGGCAGCGAACAACGTTGCACGATCTTGGCCTCGCCTCTGGCTGCGTGCTGCATGGCCACCACCACCCGCTTGGCACCGGTCACGAGATCCATCGCGCCGCCCATGCCGGGCACCATCTTTCCCGGCACTTTCCAGTTGGCAAGCAGCCCCTTCTCGTCAACCTGCAGGCCGCCGAGCACTGTCATGTCGAGATGGCCCCCGCGGATCAGCCCAAAACTCATTGCACTGTCGATCGAGGCAGCACCCGGCACCGCCGTCACAAAGCCGCCACCGGCGTCGGTGAGGTCCGGATCCTCCATGCCCTCGGGTGGCCGGGCCCCGAGGCCGATCACCCCGTTTTCGGCCTGAAAAAACACCCCCATCTCCGGCTTCACAAAACTTGCCACAAGGCTGGGCAGTCCGATGCCAAGGTTCACAAGCGAGCCCGGGCGGACTTCGCGGGCAACCCGGCGCGCAATGCGTTCTTTTGCGTCCATCTTTCCTTCCCGTTCAAACGTGGTTGGGCGCGCACCCAGCAATTGGGGCCGTGGCGCGCAAGCGGAGTTGCCGGGCCCACGCTCTCAGCATCATGCCGCCCTCTCGAGGATCAGGTCCACCAGAACCCCCGGAGTCTTCACGCCGTCGGGAGGGATCACCCCCACAGGCACGATCAGGTCGGGCTCGGCGATCACGGTGCTGGCGGCGAGCGCCATCACCGGGTTGAAGTTGTGCGCAGTCAGCGCATACGCGAGATTGCCCACGTAGTCGGCCTGGTGCGCAGCAATCAACGCGAAGTCACCACGGATCGGCATTTCGATGAGGAAGCGTCTGCCCTGCAACTCCACGGTTGGCTTGCCCTCTTCCACCTCGGTCCCCACACCGGTTGCGGTGAGCACGCCGCCAAGGCCTACCCCGCCGGCGCGAATGCGTTCAACGAGCGTGCCCTGCGGCACGAGTTCAACCTCGATCTCACCGCGGATCATCTTCGCCTGCGTCTCCGGGTTCAGGCCGATATGCGACACGATCAGCCGCGCGATCGCACCGGCGCTCACCAGCTTGCCAATCCCGCGCCCGGGCATCGCGGTGTCGTTGGCCACCACCGTGAGATCGCGTACCTTGCGCGCCACCAGGGCGTCGATGAGCCGGTGCGGCGAACCCACACCCATGAAGCCTCCCACGAGTACCGTGCTTCCGTCGCGGACCATCTCCGCGGCCGCCTCAGCCTTGATCGCGCGTTTCATGCGGTGGCCTCCGTTTGGGGTGCGAGATTGCGGGTTGCGCGGGCAATCACCAGTTCCTCGTTGGTGGGGACCACCAGAACCTGGGTACGCGCCTGTTCGCTGCTGACGATGGTTGCGTTTTGCGCATTGCGGTAGGGATCGAGTTCGATGCCCATCCACGCCAGGCGCGCACAGACGCGATCACGGATACGCGCCGAGTGCTCCCCGATCCCGCCGCAGAACACCAGCGCATCGAGGTCGCGTCGGCTGCAACTGCCGCGGGAGAACCCTGATGGACGCGCTCTTCAGTCTCGATGGCCAGGCGGTCCCCTTCGTGCAGGGTCAGAGCCTGATCGAGGCTGCACACGCTGCCGGACACTTTATTCCGCACCTGTGCTGGCATCCGGATTTCGCGGCGCACGGCTCGTGCAAGCTGTGCACTGTGAAAGCCGATGGCCGTTTCGTCGCCGCTTGCACCACCTCCGCAGGCAAGAACCAGCAGGTTGAAAATCGCAGCGCCGAACTCGATGCCAAACGCTCCACCATGCTGCAACTCCTCTTCGTGGAAGGCAACCATTTCTGCCCTGCCTGCGAAAAAAGTGGCGATTGCACGCTACAGGCAAGCGCTTACGAACTCGGGATGCTCTCGCCGCACTTCGACCACTTCTTTCCGGACCGCCCGGTGGATGCCTCGCATCCGGAGGTGCTGCTCGACTTCAACCGCTGCATCCTGTGTGAACTCTGCGTGCGCGCCAGCCGCACGGTTGACGCCAAGGACGTGTTTGCCATCGCCGGACGCGGAAGCGCCTCGCATCTGATCGTCAACAGCCCAAGCGGTCTCCTGGTCGACTCGGACTTCGACGCGAGCGACCGCGCCGCGCAGATCTGCCCGGTGGGCGTGATCCTGCGCAAGAGGGTTGGCTTTGCGGTGCCGATCGGCGAGCGCACCTACGACGAAAAACCGATCAGCTTTGCACGCAGGAGCCCATGAGCCTCAACAGTCAACCCAGGGCAAGAGTTGCCACGGTTTCGCTGGCAGGCTGCTTCGGCTGCCATATGTCGATTCTCGACATCGATGAACGACTGCTCGAACTGCTCGAGCATGTGGAGTTCGACCGCTCGCCGATCAACGACATCAAGCACTGCGGACCCTGCGACATCGGCCTCATCGAGGGCGGCGTCTGCAACGCCGAGAACGTCCACGTCCTGCGCGAATTCCGTCGCCAGTGCAAGGTGCTGGTTGCGCTTGGTGCCTGCGCGGTCAACGGCGGCTTACCCGCCCAACGCAACCATCTGCGCATTGGCCGCATTCTTCAGGAGGTGTATTGCACCGGCACCGGGTTGCAGGCGGGGAGCGCCATCCCAAACGACCCGGAGTTGCCACTGCTGCTCGACAAGGTCCACCCGGTGCATGAGGTGGTGCGCATCGACTACTTCCTGCCCGGTTGTCCGCCCTCGGGCGATGCGATCTGGAGCTTCCTCAACGACCTGCTCGCCGGCCGCGAACCGAAACTCGGCCACGGGCTGCTGCACTACGACTGAAGGAGCGCCCATGTCGGATCTCGAAACCGCCCGTTTGCCTGCCGAAAGGCTGCGTCGTGTGGCGATCGACCCGATCTCGCGGGTGGAGGGCCACGGCAAGGTCACCTTGCTGCTCGATGAACACAACCGGGTCCATCAGGCGCGACTCCATATCGTGGAGTTTCGCGGCTTCGAGGTCTTCATCCAGGGCCGCCCGTATTGGGAGGTTCCGGTGATGGTGCAGCGGCTGTGCGGCATCTGCCCGGTTTCCCATCACCTCGCCGCGAGCAAGGCGCTCGACCGCATCCTGGGTGCCGACGTACTCACGCCCACAGCCGAAAAGTTGCGTCGCCTGATGCACTACGGGCAGATCCTGCAATCGCATGCGCTGCATTTCTTTCACCTCTCCCTGCCCGACATGCTGTTTGGCTTCGAGACCGATCTGCAACGTCGCAACATTGTGGAAGTTGCCGCGAAGTATCCGGAGATTGCTCTGCAGGGCGTGATGCTGCGCAAGTTCGGCCAGGAAGTGATCCGCCTCACTGCGGGCAAGCGGGTGCATGGCACCGGCTCGGTCCCGGGAGGCGTGAACCGTTCGCTCAAGAGCGACGAGCGCGCGCTGCTCGCAGGGGGCGCCGCACAGGCTGTGGACTGGAGCGCCGGTGCGGTCGACATCGTGCGCGAGATGCACGAGCGCAACCGGGATCTCTACGACAACTTCGGGACCTTTCCGTCGAGCTACATGAGCCTGATCGGCGCCGACGGTACGCTCGACCTCTACGACGGTGCGCTCCGGGTGATCGATTCCGAGGGTCGCCGACTCTTCGACGGCATCGATGTGCAGGGCTACCAGCAACTCATCACCGAGTCGGTGAAGCCGTGGAGCTACATGAAGTTCCCCTACCTGAGCCGGCACGGCGCAGAAGATGGCTGGTATCGCGTTGGCCCGCTCGCGAGAGTGCAGACCTGCGACCGCATGCCCACGCCGCGCGCGGAGGCAGCGCGCAAGGCTTTCTGCGCCTACAACGGCGGGGCCCTGCGGCATGCATCGCTCGCCTTTCACTGGGCCCGCATGATCGAGATGCTCTGCGCAGCCGAGATCGTGGAGGAACTGCTCGCCGATCACGACCTTGAAGGCCACGACCTGGTGGTGAGCGGCGAGCGGCGCCGCGAGGGCGTGGGCGTGATCGAGGCGCCGCGGGGCACCCTGATCCACCACTACCAGGTCGGCGACGATGACCTGGTCACGATGGCCAACCTGATCGTCTCCACAACACACAACAACCAGGCGATGAACACCGCAGTGCGCGAAGTTGCCCGCAACTACTTCGATGGGCGCGAAGTCACCGAGGGGCTCCTCAATCATATCGAGGTGGCCATCCGTGCCTACGATCCCTGCCTGTCCTGCGCCACGCATGCGCTGGGCCAGATGCCGCTGGTGGTGAGCGTGGTGGATCCCGAGGGCAACGAAGTCGCCCGGAGGGTTCGCGAATGACTGCACTCGTGCTCGCCTGGGGCAATCCAAGCCGCGGCGACGATGCGCTCGGGCCACGCTTTGCAGAGCAGATCGAACGCTGTGGCTACCCGGGCGTGGAGTGCCTCGTGGATTTTCAGCTGCAGGTGGAACACGCGCTCGACCTCGAGGGACGGCAGCGGGTGCTCTTTGTGGATGCGAGCCATGCCGCCGGCTGGAGCGATGCCGAGTGCTTTCGCGTCACCCGCCTCCGCCCGGGGCCGCAAATCACTTGCGGCTCGCACGCCATGCGACCCGATGAGGTGCTCCGCGTCTGGTCGCTGCTCAAGGCGTCGCCACCGCCCCCGTGCTGGCTGCTTGCCATCCGCGGCTACCGCTTTGCGCTCGGCGAGGAGGTTTCGGATGCCGCGCAACGCTGTCTGCGCCACGCGCTCGTCTGGGCACAGTCCTTTTTGCAGTCCGGCGCCCACAGCTGCGCCAATGCATGAACTCAGCATCGCAGCGGGAATCCTTCAGCGGGTGGAGGAACTTGCACAGCAGGAAGGTTTCTGTGCCGTGGAGGAGTTGCACCTCGAGGTCGGGCAACTGAGCGGCGTGGAAACCGAGTCGCTGCGTTTTGCGCTCCAGAGCATGGTCGGCGGCTCGCTGCTCGCAGGCGCACGCATCCGGATCGCTGAGCAACCTGGCCGGGCCTGGTGCGGCGTCTGCAACGAACGGGTGGAGGTGGAATCGCGCGCGCAGGTGTGTCCCCGTTGCGGCAGACCCGGCCTGAGCGTGCTCGAAGGAACAGGACTGCGCCTGGTGGACCTGCTTGTCCGCGACCCGGCCTGAGCAACACGGAGGGGTTGAACACGCATGAACCTCTGGAAAGCAGAGCCTGGGCTGAGGCTTGCGGGAGCCTCGCAACCTTGATCATGCAAAGGAGCTAGGGCATGTGTGTGGTTTGTGGCTGCGGAGAAAGCACTGAGCATCCGGCCAGGATCGAGAAGGGCGGCCACGGCGGCGAGCGCACTTCTGGCGAGCATGGGTCCGGCGAGCGCACTTCTGGCGAGCGCACTTCCGGCGAGCACACGTCTGGCGCACGTTCGTCAAGCGACGGCGGAGGCGGGCGTTCTGCGGGCAGCGCCGCCACCGGTGCATACCCCACAACACTCGACTTCAGCGCAAACGCAGCCAGGGTTTCCGTACCCGGGATGAGTACTGCACGCGCAATACGGCTCGAGGAGGATGTGCTCGGCGCAAACAACCGGGTCGCAGCGCTCAACCGCAGCCGCTTCGAGGAGCACGGGGTACTTGCGCTCAACCTGGTATCAAGCCCCGGCTCGGGCAAGACCACCCTGTTGTGCGAAACCCTTTTGCGTTTACAGCGCGCAAGCCCTGAGCTTGGCCTGCTGGTGATCGAGGGCGACCAGCAATCCCGGATCGACGCCGAGAGGATCGGGCAAACCGGTGTTGCGGCGGTTCAGGTCAACACCGGCAAAGGGTGCCATCTCGATGCACCTATGGTGGAGCGCGCCTTCACTGCGTTGCATGCGCACCTGCCGCATGCCCATCACCACCATCCGCACCCACAGCATGCCCATCACCACCATGCGCACCTGCCGCATGCCCATCACCACCATCCGCACCCACAGCATGCCCATCACCACCATCCGCACCCGCCGCATGTTCACCATGACCCCTCTCACGCCCCGCCCAACGCTGTGGGGGCCCTGCTCTTCATCGAAAACGTGGGCAATCTGGTCTGCCCGGCGCTTTGGGATCTTGGCGAAGACGCCAAGGTGGTGGTGCTCTCGGTAACCGAGGGCGAGGACAAGCCGCTCAAGTATCCGGATATGTTTGCAGCGGCGTCGCTGATGCTCCTCAACAAGGTCGACCTGCTTGCGCATGTGCGCTTTGATGCAGACCGCTGCGAGGAACTGGCGCGACAGATCAGCCCGGGGATCTCGATCCTGCGGGTGTCGGCCTACACCGGTGAGGGCATGGATGCCTGGCTGGGCTGGCTCGGCAGTGCGCTGGCACAAAAGCGCGAGCGCGCGCAGCGCCTCAGGGCGCAGCGTCTTCGCCAGAGCATCGCTGCCTTGCAGGAGGAACTTGCCCAGGTCGAGGCCCGCGAGCTTCCGGCCTCGAACTGAGACGGCGCGGCTGTGGACGACCCGCAGCGGGCGCCGGCGGTGCTTGGCCTCGGCGCCATGCTCGCCAACCGGGCGGTTCTGGCGAGCGATCAGGGTTGGCTCTGGTCGGACCACCACGGCGACCTGCGCAACCCCGGCGCATGCAGGGCGCTGCGCAGCACCGTCGAAGCCTGGCTCGCAAACCCCCGCCAGAGCATCCTTGCCTTCGCACACGACCGGCATCCGGACTTCTACAGCACGCGGATTGCCCATGAACTCGGCGCGTACTACGCGGTTCCAGTGCTCGCTGTTCAGCACCACCATGCGCATGTTGCAGCCGTTGTGGCAAAGCACCGCATCGGGGGGCCGGTGCTCGGGCTTGCGCTCGACGGTTTCGGCTGGGGTGCCGACGACACGGCTTGGGGCGGCGAGGTACTCCTCGTGCATGCCCACCGCTGGTCGCGGCTTGCCCACCTCCAGCGACTGCCCATGCCAGGCGGCGACCAGGCCACGCTGCAACCCTGGCGGCTCGCGCTCGCATGGGCCCATACCCGTGGGGCAGCCCCGGCGCGACTGCGCCGGGGACCCTCCACCGCGCAGTTGCGAACCCCCTCCGAAGACCCCACCGGTCTGCCCGTGGGCGCACCGGCGTGGAGCGCAGACAGAGCCGCCGTGCTGCACATGCTCGAGCGCGACCTCAACTGCCCCACCACCTCGAGCGCAGGGCGGTGGTTCGACGCGATGGCAGCGCTGCTTGGCTTGTGCAGCACCCAGCCCAACGAGGTGCAGGCAGCGCAACTCCTCGAGGCGGCGGCTGAGCGCTACCTGGCGCAACTTCCCGTGTGCGCTGCACCTCCGGGCGGGTACGGGTCGGACCGGGGCCACTGGGTGCGAGGCACCGAGAGCGAACTGCCGATCGGAGACCTGGTGTCGGAGCTCCTCGATGAACTTGCCCCAGCAGGCCCGCGCAGCGACCAGCCAGCCTCCAGCCGCGCAGCATCTGCCTCAGAGGCGCAAGTGAACCGCGCCGCAGCCGGTTTTCACCTCGGTCTTGCCGACGGGCTGGTGCGCAGCCTCGCAAGCTGGGCCCGGCGCTGCGCGGTTGGGCAGGTGTGCCTGAGCGGTGGATGTCTTGCCAACCGCATCCTGCGCGAGAGACTCTGCGCGGGTCTGCAGCGGGCAGGACTGCAGACCTGGCTCATGGCGCACGGTGAACATGGCGACGCGAGCCTTGCGCTCGGACAGGCTTTCGTGGCTCGCGCCTGGCTGAGCGCATGGAAAGCCGCCGGACACCCCGCCGCGGATGCACCACGCCCTGAAGGGGTTCTGGCAGCGCAGTGCGGTACTCTAGTCCTCGAGGCAGATCCGCAGCCCTGGGAGAGCCTCGTGGAATCACCCCGCCCTGAGGAGCATGCACAGTGTGCCTCGCTGTACCGGCCCGCATCGTTGAGTTAGGCGTCTCGCAGACCGCAGTGGTCGACCTCGGCGGCGTGCGCAAGAGCGTTTCGCTGGCACTGCTCGACGATGTGCAGGTGGGCGACTATGTGATCGTGCACGTGGGCCATGCGATTGCTCTGGTCGATGCCGAGGAGGCTGCCCAGACGCTTGCGCTTTTCGATGCGTTTCGTTGACGAATTCAGGGACGTCGAACGCGCAAGGGGCCTCGCGCGGGCCATCCACGCCGAGGCGCTCCCCGATCGTCGCTATCGCCTGATGGAGTTCTGCGGCGGGCACACCCATGCGATCGCCCGTCACGGGCTGAGCGACCTGCTCCCGCAACAGGTGCGCCTGGTTCACGGACCTGGCTGCCCTGTTTGCGTGCTTCCGATCGGCCGGGTGGACATGGCGATCACGCTGGCGCTCGAAGGCGGCGTCACCCTGTGCACGTATGCGGATACGCTGCGGATACCCGCTTCGCAGGGCATGACGCTGCTCAAGGCCAAGTCGGCGGGTGCCGACGTGCGCACGGTGTACTCGCCTGCGGATGCACTTGCGATCGCACGCGCCGATACTTCCCGCGAGGTGGTTTTCATGGCGATCGGCTTTGAAACCACCACGCCGCCCACGGCTCTTGCGATCGATCAGGCCTGCAGCGAGGGCCTCGGTAACTTTTCGGTGATGTGCAATCACGTGCTCACACCTCCGGCGATCATGGCCATTCTCGAAGGCGGCGCGAGCGGCCAGGGCGCAAGCCTCGATGGGATCGTTGGGCCAGGACATGTGAGCCTGATCACCGGCGCGCAAGCCTTCGCACCGGTGGTAAGCCGTCATGGCATGCCGCTGGTGATCGCAGGCTTCGAACCGCTCGACGTACTGCAGGCGATCCTGCTCCTGCTGCGCCAGATCAACGATGGCAGGGCAGCGCTCGAGAACCAGTTCACCCGCGCGGTCACCCTCGAGGGCAACCGCAAGGCGCAAGCGCGCATCGAGCGCGTGTTCCAGAGGCGCGAGTCCTTCGAGTGGCGCGGTCTTGGCACCCTCGCCAACTCGGCGCTCCGACTTGCCGACCGGTACGCGCCCTGGGACGCCGAGCGCAAGTTTTTCATGCACTACCGCACGGTTGCCGATCACAAGGCCTGCGCCTGCAGCGAAGTGCTGCGCGGCATCCGGGACCCGCGGGAGTGCAAGATCTTCGGCACCGTCTGCACCCCGGATCATCCGATCGGATCGTGCATGGTCTCGAGCGAGGGCGCGTGCGCGGCGGTGTATCTGCACCGTTCGAAGCCCCGTGCGGAGCCGCATCGGGAACCTCATGCAAAGCCTCAGCCGAAGCCCCGTGCGGAGCCGCATCCGGAGCCGCATCCGGAGCCCGATGCCAAGGCCCCTTCCCAGAACGGAGCGCCGGCGCCCGAACCCTTCCAGGCCAAAGACGCGCCTTGCGGCGACGCCTTCCTTCCGGCGCGCACCGGCCTGCGAGACCCGATCATCCCGGCGAACCCGCCACTTTCCGGGCGCGATGAAGCCATTCGCACCACGGCTTGACCTGCTCCGCGGGCGGGTGGACCTCAACCACGGTGCCGGTGGACGTTCGACCGCCCAGCTGATTGCCCAGCTCTTCGAGCCCGCGCTACGCAACCCGCTTCTCAACACCGCCGAAGATGCGGCAGTGCTGCCCGGCCTTGCGGCCCATGGCCCGGCATCTGCTGCCGCCGCCAGCGCTCGCCTCGTGGTTGCCTGCGATGCGCATGTGGTGTCGCCGATCTTCTTCCCGGGAGGCGATCTTGGGAGCCTTGCTGTGCACGGCACGCTCAACGATCTCGCGATGATGGGCGCGCGACCGCTCTACCTGAGTGCGGCGTTCATCCTTGAGGAGGGGTTTCCGCTTGGCGATCTGCATCGGCTGGCCCGTTCGATGGGCGATGCGGCACGCGCTGCCGGCGTGGCGATCGTGACGGGCGACACCAAGGTCGTCGAGCGCAACAAGGCGGACGGCGTCTTCATCACCACCACCGGTATCGGGATACTCGACGCGGAGTTGTCGCTCGCCAGCAGTGCTGCGAGGCCGGGCGACAGGATCATCGTCTCGGGCAGCATCGGCGATCACGGGATTGCAGTGATCTCGCGACGGGAGTCGTTTGCCTTCGATACCTCCATCGTGTCGGACTCGGCCGACCTCACGCCGCTCGTGCGTTGCGTTCTGGAGGCGGGATCCACCGGCGTGCGCGTGCTGCGCGATCCGACCCGCGGGGGGCTCGCCACAGCGCTCAACGAAATCGCGCACAGTTCACAGGTGAGCCTGCAGATCCGCGAGGAAGCGCTTGTGGTCAAGCCGCAAGTCCACGCAGCCTGCGAACTCCTCGGCCTTGATCCACTCTACATCGCCAACGAAGGCAAGGTTGTGCTGATCTGCAACCCCGCAGTGGCGCAAGCTGTGTTGCACGCCATGCGGCAACACCCGCTCGGCGCCGATTCGGCAGCGATCGGTGAGGTTTGCGCCGGGGAACCCGGCAGCGTGGTGATGCAGACCCGTCTGGGGGGCTGGCGCCTGGTCGACTGGCTGAGCGGCGACCCGCTGCCCCGGATATGCTGACCATGAACCTCTTGAAGGAGCCAGACCCGCCATGCCACGACGCCTGATCACCTCCGGATCCACCTTTGAGGCAAAGGCCGCCTACAGCCGTGCAGTGGTCGACGGCGATTTCTGCTTCGTTTCGGGCACCACCGGATACGACTATGCGAGCATGACGATTTCGCCCGATGTTGTTGAGCAAGCCGAGCAATGCTTTCGCAACATCGGCTCGGCGCTGAATGCGGCAGGGTTTGCGCTGGAAGACGCGGTGCGTATCGTGGTGCATCTCACCGACCGGGCGGATTTCGAAGCGGTCGCGCCGGTCTTGCGCAAGCATCTGCACGCAACCCGTGCAGCCAACACCACCGTCATCAGCCAGTTGCTTGCGCCGGAGATGCGCATCGAGATCGAGGTAACCGCAATGCGGCGCCGCGGGGAGTAACTGCGCAGTTGCCGTGCAGGTGGAGCGGTGGCACTCCACCTGGCACCGAGGTGCGCCTTGCGATCGTGGACCTGCGAGGGTTGATCAGCGCAGGCTTTTGTAGATCGCCGATTCGAAGGCCTCGAAGAGCGGCACCGACTCCTTGTCGGCGAAGGGAAACATCTGGGTGATGTAAACACCCCCAACGCCGGTGGTTGGGTCGATCCAGTAGTACGAGTTGGCCAGACCCGCCCACATCAATCCGCCGGCCGGCCTGCCGGTTGGCGCAGCTTCGAGATTGACCTGGAAGGCGAGGCTCCAGGTCTTGTTCACGCCGGGGAAGAACTCCGCGTCGTTGGTGAGCGGATGGGCAGCGATCAGCCGGGTAACCCGGCAATCACCCATGTGGTTGAGGCCGAGAAGCTCCACCGTCTCAGGGCGAAGCACCCGTTCGCCTCCAAGCTGACCGCCATTGAGGATCATGCGCACAAAACGCAGGTAGTCCTGGGCGGTGCTGTAAAGGCCTCCGCCCCCCATCTCGAACTCGGGCTCCTGAGTGAGCTCAAAGGCAAAAGGGGCGAGTTTTCCATCTTCACCGCGCAAGTGGGTACCCGCGAGGCGCTCCCGCATGGCCGGAGTGATCTTGAACGCGGTGCTGCCCATGCCCAGGGGATCGAAGAGGTTGGCCTCGAGGAACCGACCCAGGGTGAGACCGCTGACCGCCTCCACCATCAGGCCGGCCCAATCGATGTTGATCCCGTACTCCCAGCGTTCGCCCGGATCGAAGAGCAGGGGCAGGGTGAGCGCCTTGCGCGCGCAGGAGGTGATGCTTGGAATGTCGAGCGCAGCCTGCACCCTGGCAATGTCTTGATTCCATATCTCATAGCTGAATCCGGCGCTGTGGCTGAGCAGATGACGCAGCGTTACCGCGCGCCTGGGTGCACGGAATTGCGGTTGACCGTGGTCGTCGAAACCGGTGAGGACTTGTGCGTGCGCGATGTTGGGCACCACAAGGCTCGCCGGTGCATCGAGGTCGATCAGTTTGCGCTCCACGCACTGCACCGCAGCGATCGAAGTGATCGCCTTGGTCATCGAAGCGATCCAGCACACGGTGTCGGGGGTCATCGCCACTCCGGTGCCGAGGATGCGCTCGCCAAAGGCTCCCTCGTAGATGGTGTGCTCGCGGTTGCAGGCCGTGGCGATCACGCCCGCCACCCGCCCCTCGGATACCGCTTGCTGAAGCAGGGTATCAATACCCAGGTGATCAATCTGCATCGAAAAGTCTCCTCGTTTCGTGAATGAAATCAGCTGCATTTGAGCGATGCTGCAACAACCTGCCGAACCACGCTGGCCGCGTTGTAGCGGAGCAGTTCGGGTCTGGAGGCGAGCCTCTGATGGACGGCGGCCACAAGATCGTCGAGTCGCGCCTGCGCACCGAGGCAGACCTCGGGATCACGGGCAAAGACGAGCGCATCCACTACCCCCATGATGTAGTGACGACCCGATTCGCGCACTTCGGCCCGGGTATCGTCGAGGCGCGCATAAAGTTCCGCAGTACTCAGAAAGCGCACCGAGGGCTGCGCGGACACGGGCGAGACCAAAGCGGGTACGACCGCGATGATCAACCCCAGGATGAAGAGGTGCGCAAAACCGCGGCGCCGCGGTGCGTGTAGGATCCGTTGCGGAGTTGGATGTGCAGGGTTCTGTGGTTTCGGAACCGTGCGGTCGGGCAGGAGCCTTCCGCAGGCCTCTCCTGCACCCGCATCAGCATCCCGAGCGCCTGCTTCAAACATCCTTTGGGAGTGCACCATGTTCAAGACCTCAACGACCGTTGCCATGCTGCTCTTTTCCGGTGCTGTGCTTGCGCACGGTTGCCCCGGTGAAATGAAGGCCATCGATGCCAAACTGGCAACCCAGCCGAAGGTTGCCGACGCCGACATGGCCAAGGTGAAGAAACTGCGCGCCGACGGGGAGGCAGCGCACAAGGCCGGTCAGCACGGCGAATCCATGAAACTCCTCGCCGAGGCGAAGAAGATCCTCGGAATCTAGACGATCTGCGGGTTCCGGGAGATCCCCGGTATTCGGGAGATCCCCGGTATCGGGAACATTCTCGGTATCCAGGAGATTCTCGGGTTCCGGGAGATCCAAGGGGCCGCGCAGATGCCTGGGACAAGCGCACAGCTATGCGGGCTTGCGGAGCAGTCCGAGCGCCTCGATCAGCTTGCGCTCGGACTCAACGCTCTGCTTCGCCCAGGCCAGATACTCCTCGCTGCTCCTGTACCAGTACTCCTGGTCGAGGGTTTCGAGCATCTTCAGATGCTCAGGATCATCGAGCGCCTTGCGCAATGCATCGTGCAAAAACTTCTGGATCTTCGGGTCAAGTCCCCGCGGTGCCACGATCCCGTAGGGCGAATTGGAAACGATACCGTAGCCCAGCTCCCTGGCCGTGGGCGCATAGGGCCAGCGGGTGGTGCGTCGTTCGCCGAAAGTCACAAGCAGGCGCATCTTCCCGGCGTCTACATTGGGCCCCCATCCGGTAGCATCCGAGAGCGCGTCGGTGTGCCCGCCCAGCAGGGCGAGCGTGTTCTCCGAATTGCCCTTGAAGGGCACATGCAGAAAACGGGCCCCGGTGCGCAGACCAAGTTCCTCCACCACCAGATGCGGTGAGGTTCCCGTCCCGGTGTTGCCCACGGAGACTTTTTCCGGATTCGCCCGGGCGAAGTCCACCATTTCCTGAATCGTCTTGAAGCGTGAGTCTGCGCGTACGGTGATGCCGAAGGTGTATCCGGTGAGACCAAGGATGTAGGTGAAGTCCCGGATCGGGTCCCAGGCAACCTGCTGCATGTGCGGGATGCGGAATGCTCCCATCGGGAGTTGCGAAAGCGTGTACCCGTCGGGCCTGGCCGAAGCTGCCATCGTGGCAGGTCCGAGCATCCCTCCCGCACCGGGCTTGTTTTCCACCACGATGTTCTGACCCACATACCTGCCTGCCACCTCGGCAAACTTGCGCAAGTGGCGGTCGGTGGATCCTCCCGGAGGCCATGGCACGATCAGGGTGATCGGTCGGCTGGGATACCCCGCAGGACCTTGCACCGCCTGCGCACGCGCCGTGGGGTGTGGCAGCAGCAAGTCTGCGCATCCCATCGCGAGCACGGAACCGCCCGCAGCGAGCACTCGCCGCCTGCCGCGGATGCCGCCCGCCTGGCCGAACGTGCCGATGCTCCCGCCGAAAACGCTGTGGTCGGTGCCGCCCCCTCTGCAACCGCTTTCTTCGATACGCTCCGCAGCGTGGGCACCTTCAGCCTTGGTCCTGCATTCCATTGCGCTCCTCCAACCAGCCTGTGTTGTGTCTTCTCCGGGGTGGAGCCCAAAGCGCGGCTCACCGTGGCTTGCACGGAGATTGCCACAATTTCGCGCGCTTGAAGTCAGCGGTCCTGGCGCTTTGCGCCGCGCAGCGTTTGCGCGATCCGCCAGGCCGAAGCTGCAGCGATCAGGAAGGATCCCGCAGCAGCCAGGTGCGGACCCCATCGGCGTGCGGCGAGGTAGCCGCCCAGTGCGAACCCCAGTCCAAGCGCCACCGAGGGCGCCTGCTGGCGCAGGGCCCCACGTTCGCGCTCGCTTTCGAACTGCAGCGCAAGCCTGCGCTGGGCAATCGCCTGCAGGCGGCTCATGGGGAACCCGACGGGGAATCCCGCACGTGGGGTGCCGGGAAGCCAGGAACCGGCTCAGGCGAACCCTGCCAGGGGCTCACGGGAAACTCAGCCGGATTCTCACGGCGGATTGGTCGCGCGGCTCGCCAGAAGATCAAGGTCCTTGCGCAGTTCGGCGAGCGTAGCCTGGAGGAAAGGGGCGCGCTTACGCCACAGGCTCCGAAGCTGGAGCAAAACGATCATGCAACCGAGCGCAAACACGCTGAACACCCCCACGATCGCCTGCACCCGGGCCACGTCCCAATACACCACCACCACAGCGAATCCTGCGAAAACAAGCGCAAGAAAGGCAAGCATGAGTGCAAGAAGACCGCCAAGCACCACAAGCACGATGCGCAGGATCTCCTCTTCGAGATCGAGCGCAAACATCTCCAGCCGCTGCCGCAGCACCAGAGCGGCGCTCGCTCCGAGCTGCAAAAGGCTCTGCCGGAGCCCCATGTTGACTTTCCGGATGGGGTGGCGGGGGAGCCTAAGCCCGTCTTGAAGGCTGCACCCGGCAACCGTCAGGACGCTTCAGCGGCCGGAAACTACTTGCGGCCAACGAGCAAGCCGAGCAGAAAGCCGATGCCCGCACCGATGCCTGCGCTGATCCCCACCGCCTGCCATGGGTTGTCGCGCACATACCGATCGGTGACCGCTGCAGCCTCCTTCACGTTGGCCACCACACGCTCCTCCGCAGCCACCAGGCTGGCGCGGGCCTCCTTGAGGCGACGCTGCAGCGATTCGCGCAACTGCCTCACCTCTTCGCCCGTGTGTTCGGCGGTGCTGCGCAAGAGCGCCTCGGCATCATCGACCACGGCCTTCACATCCTTGGCCAGTTGCTGTGCAGCCTGTTGGGTGGACTGTTGGGCGTCCATGCTTGACCTCCCGCTGGATTCATGCGCTTCCCGCAAGGCCATCGCCGCAGGAAGCCGTTTTGTTGAGGGCAATATCCACGCTGACTACTGCGCATCCACCGCCCGGCCTGCCTGAGCGTTGCCGTTTCGATGGTGAAAACCGCCCGAGAGACGATAGCACAGCGCTACCCGCCCGGGGCCATCCACCCGCGCCATGCGCCGAGTAGCCGCC
>VGHO01000005.1 GCA_016868175.1 Betaproteobacteria bacterium
CGATCAGCAACACCGACCTCGCCGACTATCTCATCCGTTGTCTGCATGACCCGGCTTTGCACCAGCAGGTGCTTCCGATCGGGGGGCCCGGGCCCGCGATCTCTCCCCGGGAACAGGCCGGGATCCTCTCGGACCTGCTCGGGCGCGCGGTGCCGCTTCGAAAGCTGCCCGTGGCGCTGCTCGATACGCTGGTGGCGACCCTCTCGACGGGCGCCCGGATCCTTCCACAGCTCGCCGAAAAGGCCGAGCTCGCGCGGATCGGGCGCTACTACGCCACCGAGTCGATGCTGGTTTTCAACGCTGCATCAGGCCGCTACGACGAAAACCTGACCCCTTCGCACGGATCGCAAACGCTGCGCGACTTCTATGCTGCGCTGCTGAGCGGTCGGGAAGCCGCCCCGGCGCGCGGCGAGCATGCAGTCTTTTCCTCGCCCGACAACGGCGCGTAGCCGGGCAGTCCCGTCTGCCACAGCAGAAAGGCAAGCTAGTAGCCGGATAGTCCCATCTGCCACAGCAGGAAGGCAAACATGTCGGCACGCTCCTCGAGTTGCTGACGCTTGGTACTTCCAACGCCATGGCCTGCCTGGTAATCGAGGCGCAGCAGCACAGGCTTGCCGCTTGCCGATGCCGCCATCAGGCGCGCTGCAGTCTTGGTGCTGTGCCAGACTTCAACCCTCGGATCGTTCACGCCGTGCGTGAGCAGCACCGCCGGATACTTCACACCGTCGCGGATCTGGTGATAGGTGCTCATGGCGAGCAGTGCCTTGAAGCCCGACTCCGAGACGTGGGAACCAAACTCGGGAATGTTGGGAATACCGTTGGGGGTTTCTTCGGCTCGAAGCATGTCGAGCGCGCCCACCGCCGGAATCACTGCGGCGAAGAGTTCCGGGCGCTCGGTCATAGCACGTCCAACGAGAATGCCTCCCGCGCTGCCCCCAACGATCCCGAGCCGCTGCGGCGAAGTCCATTGCCGCGCGATCAGCCATTCCGCGCAGGCGATGAAATCCTTCCAGGAGTTTGGCTTGCTCGCCTGAAAGCCTGCCTTGTACCAGTCCTGCCCATACACGCCGCTTCCGCGCGGGTTGGCAACTGCGAAGACGCCCCCGGCATCGAGCCACGCGAGGCGGCTGAGGCTGAAGTAAGGCTCCTCGGTGGAACCGTAGCTTGCGTAGCCGTAGAGCAAGGTGGGATTGCTACCGTCGAGTTGCACATCCTTGCGGTGGATGATCGACATCGGGACGAGCACACCGTCGTGGCTCGGCACCTGCACCTCGGTCACCTCGACTTGCGCCGGCGCATCGTGCGGCCCTGCGGGCTGCAGACCTGTGTCGAGCGCAGCACCCTCGGCATCGATCGCATAGATCCGCGGTGCGCGGTTCCAGCTCTGCAGATCGAGGACCAGTCCGGGAAAGCGCGGGTCGGCAGCACCCATGCTGCCCTCCCCGCCGCTCAGCGAAAACGACCCTTCTGTGGGGAGTTTCACTTCCTCGACGCCACTGGAGCGCCAACGGTGGCGGTAGAGCCGCTTGATGTTGCCATCCCGCGCTTCGATGTAGAGCGCATCGGCGGCCGCTGCAACAGCGGTCACCACGCGCTCGGACGGCGCCACGAGTTCGCGGGCACGCGCCAGGTGGAAACCGGCCAGGGACACCTCGAGCACCTTCGATCGGGGCGCGTCGCGGTGCGATACCAGGTAGAGCGTGTCATGCATGTAGGCCACGCTCGTGACCTTGTCGTCCGGACTCAGCAGTTGGCGCCACCGGGGGCGGCCCTGGAGGAGGCTGCGCGCGGGCGCGAGGTAGAGCGAAATCTCCGACTGGGTGCCGTTGAACACGAAGCCGAGCGCCCAGCGACCATCAAGGGTAAACCCCGCAAAGGGAATCCCGGTGTCGGCGATCCGGGTGCCGGGCGCCCCAGCCCCGAAAACCGGCCGCGCGCGCGAAAGCGGCGCGCCGCGCTCCAGGAGGAGGGTCTGACTGCGCTGATACTTTGCAGTGGGAGGCATCCCTGGCTTGAGCGCCTGCAGCCGCGTGAAGAGCATGTAGCGGCCATCGGGCGACCAGCTCACATTGCCGAAGTCTGCGCGGTCGATCGGCGCTCCGATCCGCTTGCCGCTCCGGGTGTTGAGCAGGTGCAGGACAGCAGCCTCCGAGCCCTGTGCCGAAATGCCATAAGCCACGAAACGCCCGCCTGGCGAGGGTGTGTAGTAGTTGATCGCGTGCGGCTTTCCGGTTTCCCGTTCGAATTGCTCCGGATCGACGAGCACCCGGTCTGCGCCCCCCAGACCTTGCCGCAGCATCAGCTTGAACTGATCCTCACCCGCACCGCGGCGCTCGAAAAACCATTGATCGCCCGCTTCGCGCGCGAGCCTCGCGACGCGCGCTGAGACTGCGCTGTCGTAGTTGAGCATTGCAGCGAAGAGCCGTTCGCGCCCGGGTATTGCAGCAAGCGTTTGCGTGGCATGCGCGCCTGCATCCTTCATCCACTGTGCAACCTCGCGGTTCGAGGTGTCTTCGAGCCAGCGGTAGGGGTCGTGCACTTCCACGCCGTGATAGCGGGTGGTTGCCGGCTTGGCGGGCGGCGGCCCAAATGCAAGCACACCTGTTGAGAGAAGGGAGAAAACGACAACGGCGAGTACCCAGAGACTGATCAGGTCATTGCGCAAAGGAACATTGCGCACCGGGTCGTGGCACCCCGGATCGCCTGCGCCAAGCACACCCTGCGCGGCGCAGGCGAGGCCGCCGTGCGCGAGCGGCGTGGCCCTGGCAAGCGCCATCCACACCGGAAAACCAAGCCCGATTGCGCGGTGCGGCGGGGGCTGGCGCGCAACCTCCAGCCCGCCGGGTGAATCGAGAAGCACACCGAATCGCTCCGGAACCTCGGAAGGATCGGCGATCGGGCGCTTGTTCAAACAGTTCCCGAGCACATACCAGCACTGCCCGGCCATCTGCGTGTAGCTCATACCCTTGTCCGGCCTTGCCAGATCCGCGAGCAGGTCGGAGCGACTGACCTTGATTTCATGGATCTGCGGGCAGAGCATGGACTCACGGGTGGTGTGGCGGATCGAGAAGAGGTCGGGCCGGCTCCTGCGCCAGCGCTCCCCACCCAGGCCAAGACAGGAAAACTCGCGGAAGACGAGGCGGTCCTGCTCCAGCAACCACTGCGCGGTCCTGTCCACCAGCGCATCGTGGCGCGAGCGCGCCCTTCGGTGGTGCTCGAGCGCCTGGTGAAGCTGTTCGACCCCGGCGCGACTCACCCGGATCTGGCAGAGGCGCGCAGGATCAGAGGGCCAAACCTCCTCCACCAGGCCCATCGCCAGCAGCTCGAGTTCGATCGTGTCGCGGCAGGGCCAGCCGCCCGAGCGCCAAAGCTCGCGCAAACGGCGCAGCTGTTTCGCGCTCAACGCCTTCACGCCGAATCCGCAAGCGCTACACCCGCCGACGCCACCGGTGGCTGCGCACGGCCCGGCTCGAGGTAGCTTTCGAAGACCCCCACATGCACCATGGCCGCGTCGCAGGCATCAGGCCAGAGGTCGATCGAACGGAACCGCACGTCGTAGGTGGGCTCGTGCTCTGCATCGAGGCCGTGGGCGTGCGCGTCGGGGAAGGGGTAGGCAGGCGACACTGCGACAACCACGCCGGACTTGCCCCGGATGTAGGCGGGCATGCGCACATGCCCGCTGAAGTGCTCGTTACGGACGTTCACTGCGTCACCGGCCTGATAGCGGTGCCGGCCAGGCGCATTGACACGGCCCGCTGCAGCCGGCAGGGCGAGAGGGAATCGCCCCCCGGCGAGCACGTTCAGTTCCTGCGCAGTGGCGAGACCCTTTTCAACCAGGAGCGTGGCAAGCCCGGTGAGCGAGCGCTCGAAATAACCCGCGCCGAGATAGTGCCGCGGCTCCATGCGTTCGATTGCGTGGCGGTACTCGTCCATGTTGATGATGCCGCGGCGTGCGCAAAGTGCGTAAAGCGCGTTGGCCCGCATCTCCCACGCCGCGTGGAACACCTGCGCCCCGGGGGCATAGCGCACCCCACCGAATCCCTGTGTACCTCCGAGGTCGTGCACGCCATCCACAGTCACACCTCCAGACGCTGCACGCCGATCATCGATTCCCTGGTCACGATTGCAGCGAGACGATCCTCGCTCCAGCCCTCGGTACCCCTTGGTCGCTGGGGAAGCACCATGTAGCGGGTGTCGGCGGTGGTGTCCCACACCCGGATCTCGACGGCAGGGTCGAGTTGCAGCCCCATCTCGGCGAGCACGGTGCGCGCCTGCCGCACGATGCGCGAGCGGTACTCGAAATCCTTGTACCAGTCGGGGGGTAGTCCGATGATCGTGAACGCGGTGCAGGAGCACAGCGTGCAGCAGATCACATTGTGGATCGTTGCGGAGTTCTCGAGTACAACGAGGCAGCGGTGATGCGCAGGCATGCCGAGTCCGAACTCGGCCGCAGCAGCCATGCCGTTTTGCAGGAGTCGCTCCCGAAAACCCGGATCAACCCAGGATCGCGCCACAAGTCGGGCCCCGTTTTGCGCAATCCACTGCTCCTGCGCAAGTTGGGTGAGCTGGGCAACTTCCTCCTTCACCGCAACCCCGGCCCGCTCGAGAATGTGCTCAACCGCCGAGACTCTACTTTCGATCGAGGCGGCGGGAACCGTGGCGGGGTTAAGGTACATTGCCTCTACTCTCCAGGGTAAGTGGGCCAGAACTAGAGAAAACCACTTCATTTCTTCGAGGAAACACCGTCATGCATAGCGTTCGCGCGTTACTTCAGGCCAAGCCTTTGCGCCTCATCACAGCCAGCCCCCTGACGAGCGTTGCCGAGGCAATGCGTACCATGCGGCAGGAAACGGTGCGATCAGTCCTAATCACCCACGAAGGGAATCTCCTAGGCATCGTGACCGACAAGGACTACCTGCGCAAAGTGGCTGCTCTCGGAAAGAATGCCGAGGCAGTGCGGGTTGACGCCATCATGAGCACTTCCCTCATCACGGTGCAGATCGACGACACGCTGCAAACCTGCATGAACCTTATGGCCGACCATACCCTGCACCATCTTCCGGTTTTTGAACATGGCAAGCTGGCCGGCATGGTGTCGTGGACCGACATCATGGCCACCATGCTCGGGGAAGAATGACGCGGGATCACCGCTGCGCTCCGGGGTCGCGGCTGCCCATGAGATGCTGCTCGAGAAACATCAG
Source organism: Betaproteobacteria bacterium (assembly GCA_016868175.1). Classification (GTDB taxonomy): domain Bacteria; phylum Pseudomonadota; class Gammaproteobacteria; order Burkholderiales; family Burkholderiaceae_E; genus UBA3064. Next base: position 5,202 of record VGHO01000005.1, read on the forward strand.
CATCGCGTAGAACTGGAAGTCGGCGTTTTCCTTGCGGGCAAATCCGTGCCCCTCGTTGTCGGCGCGCAGATACCACACCGGCACCCCGGAGGTTTTCAGCCGATCAACGATCTGCTCGGCTTCCGACACCGGCACCCGTGGATCATTGCGTCCGTGAATCACAAAGAGCGGGCGCTGGATGCGTGAAGCCTGGGTGAGCGGGGAGATCGCATCGAGGAAGCGGCGCATCGCAGGATCGCGCTCGTCGCCGTATTCCGCACGCCGCAGATCCCTGCGGTAGCTCTCGGTGCGCTCGAGAAAGGTCACGAAATGCGAGATGCCCACGATGCTGATCGCACAGCGGATGCGCTCCCCGAAGTGGATACTTGTGGCGAGCGCCATGTAGCCGCCATAGCTGCCGCCCATCACTGCAACCCGCTCAGGATCGAGGTCGGGCTGGTCGCGGATCCACTCGAGCAGTGCGCCCACGTCCCGAACCGCATCCTCACGGAGAAAGCCGTTGTCGAGTGCGAGGAAGCGCTTTCCATAACCGGAGGATCCCCGCACGTTGGGAAAGATCATCGCCACCCCGAGTTCCTCGATCAGGTAGTTCCAACGGCCGAGAAAGCCTGCCGTGGACTGCGCCTCGGGCCCGCCATGGATACTGATCAGAACCGGTCGCCGACCGGCATGCCTGCGTGATGGCCGGGCGATCAGACCGCTGATGGTGAGTCCGTCGAAGCTGCGCCAGAAGATCGGCTGCTGTTCGGCAAAACGCGATGCATCAAGCCCACGGGGCACCACCGCGCGGGTCCAGTTCTCGATCTCCCCGTTGGCCCTCACCCCGAGCACCTCTCCCGGCCCCTGGGGTCGGTCCATCGCCACCATCAGTTCCTCGCCCTGCGGGTGGAAGACCACGTTGAGAACGCTCCCCATGGGAAGCTTTGCGAAGGGAACCTCGCGCAGTGTTGCGGTACTCACCATGCGCAGGACGCGCAGGCCGTCCACGTTGTAGACCAGAGCGAGCAAGCCGCCATCGCGCGAAAGCGACGCGTCGCCCACATCCCAGTTCAACTCGGTCTCGATCCGCTCCACCTGGTCCGTGCCCAGATGCAGTCGCGCCATCTGGCGGAACTCGCCGAAGGCATCGGTCAGGAAGTAAAGCCAGCGCGCGTCGGTGCTCAAGCCCGCAGCAAGGTAGGCGCCCGGGGTGTCGGTGCCAGCCCGGGGCAGTACCCGGCGTGAGGCGCCGGTATGGAGGTCGAGCAACCAGACCTCCGAGCGGCTCACCGACGCGTAGCGGGTGAACACCGCAAAGCGTTCGTCTTCGGACACCTCGGTGGCCCACCAGCCGGCACCCTCGAGTTCGGCAATCAGCCGCCGCGCCTCGGGCACGCGCGGGTCGACAGACCACACGGTGGTACTCACCGAGTCGCGTCGCCCGAACTCGGCTGTGCGGTCGAGCGGTACTGCGGTGAGCAGCGCCCTGCCCGAGCGCCGCAACCAGCCGCCGAAGGCGTGACGCTGCGCGGGATCGGTGAGCAAGGTCTGCCTGCCGTCGGCAAGGTCATGACGGTAGAACTGAAAAGCCTCATCACCACCTGCTCCGCGCGCAATCAGCAGGTAGTCGCCGCGTACCGGTTCGAAGCGGGCAAGGCTGATTGCCTCCGATCCGCTCGTGATCCGCTCCAGGGCCCCACCGGGGTTGCGCACGAGGTGCAGTTGCGCTGTCGCGTCGCCGTCGCTCCGGTGACTGATCAGCATCTCGCGTCGGGTGGGGTGCCAGTCCATGAACCGATGCCCCCGCAACTCCGCGTAGCCTCCGATCGCCTTGGCCAGGGCCTGCGGTATCGGTGCAATTCCATCGAGCCTCAACTGCGCCGGGGGCTTGAGCACCACCTCGGCCCTTGCGCCTGGGGCTGCTCCGGCAAGACCAGGGACGCCCAGCAGCAGAAGCACCAGAAGCGGCAGAAGCCGCAGGAGCGGCAGGAGCCGCATGGGCGGCAGCTGCCGGAGTTGCAAGATCGACCGCACCGGTCTATTGCGCGTCATCGGGGTGTGGGATGGCTTGGGCCGCCCCACGGACCGCGTGGAGCGTTGCCTCGATCACGGCGTCGTCGTGCGCAGACGAAAGGAACCAGGCGCCTCGCTCGAGCGCACGCACCCGACGTCTGAGCAATTCAGTGCAAAAGCGCACATAGCCTTGTCGATCGCTCCTGCCAAGGTCCCGCACCTGGCGTGCCGGCTCGGCGAGTCCGAAGGCCACATGGAAAATCTGCGGAAACCCCGCCACTTGCGCAACGATTCCGTGCTCCCGCAGGATGTTGCCGATTCCCTGCATTAAGCGCTTGCCGGTCACTTCCATCGCAGCGATTGCGGTGCCGTCCGACAGTGCACGGAGGGTTGCCAGGGCTGCAGCCAGGCATACCGGATGGGCGTTGTAGGTGCCCCCGTGCACCACACCGCCGTGGGCAAAGAGGTCCATGATTTCGGCGCGTCCTGCAAGGGCCGCGGCCGGGAATCCGCTGGCCAGACACTTGCCGAAGGTGGCAAGGTCGGGCGTGACACCGAATCGCTCCTGCGCACCTCCTGGCGCGAGTCGAAATCCGGTGATCACCTCGTCGAAGATCAGGATCGTGCCGGTGGCGGTGCATGCAGCACGCGCGCCTTCAAGGTAGCCGGGAAGAGGCGCAATCGCACCAGCGTTGCACATCGCAGGCTCCATCAGAACCGCGGCAATGTCACCCACCGCCAGCCGCGCCTCGAGCAGCGGCAGATCGTTCCACGGCAACACCGCCAGATGCTCCCATGAGCCTGCGTCCTGCCCGGCACTGCCTGGCACTGCCAGAGCAGTCCGGGTTGCCGCGCTTTGCGCATCCGCATGAACGCCCGCACGCGGCGCACCTGCCGCAACCGCCTGTCCCACCGAGACCAGAACACTGTCCAACCAGCCGTGGTAGTGGCCCTCGAACTTGATCACGCGCTGCCGGCCCGTGGCTGCGCGCGCAAGCCTCAGCGCAGCCTGCACAACCTCGGACCCCGAGCCGGCAAAGCGGACTTTTTCCGCGCACGGCACGAGTTCGCAAAAGAGTGTGGCCACCTCGGCCTCGAGCAGGCTCTGTCCGCCGTAGAGAATGCCCTTTTCGAGTTGCCCCATAACCGCGCTGCGCACACACTCTGGCGAGTGGCCGAGGATCATCGGACCCATACCCAGGTAGTAGTCGATGAGCCTGTTGCCGTCGAGATCATGAAGCCACGGACCCTCGGCCCGTTGAAAAACGAGTGGTGTGGGGGAGATCCCGAGTCGGAAGTTGCTCGAAACGCCTCCCGGGATACGGGCACTTGCCGCCTCGATCTGCGCGCGCGAGGCATCGAACTGCGCAAGGCTGTCCGGTTGCATACCGGCCGACTCCTCGATGCTTGAACCCGATGTCCCCACAACTGCAGAGCCTTTGTCAAAGAACCTCAATGCAAACAGTCTAACCTCAGGAGATGGTATTCCTCAAACCCCCTCGGAGTTTAACGATGAAAAAGCTGATCATTGCAGCGGCGCTTGCCGCAGCCAGCCTGACGGTGCAGGCAAAAGACATTGTCGACGTCGCTTCGGGCGCCGGCAGTTTCAACACGCTCGTGAGTCTGGTGCAGAAGGCCGGCCTGGTGAGCACGCTCAAGGGTCCTGGGCCCTTCACGGTATTTGCACCCACCGATGAGGCCTTCGCCAAAGTCCCCAAGGCCACTCTTGACGGGCTGCTCGCCGACAAGGCCAAGCTCACCGCAGTGCTCACCTACCATGTGGTGCCGGGCGCAGTGATGGCCAAGGACGTAAAAGCCGGCAAGGTCAAGACCGTTCAGGGCTCCGAACTCACGATCTCCACCATGGGCGGTGTGAAGGTCGACAACGCCAACGTCACCCGTACCGACATCACTGCGTCGAACGGCGTGATCCACGTTATCGACAGCGTGGTGATCCCCAAGTAAGCTCCCGCCTCCCGGTCGCCAGCGCCATCTGCGGGCAGGCCGGGTTGTAACCAAGGGCGGAAACCGCCGCTCATCCAGTGCGAGGCGAAGCAAGCCTCGACGTGCCCTGGCGGTCGAGCAATGCCATGTCGATCCCTTCGTGTACTGCAACCCAGTCCAGGGCGTCTTCCATCCTTTCGCGGCACGCTGCCGCCACCCTCCAGAGCCTGTGATGCAGGAGACTGGCGTCGGGCGACATGGTGCCTGGCCCGGCATCGAGGGCACCACCGGGGTGGGTGTGTGGAGTGCCGCCCAGACACTCCCTGCTGTAGCGTTCGAAGGCCATCAATTGCGCGAGCAACTCGGCAACATGGCGGGGACATTCACAGGGAAGCTTCGAAGGGATCGCTTGAACCGCCTGCAGGACGCCCAGGGAGAACCGCGGCTCAGATACGGCTACCCCGGTTGCTGGCGCGGCATTCGGATGGGGTGCGCGAGACTCGAAATCGTGCGCGGCTCTCGCATCCGCATCCGATTCCGGAAGCAATGCGGCGACCGCAAGGCGCAGACCCGGGTGGTCCACCGGCTCACGGCAAACGCTCACGCCAAGCGCCTGCAACTCCCGTACCGTGGTCTGTGGCCCGAAGCGGTAGAGCACAAGGAAGCGAGCCTGCGGCAGTTCGGCCACCAGACGCGCCACTGCAGCGCTCTGCGCCCGGTGCAGCGACACCAACTCGATCGCCACGAGGTCGACAGTGTGGCCGAAACCCAGCACCTGCGCCTCGTCGAAGCCCGCAATCACCCGCGTGACTTCAAGTCCGCTTTGCGCGAGCCCCGGAGCCTGCGAGACCTCGATCAGGCGCACGGCGAGTGCCTCACCGCAGACCAGAAGCGAAACCGCACGCCGCGCCTGCGCCAGCGGTGCAGACCTCTGATATTCCCTGTCGTGCCTTGCCTTGAGCGCGAGAAGTGTGTCGAGCGATGCGCCCGCAACAGCGGGCAGGCTGTGTCCGAGGCGCGAGAGCACGCGGATCAAGGTGGCCCTTGTTGCGTCTTCGGGCAGGTAGAGGCGCTGGCCGCCAGCGCTCTTCAGTGGCTTGAAGGCCTCGTAGCGCGTTTCCCAGGCACGAAGCGTGGCCTGGGGGATGCCGGTGAGTCGCGCGATCGCGCCGATCCTGAGATAGCTTCGGTCCCCGGGCGTGAGGACAACCCGCTCGGCGACTCGCTCGGGATGGGCGGTGAGTATCGTTGGAAGCCCGGTCTTCGGCATGATCACCCCCATGGATAGATTCTGCAAAGGTATTTCTCGAAGATCTTACTCGGTTTTTTCTGCAATTCCTGCGCGCGCAGGTGTATCTTCCACATTTCGGAGACTGCCCGTTCTCGCAGGGTTTCCGCGGGTGGAGCCGAAGGACTTTGGCCCTGATCCGGTTTCCGTCAACGCATTGGATACGCTGGCGTTAGTCACAGCGGTGCACCGGAGTCTGCGGAGTCTCCTCAACGCCCTCCCCCCCCCTCTCCGCCCCCTCGATTGTCATGACATTTTCCCGACGCGTTTTCATGCTCACGATCGCCGGAGCAGGTGCTGCCCATATCACTGCCGCCCATGCGCAGGCCAAACTCGACGAGAAAGATCCGCAAGCACAGGCACTTGGCTACGTGGCCGACGCCACAAAAGTGGATACCAAGAAGTACCCCAAGTACGCAGCAGGGCAAGTGTGTACCAACTGCGCCATCTTCCAGGGCAAGGCCACCGACGCCTGGGGTGGTTGCCCTCTCTTCGCGGGAAAGCAGGTGGCAGGAAAGGGCTGGTGTACAGCCTGGGCCAAGAAGCCCTGAGCGCACGCCGGTGCCTCACGCGTCTGCGGGCACCTTCAAAGGCAACAAAAGGTCGTTGCCGAGCAAGATCTGCGTGGCGTGCCAGCGTGTGATGACGTGGCGCAAGCGCTGGGAGCGGCACTGGGACGAGGTGAAGTATTGCTCGGAGGCCTGTCGGAAGACAGGACCCCGGCACTGAGCCCTGAGCGCTCCAGTCTGGCAGTCGGCGTGCGCAACCTGACCGTTGTACTGGGCGACCAGCTCAACCTCGACGCCTCGGCCTTCGACGGGTTTGATCCGGCCTGCGATGCAGTGTGGATGGCTGAAGTCGACGAAGAGGCCACCCATGTCCGCTCGGGCAAGCAAAGGATCGCGCTCTTTCTTTCGGCAATGCGGCACTTTGCCGATGCGCTCCGGGCTGCTGGCGTTCTCGTTCACTACCAACGGATCGACCACCCCGGCAACCAGGGCAGTCTCGCTGCCCAACTCCGCGCTGCCATCCTTGCGCTCCGGCCGGCAAGCGTGGTGCTCACGTTTCCCGGTGACTGGCGGGTTCTGCAGGCGATCCGCACCACGGTCGAACAGGCAGGGCTGGCCCTCGAACTTCGTGAGGATCGCTCCTTTTTTTCCACACCTGGCGAGTTCTCCGCGCACGCGAAGGGTCGCAAGTCCTTGCGCCTCGAATACTACTATCGGGAACTGAGGCAAAAGCACCGCATTCTGATGCGCGAGGGCGAACCGGAGGGCGGACAGTGGAACTTCGACCACGACAACCGCGAGTCCTTCGGACCGAAGGGCCCCGGTGCGCTTCCCGCCCGCGTCGCCTTCGCCCCCGATGCCCTCACGCGCGAGGTGATCGCGCTGGTTGGGCAACGCTTCGCCAGCCACCCGGGAAGCCTCGCTGATTTTGACTGGCCGGTAACCCGCAGGGAGGCGCTTCTTTCGCTCGACCGCTTCGTTGCCGAGCGGCTTGCCCTGTTTGGCCGCTACGAAGACGCAATGTGGCCCGGTGAGCCGTGGCTCTACCACTCACAACTCTCGGCGGCGCTCAACCTCAAGCTGCTCTCCGCGCAGGAGGTGGTGCGGGCCGCGGAGCGCGCATTCCACGAAGGCCTCGCACCGATCGAAAGCGTGGAAGGCTTCATTCGTCAGATTCTTGGCTGGCGCGAGTATGTACGCGGTATCTACTGGATGCGGATGCCCGGATACCTCGCACTCAACGCGCTGGGCGCCGACCAGGAGCTGCCTGCCTGGTACTGGACCGGCAACACCGACATGGCCTGCCTGCGCGATGCGATCACGCAAACCCTCCGGCACGGCTACGCGCACCATATCCAGCGACTGATGGTAACCGGACTCTACGCACTTCTCCTCGGGGTGCATCCGCAGCAGGTCCACGCATGGTACCTGGCAGTGTATGTGGACGCTGTGGAGTGGGTGGAACTTCCCAACACGCTGGGGATGAGCCAATTCGCCGACGGCGGCCTGATGGCAAGCAAGCCCTATGTGGCCACCGGCAAGTACATCCAGCGCATGGGCGGGAATTGCACCGGATGTCGCTACAACCCGGCGCTGCGCACTGGCGCGTCAGCGTGTCCGTTCACCACCCTCTACTGGGATTTTCTGCTGCGCCACGAGAAAGCCCTGAGCCAGAACGCGCGGATGGCCCTGCAGCTAAGGAACCTGGGGCGCCTGAGCCCCGCAGAGCGCGAGGCGGTGATCCAGCGTGCCGCAGCGTTACGGCGCGCCCCATGAGAAGGCTGCAGCCCCGCTCATGTGGCACGGTGTCCGCCGCCACCCTTGGTCAGGCGGAAAGAGAAAAACGGTCGCCAAACCATGAGGCAGCGACTTCAGGCGCTGGCGCGCGGAGCGCAGCAGGGCTAACCTGATCACGCACGGTGTTTGTGTTGCGCTAGTATCCGCGCAGGTCATGAGTGCCCTTCCAGCATCCACCGAGCTTCACTCCCCCGCCAGCCTTGAAGAGGCCCTTGGGCTCATGGCGCACGGCGGCCGTCGTCCGCTCGCTGGCGGAACCGACTTCTTCGCTTCGCTTTCACAGCGCCCCTTCAGGAACCCGCTCGTGGATCTGCAAGGGATTGCCGCGCTGAGGGGGATCCACTTCGCGCGGAGCCCGGAGGGTGCCGAGACCTTGCGCATCGGCGCTCTCACCACCTGGAGCGATCTGCGCGCAACTCCGCTTCCAGCTGGCCTCGAGGCACTTGCACTGGCTGCAGCCGAGGTCGGGGGGCGGCAGGTCCAGAATCGGGGCACGCTGGGCGGCAACCTGTGCAACGCATCGCCAGCCGCCGACGGAGTGCCGGTTCTGCTGGCCCTGGACGCCTCGGTTGCGCTGCAAAGCTCAGGTGGCACGCGCCAGCTCCCTCTTGCTTCCTTCATCCTTGGCAACCGGCGTACTGCCCTTGCGCCCGACGAGTTGCTGGTTGGCATCGACATCCCCTTGCCCACTTCGCGCGCACGATCGACCTTTCTGAAACTCGGCCATCGGCGCTTCCTCGTGATCTCGGTAACGATGATCAGCGTGCGGATCGATGTGGATAACTCGGGACGGATCCAGCGCTGCGCGATCGCAGTGGGGGCGTGCTCGGAGGTGGCACAGCGCTTGCAAGCGCTCGAAGCGCGCCTTGTGGGCTGCACCGTGGCAAGCGCTGCGGCGTGCGCAGCACAACTTCTGATCGAGGAGAAAGACCGCATGCTCGAGGTGCTGGCACCGATCGACGATGTTCGCGGCACAGCGCGCTACCGGCGCGACGCACTGTGCACGCTGATTCCACGTGCACTCGCCGCGCAATGAACAAGCCCTCCGACACAGGCCTGCGGCAGCTCTTCCAGGTGCTGCCTCTCGAGATCAACGGCCGCATCGTGGAGGTGCCTGCCGCCTGCGCAACACAGCGGCTCTCGGACGTGATCCGCACTGCGGCCGGGCTCAGCGGCACCAAGGTGGGCTGCAATGCAGGCGATTGCGGTGCGTGCACCGTTCTGATCGATGGCCGGCAGGCCTGCGCATGCCTGGTTGCGACCGGACAGTGTCGCGGAATGCGGATCGAAACCGTGGAGTCACTCGCCCACCACGACGGCACGCTCTCGCGACTGCAGCAGGCCTTCGTAGACCACGGTGCGGCGCAATGCGGGATCTGTACGCCTGGCATGTTGATGGCGGCCACCGACACGCTGCGTCGCCATCCGCATCCCACCGAGGCGCAGGTCCTCGACGGGCTGGCCGGTGTGCTTTGCCGCTGCACCGGCTACCGCAAGATCGTGGAGGCGGTTCTGGCCGCAGCCGATTCAGAAGCGGATCCTCGCTTCACTGCGGCGCGGGCAGAGCGCCCCCTTGTGGCCGCAGCCGGAGCAGCAATCGCAGGTGAATCGGCGGGCCCCGGCGCTGCGCCCGGCAGCCTTTCCATCGCGCAAGTGCATGCGGGCTCAGCGGTTGGAGCGCGGGTTGAGCGTTTCGACGCCCGCTCCAAGGTTAGCGGACTCGAGCGTTTTGGTGCCGACGAAGCCCCTGCGGACGCCCTGTGGGTCCGCGTCGTGCGTACCCCCTACCCTCGGGCGCGCTTCAGCTTCGGCGATCTCGAGGCATGGGCACTGGAGCACCCTGGCCTTGCGGGAGTGCTCACGGCCTCAGACATACCGCACAACCGCTTCGCAATCTTTGCGGCGCTGCGCGACCAGCCGGCACTTGCCGAAGGCGAGGTGCGCTTCGCGGGTGAGGCGATCGCCGCAGTGGTGGGCGCGCAGGATGCCCTTGCAGCGCTCGACCTGTCCACGCTGCCGATTCATTGGGAGGAACTCGCGCCGCTCAGGGGTATCGATGCTGCACTCGCGCCGGAGGCCCCTGCAGTGCATGCGCGCTGGCCCGACAACATCCTGTGCCGCGGCCGGGTGGTTTCGGGCGATCTCGAGGCGGTGGAGCGGGGCGCAGCGCATCGGCTCGGGCTGTGCATGCGCACGCAGCATGTGGAACACGCCTACATCGAGCCCGAGGCCGGATGGGCCACCTGGGATACCGACGCTGGCGATCCACGCGTCACGCTCTTCGTCTGCACACAAACCCCCTACATGGACCGCGACGAGATCGCATTCATGTTCGGGCTGGATGCGGAGCAGGTGCGCATCAGACCCTCTGCGGTGGGCGGCGGTTTTGGCGGCAAGCTCGACCTCTCGGTGCAACCCCTGCTTGTTGCTGCCGCAAGGCGATTCGGCCGTCCTGCACGCATCGTCTACGAGCGGCCCGAGTCGATGCTGTCCACCACCAAGCGCCACCCGGCGGTGATGTCGGCAACACTCAGCGGAGACGCCGCAGGAGGTTTGCTGGCCTACGACTTTGCCGGAGACTTCAATACCGGAGCCTACGCCTCCTGGGGACCCACCGTGGCCAACCGGGTACCGATTCACGCGGCAGGCCCCTACCGATGGCGCGCAGTGCGGGCCTTGACCCGTGCAGTCATCACCAACGACCCGATCGCCGGAGCGTTCCGCGGCTTCGGTGTTCCCCAGTCCACCCTCCTCGGCGAAGCACTGATCGACGCCTTTGCTTCCCGGATCGGCGCCGATCCGCTCGAGTTGAGGCATGCCAACGCCTTGCGCGCAGGAGATCACACTGCCACTGGCCAGTTGCTGCCTGCGAGCGTGGGTCTGCGCGCCTGCCTCGACGCGCTCCGTCCCGCATGGAATCGGGCGCGCGCTGCGCTCAACGCATGGCGCCGCGACCTGTCAAGCCTCTCCGCGTCGCTTCGGCCTTGCACATGGTCGGCCTCGGATCCGCATGGCAGGGATGCTTCGGTCTTGCGCCGCGGCCTGGGAATCGCCTGCATGTGGTACGGCATCGGCAATACCGCCATGGCGAATCCCTCCACCATGGAGATCGGCCTCAAGCCCGACGGTCGTTTTGTGCTCTTCAACGGGGCAGTCGAAATCGGCCAGGGCACCGCAACCATCCTGCCCCAGATCGCTGCCGATGCACTCGGTGTTCCGCTCGCCCTGATCGACCAGACCGGCGCCGACACCTCGCTCACCCTCGATGCGGGCAAGAGTTCGGCCTCGCGCCAGACCTTCGTGTCGGGCAATGCAGCCCGACTTGCTGCGCTGGACCTGCGTGCGCGCCTGCTCGAACTCCTCGGCGTGTTTGAACCCGCCCAACTCCACCTCGCGGACGGCAGGATCCGCGCCGGGCCGGTCGAGCGCGCGCTACGAAGCATGCCCTGCGATGCGCGGGGACTGATCGCGGTGGGTCATGCAAGCTTCAACCCGCCCACGGTTGCACTCGATGGCGACGGGCAGGGGGTTCCCTACGCCACCTACGGCTTTGCAGCGCAGTTCGCCGAGGTTGAAGTGGATCTTGCGCTCGGCACGGTGCGGGTGCTCGCAATCCATGCCGCGCACGACGTGGGGCGTGCGATCAATCCAACGCAGGTCGAGGGCCAGATCCACGGAGGTATCGCGCAAGGTCTCGGCCTTGCGCTGATGGAAGACTACGTGGCGCAGCGCACCGACAACCTGCACGACTACCTCATCCCTACCGTGGGCGACGTACCGCCGATCACGGTGCATCTGGTGGAAGACCCCGAGCCGCTCGGACCCTTCGGTGCGAAGGGAGTGGGCGAGCCCGCACTGATCGCCACAGCGCCTGCGATCCTCAACGCAATCTGTGACGCCACGGGGGTGCGGATCACCGAGGTGCCGGTCACCCCCGACCGGCTTCGCGCAGCACTGCTGGCCTCGGCTGGGGCACTGCAGTGATGTCTGGGCCGCTTGCGTGAGCGAGTCTGCGCCGCCGTTGCGCAATCTCCGCGCGGGTCCGGCAACCCCGGATCCGGCGCCCGCGCAAGTGGTGAAGGCGAAGGCCCCCGAAAACATGGCGGTCAACAAGGTGCTGTGCGACGCCTGTCCGGTGCTTTGCCAGATCAGCGAGGGCCGGCTTGGTGCCTGCGACCGCTGGGGCAATGTGCACGGGAAACTCCAGCGCATGGATCCGGTGGTGCTCATGACCCGGCCCGGCACGGTACTGGTTCCGGCAAGCCCTCAGGAGTGGGACGGCCAACTGCTGCACCAGAACGCGCCGGTTTTTGTGTCGGGCGTGGCCAGCGGCACCACCTACCCCGACTACAAACCCGCCCCGTTCATCGTGGCGAGTCGCCAGCAGGGTGTTGACATGGTCACCGTGGTTACCGAAAGCATCTTCAGCTATTGCAGCTTCAAGATCAAGATCGACACCGACCGCTACCTCGGCCCGGAACAGGCCACCGTGCGCTTCGCGGGCGAGGCGGTAGGTCATGTCACAACGATCGAGTACGGCTCACAATTTCTCTCGCTCGGTGGCGTGCATCACCTCACTGGGGGCTCGCGGCGCGAGGGACGCATGACCTGCGAACTGATGGAGCGGCTTGGCAATCAGCAGCCCGTTGACCTTGTGATCGAGGACGGTGCGAGTCTGCGGGTGCAGGCGGGCAAGGCGCCGGTGGTCAACGGCGTTGAAGAGCAACGCATGCGGGTCGGATGCGGCTCGGCAGCGATCGGCATCTTTGCCCGGCAATGGTTCGGTCATGCCGACGAGGTTGTGGTGGTGGACGATCACATCACCGGCGTGCTGAGCGAACACCAGGCGGGCAAGTGTCTCGACATGCCTCCCACGGGGATCCGCATCCGGGGAAGGAAATCCACGCCGGGGCGCTACTTCCAGGTTGCCAATCCGGGAACCGGCTGGGGCGGCACCGACATCGACGATCCGCTGGTGATCATCGAGGGCTGGGACCCCAAAGTGGCAAGACCCGGACTGCGTCTGCTGATGGTCTCCACCACGGGCGAGCACGCGCAGTACTACGTCCTCGACGAGGCGCTTCTTGCGCGAGCGGTGCCCATGCCGGCCCCGCTCCAGGCCGTGGTGGATCGCATCGGCGAGAACTGCGAACCCTCCCTCGTCACTGTGCTCTTTGTGGGGGGCGCAGGTGGAAGCCTGCGCGCCGGGGTCACCGAGAACCCGATTCTTCTCACCCGGTCGATCAAGGACCTGCTCACGCGCGTCACTTGCGCCGGCGCTCCCGCCTATATCTGGCCGGGCGGCGGAATCACCGTGATGGTGGATGTGACCCGGATGCCCGCAGGCTCCTTCGGCTCGGTACCCACCCCGGCGATCGTTGCTCCGATCGAGTTCACCATGCGTCGCCTCGACTACGAGCGCCTCGGAGGCCATACCGACCGGATCCGCCGCCTCGAGGATGTGTGGGCCACCGATCCGCATCGCGTGATCCCGTGGATCCCGCACAACCCCTGGCCGCTCGAGTCGCTCCGGTGAGTGCACAGAACACACCCGGGGGACTGGACGGGACTTCGGAGAAACCGCGCGGCAGTCCCGAGGAACCACGAGGCGGCCCGGCAAGAGCGATGCTCGCCGACGGCCGCTGGCACTTCCAGCACGGTCCGATCGATCTCTTGATCGAAGCGCAGGGCCAACCGGAGGTCTGCCGGGAGGCGCATGAGGAATGCTGGCAGGCCTTCCAGCCGGTGCTTGCAACCCTTGTGCGCGAGCTCGCCACGCTGCGCCTTCCGCTTCCCACCACCCACGCCTTGCCGCCGGGTCTGCGCGGTCCGGTTGCGCAGCGCATGGTCCGGGCCTGCCTGCCTCATGCGCGGGCTGGGCTCTACATCACCCCGATGGCGGCTGTGGCGGGAAGCGTTGCCGATCATCTGATCGGTTGCTACCGCAGGGCTGGGATTGCGCGCGCCTACATCAACAACGGCGGCGACATCGCCTTGCATCTTGCGCCCGGCGAGCGCTGGCGGGTTGGCGTGGTGCCCAGGGTGCACGCACCGCAGGTGGATGCCGACCTCACTGTGGAGGGCCCGTCGCCCTGGCGTGGCGTTGCCACCTCCGGCTGGCGTGGGCGCAGCCTCTCTCTCGGGATCGCCGACAGTGTCACTGTGCTCGCGGCCGACGCAGCCACCGCCGACGCTGCTGCAACCGTGATCGCCAACCATGTGAATCTGGATCATCCCGCGGTCCTCCGCCGCCCGGCCCGCGAAGTACGCGATGACTCCGATCTCGGTGACCTCCCGGTGACCGTTGCGGTCGATACCCTGCCGCGGGAAGCCGTTGGCAGCGCGCTTGCGCATGGCCTTGCCTGCGCTAATGCCTTGCGCGCCAAAGGTCGGATTGCCCACGCCCTGCTGGCGCTCGCCGACTGCTGGGTCCAAACCGCCGCACCGCGCCGCGCCAACATCGCCCGCGCGCGATGTGCGCCGGTCCCCGCAGCGATCGTCGCGTCCTGAAATCCCTCGTCCCTGTCATCCCTTTCTCGTACCTTTCGTCCCTGATCAACCTGGAGGTGGTTCGCCATGAAAAAACGCATATTCCTTGCAAGCGGCATCGCACCGGCTGCCGCTGTGCTCACCGGTGCCCTGCCCTTTGCAGTGCGAGCGCAAGCAGGCCCGATCCGCATCGGCGAGATCAACAGCTACAAGGCCCAGCCCGCCTTTCTCGACCCCTACCGCAAGGGCTGGGAAATGGCGGTCGACGAGATCAATGCTGCCGGCGGTGCGGCCGGTCGCAAGATCGAGGTGATCTCGCGCGATGACGGCGCAAACCCCGGCGATGCGGTCAGGGTGGCCGAGGAACTGGTGAGCCGGGAACGGGTGGATCTGCTGGTGGGCGCCTTCCTCTCGCACATCGGCCTCGCGCTCACCGACTTCGCTAAGCAGAAGAAGATATTTTTCCTTGCATCGGAACCACTTACCGACAAGATCGTATGGCAGAACGGCAACCGCTACACCTTCCGGCTGCGGGCGTCTACCTACATGCAGACGGCGATGCTGGTGCCCGAGGCGGCATCCTGGAAGAAGAAGCGCTGGGCAATCGTGTATCCCAACTACGAGTATGGCCAGTCTGCAACCGCCAGCTTCAAGGCGCTGTTGCGCGCCCGTCAGCCAGACGTCGAATTTGTGGTCGAGCAGGCGCCCGCCCTTGGGAAGGTGGACGCAGGTGCGGTGGTCCAGGCGCTGGCCGACGCCAAACCCGATGCCATCTTCAACGTGCTCTTTGGCGCCGATCTCGCCAAGTTTGTCCGGGAGGGTAATACCCGGGGACTCTTCAAGGGACGTGAGGTGGTGAGCCTGCTCACCGGGGAACCGGAGTACATCGACCCGCTCAAGGAGGAAAGCCCGGAAGGCTGGCTTGTGACCGGCTACCCCTGGGACCTGATCAACACGCCCGAACACAAGGCCTTCGTGGATGCCTATCAGAAGCGCACCAAGGACTACCCGCGGCTCGGGTCGGTGGTCGGCTACGCCTCGCTCAAGGCTGTGGGCGCCGGCATCAGCAGGGCGGGAAGCGCCGACACCGAAAAGCTTATCGGCGCGTTTCGCGGGCTGCAGTTCGATTCGCCCTTCGGGAAGGTTTTGTTCCGGCCTCAGGATCATCAGTCGACGATGGGGGCCTACGTTGGCCGCACCACGGTGCGCGGAGGCCGCGGCACGATGCGCGACTTCCGCTATGCCGACGGGGCGCAGTTCCAGCCCTCGGACGCCGAGGTGGCAAGCCTGCGCCCGAAGGATTGATGGCCGGAGGCCTTGCCCTCAGGCAGGGGAAACGCCCCGATGACAGTCTCCGGTCTGCTCTTTCAACTGCTCAACGGTCTGGCAAGCGCCTCGAGTCTGTTTCTGATCGCAGCGGGTCTGTCGCTGATCTTTGGCGTGTCGCGGATCGTCAATTTCGCGCACGGCTCCTTCTACATGCTCGGAATCTATCTGGCCTACACCATAGTGGGCCGGATCGGATCGGGCATTGTTGGGTTCTGGGTTTCGCTGATCGTGGCCGCAGCGGTCGTGGCCGCAATCGGCCTCCTCGTGGAGTTGATCCTCCTGCGGCGCATCTACCGCGCGCCCGAGTTGCTGCAGTTGCTGGCCACTTTCGCGCTGGTGCTGGTGATCCGTGACGCCGTCCTCGCGGTCTGGGGGCCTGAGGACCTGCTTGGCCCCAGAGCCCCGGGCCTCAAGGGCTCGGTGGAGATCATGGGCCGGCAGTTCCCCGAATACGACCTTGTGATGATCGCGGTGGGGCCGCTGGTGCTCGGGCTTTTGTGGTGGATCCTGATGCGCACCCGCTGGGGGATCCTGATCCGCGCAGCCACCCAGGACCGGGAAATGGTGGGTGCACTCGGCGTGAACCAGGCTTGGCTCTTCAGCGGTGTTTTCATGCTGGGGGCATTTCTGGCCGGACTGGGCGGTGCCCTGCAGCTGCCCCGTGAGCCCGCCAACCAGTTCCTCGACCTCGCTGCAATCGGCGATGCCTTTGTGGTGGTGGTGGTGGGCGGGATGGGCAGCGTCCCGGGCGCCTTTCTGGCTGCGCTGCTCATTGCCGAGATCAAGGCGCTCTGCATTGCGATCGGGCAGATCTCGGTCCTGGGCTACAGCTTCTCGCTCTCGCGCCTCACGCTGGTGGTGGAGTTTCTGGTCATGGCCGCTGTGCTGATCTGGCGTCCCTGGGGCTTGCTGGGAAAACCGGCCGCACTGTCGCGCAACGCCTCGGAGATCGAAGCACCCCTTCGCCCCGCACCCCCGCTGCTGCGTCGCTTTGGCTGGCTGGTGCTGCTTGCGCTCCTGCTGGTGCCGGTGGTTGCCGCGAGGATGCCCTTTCTCAACGTCCTGATGATCGACATCCTGGTCGCAGTGCTCTTTGCGGCGAGCCTGCACTTCATCATGGGGCCCGGTGGCATGCACTCCTTCGGCCATGCCGCGTATTTCGGACTCGGTGCCTACGGAGCTGCGCTGCTTTTCAAGCTGGCTGCGCTACCGATGGAGGCCGCATTTGCGCTGGCGCCACTCGTGGCCGGGCTTGGGGCGCTGATCTTCGGCTGGTTCTGTGTGCGCCTCTCGGGTGTGTATCTTGCAATGCTCACGCTTGCTTTTGCGCAGATCGTCTGGTCGGTGGTCTTTCAGTGGGACGAGGTGACCGGCGGATCCAACGGCGTGGTGGGTGTGTGGCCCTCGCCCTGGCTCGCGCCGAAGTGGGCCTACTACTATTTCACCCTGGCGATCACGGTTGCCGGGGTTCTGGTCCTGCGGCGTGTGCTGCTGTCGCCCTTGGGCTATGCGATGCGCGCGGTACGCGACTCGCGCCTGCGCGCCGATGCGATCGGTATCGACGCCCTGGCGGTGCACTGGGCCGGATTCGTGCTGGCAGGTCTGATGTGCGGCCTTGCGGGCGCGCTCTTTGCGTTCTCCAAGGGGAGCATCTCCCCGGAAGTGATCGGGGTTGGCCGTTCGATCGACGGCTTGGTGATGGTGCTGCTGGGCGGCATCCAGACGCTCGCGGGACCTCTCGTTGGCGCTGCCGCCTTCACCTGGCTGCAAGACACCGTGGCACGGCAGACCGAGTACTGGCGTGCGATGCTCGGCCTGAGCATCCTCGTGCTGGTGCTCGCCTTTCCCCAGGGCATTGCCGGGTTCGTGCGCGAACGCTTCATGCCGGTGCGCCACGGCAGCCCGGCACAATGACGCCGCTGCTCGAAGTCCTCAAGCTCTCGAAGGCCTTCGGCGGTGTGAAGGCGGTCACGCAGGTGTCCTTCTCTGTAGCAGCGGGCGAACTTCTGGCCATGATCGGTCCGAACGGCGCCGGAAAATCCACCTGCTTCAACATGCTCAACGGCCAACTCCGCCCCGATGAGGGATCGATCAGACTCGCGGGGCGAGAGCTTGTTGGACTTGCCCCGCGCGAAGTCTGGCGCATGGGGGTGGGGCGCACTTTCCAGATCACCGCCACCTTCGGATCGATGACGGTTCGCGAAAACGTGCAGATGGCTCTGCTCTCGCATCATCGCGCGCTTGTCAGCGCCTGGATGCCCGCAGCAGAGGCTTTCGTTGCCGAGGCCGATGCACTGCTTGAACGGGTGGGCATGCGCGAACAGGCCCCGCGACCCTGCTCGATTCTCGCTTACGGCGATCTCAAGCGCCTCGAACTTGCGATTGCGCTCGCCAACGCCCCAAAGCTGCTTCTCATGGATGAGCCCACCGCAGGAATGGGGCCGCTCGAGCGAACCGAACTGATGATGCTCACTGCGCGACTGGTGCGCGAGCAAGGTGTGGCGGTACTCTTTACCGAGCACGACATGGACGTGGTCTTTCGGCATGCCGATCGCCTGATGGTGCTTAACCGCGGAATGCTCATTGCGCAGGGCGAGCCCGAGATGGTGCGCGCCAATGCGGAGGTGCAGCGGGTGTATCTCGGATCGCGTTCCGGATCATGACCGTGATGCTCGAGGTGCGCGCACTCCACGCCTACTACGGTCAGGCCCACATTCTCTTTGAGGTCGGGCTCGAAGTACACGCCGGCGAGGTGGTGGTCCTGCTCGGGCGTAACGGCGCGGGCAAGAGCACCACGCTCAAGTCGATCGCGGGATTGCTGCGACCACGCCAGGGGCTTGTGCGCTTTCAAGGTGAGCGCATCGACGGACTCGAGCCCTTCGTCATCGCTCGCAAGGGATTGGGCTATGTGCCGGAAGACCGGAGGATCTTCACTGAACTTACCGTGCTCGAGAACCTCGAGGTGGGCAGACAGGCACCCCGCGCCGGGGTCCCGGTGTGGAACTTCGCGAGGATCGGCAAACTCTTTCCCAACCTCGCCGAGATGCCGCATCGACCCGGGGGTCGGATGTCGGGAGGCGAGCAACAGATGCTCACCATTGCACGAACGCTGATGGGCAACCCCTCGTGCATCCTGCTCGACGAGCCCTCCGAGGGCGTTGCGCCGGTCATCGTCGACCAGATGGCCGCGGCGATCGCCGAGCTCAAGCGCCAGGGCGTTGCGGTATTGCTTTCGGAACAGAACCTGCACTTTGCCCAGGAGGTGGGCGATCGCGCCTTTATCATCGAAAAGGGTCGGATCGCGTTTCAGGGCAGCATGGAGGCCTTGAGCGCCAACGATGCGGTGCGTAGCCAGTATCTCGCCGTTTGAGCAATGCCTCTGTTCGGTGCACGCATTTCTTGAGGAGAACGATGCATGTCAGCCCAGATCCGCAAACTTGTTGTATCGGTCGAGGAAACGCATCGGGAGATGGGGCAGACCATCCTGCCGGCCACCCGGCGCGCCCTGGCGATCGCAGTGATCGCCAACCCCTACGCGGGCAGGTTCAGCGACACACTCGACGAACTCGTTGCGATTGGCGAAGAGCTCGGGGGCCTCCTGGGCGAACGTTGTGTGCGCGCCCTGGGTATCGATCCGGCTGCCGCCGAAAGTTACGGCAAGGCTGCAATCGTGGGTGAGGCAGGCGAGCTTGAGCATGCTGCCGCAATCCTGCATCCGAAGCTCGGTGCACCCCTTCGCAAGGCGGTCGACAAGGGTGCAGCACTTGTTCCCTCGGCAAAGAAGATGGGTGGCCAGGGTGCCGCAATCGACGTGCCGCTCGGACACAAGGACGCTGCCTTCGTACGCAGCCACTTCGATGCAATCGAAGCACGCGTGACCGATGCGCCGCGTGCGGGCGAGATTGTGGTGGCGGTGGCCGTCACCGACAGCGGACGACCGCTCGCTCGCGTGGGCGGACTTCAGAAGCACGAAATCAAGGGCGGCGACGGACTGCGTTGATCGTGAGACCGTGGATTTCGCGGCGTCTCGCGCGTCGTCGTGACAAGCATCGCATGTCGCTGCGGGCACCGGGCGCATCAACGGAGCCGTTGGCTCAAAGGGGGAGCAGGCATGGCCTTGGCAGCAAGCATTGAAAGCTCGGGGAAGGTGGTCATTCGGCGGGTTGGTCTGATGCTCTCGGGCGACATCGATCAGCCGATCCTCGATGCCGACACCGTGGTGGTGGAGGACGGCCTGATCCGCGCCGTTGGCGCTGAAAAGGACTGCGATACCGCTGGCGCACATCGGGTGATCGACTGCAGGGGTACCGCGATCGCGCCCGGGCTCATCGACTCGCACACGCATCCGGTGTTCGGTGACTGGACCCCACGCCAGAGTCAGCTCGGCTGGATCGACGCGTGCATGCATGGTGGAGTCACCACCATGATCTCGGCCGGCGAGGTGCACCTGCCCGGCCGACCGAAGGACATCCTGGGTGTGAAGGCGCTTGCCATCACAGCGCAACGTGCCTTCGATGGCATGCGCGCAGCGGGTGTTGGCGGTGGCGTGAAGGTGCTCGCAGGCGCCCCGGTGGTCGAAAAGGGCATGGTGGAACAGGACTTTGCCGAGATGGCCTCGGCCGGGGTTCGCCTCCTGGGCGAGATCGGGTTGGGTTCGGTGAAGGCTGGCAACGAAGCCGCCGTCATGGTGGCATGGGCGCGAAAGCACGGGATTCAGAGCACGATCCATACGGGTGGGCCTTCGATTCCGGGCTCCGGTCTGATCGACGAGCATGTGGTGCTCGAGGCCGATGCCGATGTGATCGGTCATGTGAACGGCGGACACACCTCGCTGTCCTACCGCTCGGTTTGCATGCTCTGCGAGAGGAGCACCCGAGCGCTCGAGATCGTGCACAACGGCAACGAACGCATCGCCATCCTCACCGCGCGCCACGCGGTGGAACTCAAGTGCCCCCATCGGGTGATCCTCGGCACCGATGCGCCGGCAGGGTCAGGGGTGCAACCGCTGGGAATCCTGAGGCTGATCGCCCTGATCGCCAGCATGGCCGAGATTCCTGCCGAAATCGTGTTTGGGTTTGCCACCGGCAATACGGCCCGGATGCGCTCGCTTTCTCAGGGCCTGATCGAAGTGGGTCGGCCCGCAGATCTAGTCTTTCTTGATAAGGCTCAACATTCGGCCGGCAGGGATTTGCTGAACAGCGTTCAGCTTGGCGACATCCCCGGCGTGGGGATGGTGATGATCGACGGTATCGTACGCTGCCAGCGAAGCCGAAACACCCCGCCAGCCAGCGAAGTACCCATCATCATCGAAGGATCCACCCTCCGCGGGTAGCGCGCGTCAGTCCGGGCGCACCCTTCAGGCAGTCGAGAACGTTGAAGTCGGGGCGGGGCGCGCGCTAGCGCGCAGGCGTGGGTGCTGGATTGAACGGGAAGTCGCCCGGTTCGATCGCGTGGGGGCGAGCGAGCTGTCCGTAGGCCCACTGACCGGCACGACCCACGGCTCCGTTTGGGCGGTACTCGATACCCTGACCGTGCCGCAGGCTTTCGCCCATCACATACAGGAATTCACCAACGTAGAGGCCCTCGTCGGGAAACAACCGCGTGCCCCAGCACTTGTGCCAAGGCGCATTCCCTTGCTCCGGGCAGGGAGGAAGTGCAGACTGGGCCACCGCGTACCCCCCCGTCGCAGCGAGCAGCAGGGCGCCAAAGAGGCTGAGGGAGCGAAACGCAGGCAGCATGCGCGTAGAGTAGCCGAAGGTTGAAGGTTGCAAAACCGGCGTATGCAGGTTGCTTCATCAGCGAGTGCAGGTTGCTTCACCAGCGAGTGCACGTTGCATCACCAGCGAGTGCACGTTGCATCACCAGCGAGTGCACGTTGCATCACCAGCAAGTACACGCTGCATCACCAGCAAGTGCACTCCGCGGCGCCGGGTCCAGCCCACCAGGACCGCTGCGGGTTCTGACAACGGAAGTTGGAATGGCTTGCTTACAACTGCTCATCGCCAGGGGGGAAAGGCGGTTATTCTCGATCCGGTAAGTTTATGCTTACACCTATACGGACGATCAACCGGCAACGAAGACCCGAGTCCTCTCGGGCGAGGCGGTCCGGTGGATCCCGTTTGATCATCAACCCAAGGAGACAACAACATGGCTAAGGCCTTCAAGGCGGCGCTGCTGGGCGCCGCACTCGCCGTATCCGGTGGCGCAATTGCGTCCACCCCAGTGCTGTCCACCGAAGAGGTGGTCACCAAACTCGAGTTGCCGTGGGACATGGCATTTCTTCAGGACGGAACCTTGTTCTTCACCGAGAAGTGCCGCGGGCTGTCGGTACGTCTCCCCTCGGGCACGATCAACAAGGTCCACGGGATTGGCGGGTCCACCGGCTATGCAACCTCGAGCGCAGATCTGTTCTGTGATGGTCAGGCAGGGATGATGGGGGTTGCAATCGACCCGAATTTCAGTGCGAACCGCTTTGTCTATGTCTACTCCAGTTCGAATCTGAACAACAATCTTTCCAACCGGGTGATGCGCTTCACGATTGACGCATCGTTCAGGACGGTATCGAACCGAACCGACATCGTTCCCGATATCGGCTACAAGCCCAAGGCGAGCAAGCACCCCTTTGGTGGACCAGGCGCGCACAACGGCGGAAGGATCCGCTTCAGCCCCGGCGACGGATTTCTCTACGTCACCACCGGTGACAATCACCGCGGCTCTGGTCCCATGGACCCGAAATACATCGGTGGGAAAGTGCTGCGGGTGGATCGCGATGGGAAGGCCGCGCCCGGCAATACGCCGCCCGCAGGCTTCGATCCCAGGGTCTTCACCTACGGCCACCGGAATCCGCAAGGGATCGCCTTCCGCCCGGGGGACAACCGTCCTTTCACTGCCGAGAATGGGCCCTGGCATAGCGACGAGGTAACCGCACTGGTCAACGGGGGCAATGCAGGGTGGGATCCGCGCCCCAACATGGCGGGCAGGGGACCGTGCCCGGATGACTACTGTGGCTATTCGCCCAACCAGATGGGTGCGATGGATCCCAAACTGCGCGCCGCCTTCATGCCGATGACCGACCTGAAGACCTATCCCAACGCCATGCCTCCGGCCTGGAACAACAACGGTTTGTCGCAGGGGATGTTCAGCAATACCTTCCTCAGTGGAGCCAAGTGGAAGAGTTGGGACGGCAGCATGATCGTGGGATATTCCGGGATCGGGATCCACGGCACACCCGTTGGCAACCGCCTGGATGTGCTCAAGATCAGCGCCGACGGCCTGAGTTCCACCGTGGAGTCAGTGTCGTGGCCCACCGTTACCGGGCGATTCCGCGCGGCGGTCCAGGGGCCAGACGGCAACCTCTATGTTGCGCTTGAAGACCAGGGCGTGATCATCCGCGTCACACCCGAGTAGGCACCGCAGCAAGGCGTGAGTCCCTCACTGCTTTGTTCGTCGCCGAAAGCCTGTGTGCCAGAGGTGTGCCTGGGCACTGCCTGAGTCATGCCTGGGCACTACCTGAGCATTGCTCGGGCGGCTCCCTTGAGCATTGCTCGAGCGGTGCCTGAGCAGTGCTTGAGCAGCACTCGGGCGGTATCTGGGGCATTGGTCGGGCGGCGTGGTGGCGGTGCGGCTTCACGCTCCCGACAGGCGCCGGGTCTACACAAAGTAGCGGCCCCCACCCGGCTCGAGTCGCATCGGGCAGGGTGTTTTGTGTTAACGGTCATTCGATTGGGTTTCCACCCCGCGTGCGATCCATTGTGGACGGTGGATTCGGGGCCCACGTTCGGGCGAAAGGTTTCTTTATGCGATTCCTCGGGAAGATTTTGGCGCTTGGCTATCTCATGGGCCATGCGGCCAGTGTTCAGGCCGACTACAACCTGCTCGTCAAGAGCAACTGTCTCGCATGCCACCAGATTGACAAGCGAAAGTACGGCCCGAAACTCAACGAAATCGCGGCGAAGTACGCCAACGACAGCAACGCGGTGGAAGTCCTCGCAGGCAAGATCAGATCAGGAGGTAGCGGGGTATGGGGTGAGGACATCATGCCGCCCCAACCGCAAGTGAACGACGCGGATGCCCGGGCGCTTGCAAGGTATGTCCTTTCGCTCAAGTAGCAGCAGGGTCCTCCCGCTGAAGTAGCAGCAGGGTCCTCCCGCTCAAGTAGCAGCAGGGTCCTTTTTCTGAAGTGGCAGCATGGCCCTCCCGCTCAAGCGCATGGGTTCCGCGATGCCGGCGAGGATCACCCCAAACTCGGGTCGACTTGCCTGGATGATGTCGAGATTCCGGAGGATGGCGTCGGCTGTACCGCGGCACCAGTGTTCTCCTCGCTCACGCGCTGCTGCGCCGGAAGCAGGTCCACCATCATCGGGGCGACTTCGGCACGCAGATCGCGCCTGCCACGCTGCATGTGCCGAAGCCGTGAATGCGCCTTGGATCGGTTAACCACGCCGACCCGCGCAACCCGCTACCGCCTGCGAGCACCAGGGCCTGGATACCGCTCATAAACCGAAGCCTTGCCGGAGGGTGTACTTGTCGTCGAGGTTAACCGTGGCAAAAGACACGCATGCCGGCGATGGTTGTGGGTTCATGGGGTTCACCTCGCGATGGCACGTGGCGATTGCAGGCGACGATGAAGGAAGGGCGGCTTTGACCCCTGGTTCTCCGCCTTGGGCGCATCTGGGAGCCTACCCGAGCCGCGAGTCCGCCATCCAGCAACCGTGAAAGCCCAGGGGGACATGCCGCGGTAGCGCCAGTTGCGCAATCGGGCCGCTCGAGAGGTCGTGCGCATCGAAGATGTCGAGCGTCTGCCGCTGGCTTGCCGCATTCCACTGGAATGCGATGAGATAGCCGTCGTCTTCGTACCTTGCCCCGTTGGCTGCGGCAAAGCAAGGTTCCGAGTACCAACTCGCGGCGGGATGCTCGCGCCACGACGACAGGGTGGTACCGCTTGCGAGATCGCATTTGCGCAGACCGGGAAACTGCAGCACCTCCTGCTCGCATTGATCAGCCAGGTAGCCGTAGCGGGTAGGGCGACCCACGCGTGCGTGGTTCACCGTGGGGAACTCGAGGTTGTGCTCCGGGTCGAGGCAGCACTCCTCGGCCTGCCCGGTGCTGAGATTCATCCGCCAGCGCCAAAGGCGCGCACGCATCCGCAGGGCTGCGATATCCCGCGCGGTTTCGAGCGTATCGATCGATCCATCGGCACGCTTTGCCGGCATGTAGCGACATCCCACCATCGTGACCCAGTGACCGCGCAAATCGTGTTCTTCCCAGGCGTTCACCACGTGATAGACGAAGCAGGGCGAGAACTCGAACCAGCGCAAGGCTGCAGGGCTTCCGTAGCGCGGAATCACGCCAAAGCGCGCGGGGAGATCCGCGCGAAAGAGCAGTTTGTGCCGCCCGAGCGCAAAGGCCCCGGGGTCGTGCAGCAGGGGCAGATCGTGAAGCACGGTGAAGTGCTCGGTGATGGCCATGTCGTGCGGCAGGCGGGGGCCCGGAAGTGCGATCGGTACCCGGTGGCTGAGGCTTCCGTCGCGCCCGACGACACCGTAGTGCAGGTAGGGGGCCTCGATGCCGTAATCGAAGAAAAGCAGTTCCTCACACTGCTCGTCGACTTTCGCGTGCGCCGAGATCTTGCCGCCCTGGGCTGCAACCGCCGGATGCCGCCCGAGCGTTTCGAGGCTGACGGGATCGAGTTCCCAGGCATCGCCCGCGAGGTACCAGAGAGCGAGGGCTCTGCCGCGATGCCCGATCAGGTCGGTGTTGGCACTGTCTTTCAGGGGCCGCTCGGAAAGCCCCTGCCGGGTCTCCCGGATACCCCGATAACACGCCGCACCATTTGCCTGCTCATGCTGCCATGCGTCGGTGCGTACCCATCGATTGCGCAGCCGCACCGCGCCCGCCTGCACCTGAGCGGCGTGCACCATGCCATCACCGTCGAAAGGGTGGTAGCGGCCAAGCGGTGCAAAGCGGGGATTCGGGCCGTTGCGCAAGTAAACGCCGTTGAGGTCCTCGGGCACCCTGCCTTGGACCAGCGGGAGATCCACGAAGTCCGACTCATCGTGCCTGGGCGCAAAGGGCCCCTGGAGCAGTGCCTCCATCGGGTCGAGCGGCGCATCGGCAGGCGCGCTTCTTGGCAATCCATGCATCGTCGATACTCCCGTGGGGAAGCCCCCCAACGCCAGGCGCATCTTGCCACGCACGTCACGGCCGCCCGTACCCAGCGTGGCCTCCGGGCGCCAACGGCACCACCAGTTTGCAAGACGAGGCGTAGGCGGGTGCCGCAGGCCACTCGCCCGGGTCGATCGCGCGGCCGATGGCCGCTGCCCCGTTTTCGGCGAGCCAGGTTGCTGCCGACAACCAGCCTCCATGCCCCACCAGCAGCCGCGCGCACCCCGGTTGCCATGCAGCAACCCTTCTCAGGAGATCGACAACACTCTCGCCGCCACCCGGGCACCGGTGGGCAAGGTCATTGCACCACGCGTCGATCGCATCACGCCCAATTGCGCTCCAGTGTCTCCCGTCCCAGTTCCCGAAGTCCACCTCGAGCAACGCAGGGTCGATCCGGTGTTGCCAGCCCCAGCGGCGCAGGATCCGACCCACGTCGGCGCATCGTCTCAGCGGCGAAGTGAGCACCTCGCGCGGCAGTTGGTTTTTGCGTGCAAGTTCACAGAGGCGATACGCAAGCCGCCGCGCCTTGCGGGGATCCACCGGCAGATCCACCCTGCCCACACACCGACCCGCTGCACCTACGGGTTTGGGATGGCGCCAGGCAAACACGATTACTGCTTCGGGGTTCGCAGGCAGATTCATCGCGGCGCCGCGAGCACGGCAACCAGGCCGAGCCCTATCGCAGCCTCCGCAAGTTGTTCTGCGGCTCCAAGGGTGTCCCCGGTGTAGCCACCGAGACGGCAAACGACCCATCGGCGCATCCCGAGGGCAAGCACTCCGGCAGCCGCGAAGGAAACGGCGAGTCCCAGACCTCCCTGCTCGAAGAGCGCGAGCGGGACGCCCGCGGGAATCAGCCAGAGGGCAGCAAGCCACGCCTGTCCCGCCGGCACCCCCAGTGCGAGTGGCTTTGCCTTGGCCTGCTCGGCATCGCCCCCGTAGGCCAGGGCAACCATCATCGCCACGCTCACCCAGCGCGCGAGCGCGTGAGTCCAGACGCACGCCGCAAGCGCGAGCACCGGACTCAGTGCCACGAGCGCAGCGAGGCTTGTCACGCGTATCAGCGAGACGAGGATGAGGGCGGTCGCACCGTAAGTGCCGATCCGGGAGTCCTTCATGATCGCGAGTGCACGTTCGCGGTCGACACTGCCACCGAGCGCATCGAGGGTGTCGGCAAGACCGTCCTCGTGAAAGGCTCCGGTCCACCAGACACCGGCAGCCACGGCGAGCAGGCTCGCAAGGGTGGGCGGCCACAAGAGCGCCGCTCCCCACGCCACCGCACCCACCGCAAAGCCGATCATTGCGCCCACTGCGGGGAAATGGCGCACACAGACGGCAAGCCAGCGATCGTCCCAGGCGGGGCCATCAGACGATCCACGCTGAATCGGCAAGCGGATCGGCCAGCGGGTAAGGAACTGCAGCGCCACTGCGGCGAGCAGAACTTCCCGACGCAACTGCTCACGCATGGGTGGCGAGGTTCAGTCCGTCGGAGCGGGCTGCCCGACAACACCGTCCGGGGAAAACACGGCCATCTCGGCCAGCAATCTGCACGCAGACACGAGCAGTGGCCACGCGAGCGCAGCGCCCGAGCCCTCACCCAGCCGCAGACCCAGATCGAGGAGTGGCTCCGCGCCAAGCTGCCGCAACCACGCCGCGTGACCGCTTTCAGCCGACACGTGGGCAAAGACACAGCGCTCCAGCACGCCCGGAGCCAGCGCGCAGGCAAGCGCAACCGCCGCGGTCGTGACGAACCCGTCGACCAGCACGATCCGCCGCTGGGCCGCCGCCTGCAGCACTGCGCCCACCATGGTGGCGATCTCGAGGCCTCCCAGCGCAGCGAGCACTTCGAGGGGCAGCAGGGCCCGGGCGTTGACTGCAAGCGCAGCGCTCAGCACCGCGATCTTGCGCGCAAGCCCCGCATCGTCGAGCCCGGTACCGCGCCCCACGCACTGCGCAATCGGAAAGCCTGTGAGGCGTGCCATCAACAGGCTGGCTGCCGACGTGTTGGCAATGCCCATCTCGCCCAGAATCAGCACATTGCCGGGGCGACCTGAAACCAGTTGCGCACCGTTGTGAATCGCCTGCACTGCCTGCTCCAGGCGCATCGCCGGGCCCTGGCTCGCGTCGGCAGTGCCAAAACCGCAACCCTCCACCTTGGCATGGTAGAGGCCCTCCTGGGGCTCGAAGCTGGCTGCAACACCGCAGTCAACCACTCCAAGCGCCAGACCATGCTGCCGCGCGAGCACCGATGCCGCAGCGCCCCCGGCAAGAAAATTGCGCACCATCTGCCGGGTGACCGCGGTCGGATACGCCGATACGCCTTGCGCGGAAAGACCGTGGTCCGCCGCAAAGATCAACAGCTGCGGCGCGAGCAACTGGGGCCGCTGACTGCCCAGGATCAAGCCCAACCGTATCGCAAGCGCCTCGAGCCTGCCAAGCGAGCCCCGTGGCTTGGTCTTGGCATCCAGATCACGACGCAGCCCGGCTTCGAGGTGGAGCTCCCCAAGCGGCTCGATCGCCGGGACCGTGAACGGAGCGTACGCGGCAACTCTCCGTGACGGTATTGCCCGCCTCAGGGGCCCTCAGCCCTGCCGCCCGAGCCGGGGCCGACGTCAACAACGCTCCCCGCCACCGATCCTGGCGTGTACGGATCCACGATGGCCACGCAGCGCCAGGCAAACACACAGTCAGGGATCGTCATCGGATACTGTTCGAGCATTACTCCTCCCATCAGGACCAACCAGCCACGCGGCGGGCCGAGACGCGTGCGCCCGCATCGTGCGTGGAGCGTGGATGGTAGCAGCGTGCGAAGGGCTCGCCAGTGGCAGCGCGCATGCACGCTGCGCTCAATTTCGCCCCGCATTGCCCGCCAACCGAAAGAGTCGCGCCGGGTCGATGCTCATCACCGCCCGGAACCTCCCGGCGGCCTGCTCCTCACGGTTGATGTCCTGCATGAGTCCGAGTACCTCGTACGGGATCTCGTAGCTGAGACTGCCCCCATGGCTTCGGTGCGTGAAAACCACTCTTGCAAGCAAGCCCTCTTCAGTGCGTGCATGCGCAAGCCTCAGCGTTCGCTGGCCGAGGCTTGCCGAGACCGCAATCGCAATTCCGTCGACCACGCAGGCACACGGTGTGTTGGGGCCGTCGGTGTAGTCCACGATCAGTTCACGACGTTGCGCACCGAGCCGTTGTGAAGCATCGAGTCCGATCCGGATGCCAAGTGCAACCAGGCTGCCGAAACCGCCGTGGATCCGGTCGCCCCACTCCACCCATTGCTCCGGCGCTTGCGCCCTTGCGCTTCCCGCACCAAGCGCCAGCACCATCACGAGCCTCGTGAGTGCCTTAAGGACTGCCGTGAGCATGCCTGAAACCTCCGATTCCCGGTGAAGCATAACGGCTCCTTGCGCAGGTTTTCTGAGGCACAACCCGCATTCCCGGGACTGGCATCGAACCACGAGATCTTCGCACTCTCCGGCTGGAAGATGCTCGCATTCCTGAAGAAAAAATCGTTGCATGCTTCGAGCAACCCGGCCCCTCACTGCGGGCGGCGCCCAGGCGCAAGCATCTTTTCCGCCGACTTGCTGCGTCCATTTGCCTGTACACTTGGCCTGTCAAGGTGCGATGACGTTTTTACAGCGTGCATCGTTAAACGGGAAATCGGTGAGCCGCTGCAGAAGGCAAAGCCGATGCTGCCCCCGCAACGGTAAGTGAGTGCGGATACGCCATACGGCCACTGGGTTCGCCTGGGAAGGCGGTGTATCAAGACTTGCGAGCCCGGATACCGGCCTGTGACACATGCCGAGCGCTGCGGGGATCCGGTGGCCGACCCTTTCGATCGCTTCTCCAGGCGCT